>JANOFJ010000179.1:0-11162 GCA_031413595.1 Novosphingobium sp.
GCAGGTCGGAATCAACGATATTCCCTCCCCCAGTTGGCAGTCCGGTGCAAACGCGCTATCCGGCGCCTGCTCAGCTTCGGTTAAGCCTCCCGGCATCATTGCGCGGGTCAAGTTCGGTCCGGCTTTTCGGGTCCGCAAATAGGATTTGGTTCTTGGTGACACGCACTTTGCCTCTTCGTTTTTCTGCCCGCGCCGTTGTTGCGCTTGGTTTTGCTGCTGCCTTGGCGGGCGGCGCGACCGCGCAGGATGCCACCCCGCAGGGGGCGATCACTATTCCTGAAAATGTGACGATTTTCGGCAAGAACGATCCCAACTATCGCCGGGCCACCGCAGTGGTTAACGGTGACATCATTACCGGCACCGATGTCGATCAGCGGGTTGCGCTGGTGGTCAGCGCCAGTGATGGCAAGGTCGTCGGCGAGGAATTGCAGCGACTGCGCTTGCAGGTATTGCGCAATCTGATCGACGAGACGCTGCAGATCCAGGAAGCCAAGGCGCAGGACGTTTCGGTCGAAGAGGATGAGGTCGAGCAGACCTACGCCCGCGTCGCCCAGCAGAATTTCAGCCAGAACCCCAAGGCGATGGACGCCTATCTGTCCCGGATCGGCTCGTCGTCGGGCTCGCTCAAGCGCCAGATCCGCGGCGAGCTTTCGTGGCAGCGGCTGCTGCGCCGCAATGTCCAGCCGTTCGTCAATGTCGCGGATGAAGAAGTGAAAGAAATGCTGGCGCGGCTACAGGCGGCCAAGGGCACCGAGGAATACAGGATCGGGGAAATCTTCCTCTCTTCGACCCCGGAAACCCAGGCGGCAGTATTCGAAAACGCCAAGAAAATCGTCGAACAGCTCAGGCAGGGCGGCAGCTTTGTCGGCTATGCCCGGCAGTTTTCCGAAGCCTCGACCGCAGCGGTCGGCGGCGATCTGGGCTGGATCCGCCTCGCCCAGCTGCCGCCCGAGCTGGGCACGGCAGCAAAGGAATTGTCGCCCGGTCAGCTGGTTGGCCCGGTTGAAATCCGCGGTGGTTTCTCGATCCTGTACCTGATCGACAAGCGTCAGGTGCTGACCGCCGATCCGCGCGATGCGATCCTCAGCCTCAAACAGGTTTCGATTGCCTTCCCGGCCGGCACGACCGAAGCGCAGGCATCAGCGCGGGCCAAGCAATTTGGCGAGGCAATGAAGGGTGCGCAGGGCTGCGGCACGGTCGATGGCATTGCCGCCGGGATTGGCGCGCAAGTGGTCGGCAACGATCAGCTGAAAGCCCGCGATTTGCCCAAGGCGCTGCAGGATCTGATCCTTGGCCTGAGCATCGGCGAGAGCACGCCGCCGTTCGGATCGGTCAGCGACGGTGTGCGCGTACTGATGCTGTGCGGCCGCGATGATCCGAAGGTTGAATCCGGGCCGAACTTCGACCAGCTCCAGCAGCAGATGGAAGATGACCGGGTCAGCAAGCGCGCCCAGACTTATCTGCGCGATCTCCGCCGCGATGCGGTGATCGACTACAACTAGGGTGAGAATTATGCCCCCGCTTGCGGTGTCGCTGGGCGATCCCGCTGGCGTCGGGCCGGAACTGATCGCCGCGGCCTGGGCACGGCGAGAAGACGAGCGGCTTTCCCCGTTCTTCGTCGTAGGCGGTGCGGTGCTGCTTGCCGAAGCAGCTGCAGCGCGGGGCCTCGCCGTGCCGATCAGGAAGATTACCTCACCACACGAGGCTGCCGCAGCTTTCGGTTCAGCGCTGCCCGTGCTCGGCGAACTGGAAGGCGCCTATCACCCCGGCTTGCCCGATCGCGCCGGGGCCGAGCTGGCACTGGCCTCGCTGACCGAAGCGACCAGGCTTGCGGTTAGTGGCAAGGCAAGCGGCGTGGTCACCGGACCCATCGCCAAGTCACGCCTCGCCGAAGTGGGCTTCGCTTTTCCCGGCCAGACCGAATTCGTCGCCGCCGCTTGCGGAGTGGTACCACAGGACGCGGTCATGATGCTGGCGGGGCCGAATCTGCGGACCGTGCCGCTGACGGTTCACATCGCGCTGGCCGAAGTTTCGTCCGCGCTGACCGCCGCACTGATCGAACGACGGTGCAAAGTCGTTGCATTGGCGTTGCAAATGGATTTCGGGATCGTCTCACCCCGCCTCGCCGTGGCGGCGCTCAACCCGCATGCCAGTGAAGACGGCCGCTTCGGCGATGAGGAGGCGCGGCTCATTGCGCCCGCCATCGCCGCGCTGCGCGCCGCTGGAATCGACGCCACCGGGCCGCATCCGGCCGATGCGCTGTTCGCCGCCCGCGCCCGCGAAACCTATGATGTGGCGCTGTGCATGTACCACGATCAGGCGCTTATTCCATTGAAAGCGCTCGATTTTGATAATGGTGTCAACATCACGCTGGGCCTGCCGATCATCCGCACCTCGCCCGATCACGGCACCGCTTTTTCCATCGCGGGCAAGGGTATTGCCGATGCCGGAGCGACCATCGCCGCAATCCGCATGGCCGGTGAATGCGCCGCCGGACGAGCCGCAGGGTGACCCTCCCCCCCTTACGCGAAGTCATTGCCGCACATGGACTTTTCGCCACCAAGGCGCTCGGCCAGAACTTCCTGTTCGACGAACAATTGCTGTCCCGGATCGCCAAAATTCCGGGCGATCTCAAGGACCGCGCGGTGCTCGAAATCGGTCCCGGCCCCGGCGGGCTGACCCGCGCTTTGCTGCGCGCCGGAGCGCGGGTCACCGCGATCGAAATGGACCGCCGCTGCCTCCCCGCGCTGGCCGAGTTGCAGGCTGTTTTCCCCGGCCAGCTGACCGTGATTGAGGGCGATGCGTTGAAGATCGACCCTTCGACGCTGTTTACCGAACCATATGATATCGTTGCCAATCTGCCTTATAATGTCGGCACCGCGCTGTTCGTTGGCTGGCTGGGCGGAGAAGTCTGGCCGCCGCAGTGGCGCTCGCTAACGCTGATGTTTCAGCAGGAAGTGGCCCAGCGGATCATCGCCGAACCGGGCGGCGGTGCCTTCGGGCGGCTGGCGGTTTTGGCGCAGTGGCGCAGCACCGCAAAGCTCGCCATGAAAGTCCACCGCAGCGCCTTCACCCCGCCGCCCAAGGTGATGTCGGCGATCATTCATGTGACCCCCGAAGCGATGCCAGAAGGGGTTTCGGCGCGGATGCTGGAACGGGTTACCGAAGCCGCCTTCGGCCAGCGCCGCAAAATGCTGCGCCAGAGCCTGAAGGGGTTGCCGGGCGCGTTGGCCGCGCTGGAGCAATTGGGAATCGACCCATCCCGGCGCGCCGAGACGCTGAGCGTCGCGGAGTTTGTCAGTGTGGCGCGGATTTTGAGCTAGCCTTCTTGCGCTGCCGCCAGCTGTGCAGCAGCGGTTCGGTATAGCCGCTGGGCTGCTCGACGCCCTTGAATACCAGCTCACACGCAGCCTGAAACGCCAGGCTTTCCTCCCACCGCCCGGCCATCGGCTCGTACAGCGGATCGCCGGCGTTCTGGGCGTCGACCTTAACCGCCATGCGTTGCAGCGATGCCATCACCTGCTCCTTGCTGCACACTCCGTGCAGCAGCCAGTTGGCCATATGCTGGCTGGAAATCCGCAAGGTCGCGCGGTCTTCCATCAAGCCGATGTCGTTGAAATCTGGCACCTTGGAGCAGCCGATGCCCTGATCGATCCAGCGCACCACATAGCCCAGCAACCCCTGGGCGTTGTTGTCCAGCTCTTCGCGCACTTCGGCTTCTGACCAGTTGACGCCTTGGGCCAGCGGCACAGTCAGCAGCCGGTCGAGCGAGGGAATTGCCTCCTTGGCCAGATCGCGTTGAATGTCGAACACCCCGACATGATGATAATGCATCGCATGGAGAGTCGCGGCGGTAGGGGATGGCACCCAGGCGGTGTTCGCGCCCGACCGCGGATGGCCGATTTTTTCGATCATCATCGCATGCATCCGGTCTGGCGCAGCCCACATCCCCTTACCGATCTGCGCCCTGCCGGAAAGTCCGCAGGCAAGGCCGATAGTGACATTGCGCTTTTCGTAAGCGGCAATCCAGTCGCTCGCTTTCATCTCTGCTTTGCGGATCATCGGTCCGCCGCGCATCGAAGTATGGATTTCGTCCCCCGTCCGGTCGAGGAAGCCGGTGTTGATGAACACGATCCGGTCTTTGACGGCATGGATGCAGGCGGCAAGGTTCGCGCTGGTGCGCCGTTCCTCGTCCATCACACCTACCTTGACGGTATGGCGCGGCAGACCGAGCAGATCCTCCACGGCATCGAACAACGCATTGGTGAAAGCGGCTTCTTCGGGCCCATGCATCTTGGGCTTGACGATGTAGATGCTGCCTTCACGGGAATTGCGATATTTACCGAGGCCCGCGATATCCTGCGCACCCGCCGCGCTGGTGATCACCGCGTCCATGATGCCCTCGGGAATCTCGCTGCCGTCCGCCAAAAGTATCGCCGGATTGGTCATCAGATGTCCGACATTGCGAACAAACAGAAGGCTGCGCCCAGGCAAGGTCAGGGCGCTGCCATCCTTGGCGGTCCATTCCCGGTCGGGTTCGAGCGCGCGGGTAAGGGTCTTGCCGCCTTTCTCGAAGCTTTCCGACAGATCCCCGCGGATAACCCCCAGCCAGTTGCGATAGGCAGCCAGCTTGTCTTCCGCATCGACCGCTGCAATCGAATCCTCAAGATCGCAAATCGTCGTCAGCGCGGATTCGAGGACGATGTCCGCAATCCCTGCCTTGTCGGTCGCGCCAACCGGATGGCTGCGATCCAGCACCAGCTCTATATGCAGGCCATGCTGGCACAGCAGCAGCCCGCCGTCCTTGTAGCCAAGGTAATGGCCCGCATCGGCGAGCGGAGGCGTGCCGTTCCCATCCCAATCGGCCCAGCTCATCGCTTCGAGTGGCACCGACAGATCGAGGAATGCGCGCCCCGCCCTGATCACCGCCGCGCCGCGATCCGGATCATAGCCGCCCGGCATTGCTGCGGGTGCATCAAGCGCGTCAGTGCCGTACCAGGCGTCATAAAGGCTGCCCCAGCGGGCATTGGCGGCATTGAGCAGGAAGCGGGCATTGAGCATGGGCACTACGAGCTGCGGCCCGGCCATGCCGGCAATCTCGCGATCGACGTTTTGGGTTGTGATGCTGAATGGCGCGGGTTCCGGCACCAGATAACCGATCTGGGTCAGGAAGCCGCGATATTCACCGATGTCGAGTTTCTTGCCGGCGCGAGCGATGTGCCAGGCGTCGATCTGCGACTGCAAGTTGTCGCGCTTGGCCAGCAAAGCCCGGTTTTGCGGAACAAACTGGTTCGCCAACGCCGCAAAGCCCGCCCAGAAAGCCGCCGGGTCCATGTCCAGCGGAGCCAGCACTTCATCGCCGACAAATGCAGCAAGCCGCGCATCCACTTTGAAGCCAGCCAGTTCAACCCGATCGCTCATTATGCCTCACAGTAAATGGCGCCGCGCAGTTGCTTCGCGTCACGGCGGATGAATGACAATCCCGGGGGAGGAGTGGCCAAGGCTATGCCGCAACTGCGAAGAATTGGCAATCGCCAGAAAGCGGTTGGCAGGCGCAAGTCCGGGGGTTGGACTGGACCGGCCAGTCGGCTAGACCCGGTTTCATATGCAACAGCTTTCAACTCGCGAACAGGCGCTCATCGCCAACATCGACGCCGCTCCGATGCTCAGGCAGGTTCAGGCATGGAGCGCAATCAACACCGGCACCGGCAACCTTTCCGGGCTGGCGTTGCAGGCCGCGTTGCTCGCAGATGCGTTTGCCGCCCTGCCCGGAGACATAACCCTGGAGCAGCCCGCCCCCGTCACCACCGTTGCAGCTGACGGACGCGAAGTCGCGACGGATTTTGGCAAACATCTGGTGCTTAGGGTTCGTCCCGCCGCACCCCGGCGGTTGCAGCTGACCGGGCACATGGATACGGTCTTTGCCGCCGATCACCCCTTTCAGACCCAGCGCTGGCTTGATGATGAAACGCTGATCGGACCAGGCACTGCAGACATGAAGGGCGGAATTGCCGTGATCCTTGCGGCATTGACCGCATTTGAGAAAACGGCGGCGGCGCCTTCCATCGGATATGACGTGATGATCAACTCGGACGAGGAAACCGGCAGTCTCTCCTCCGCGCCGCTGATTGCAGCGCTGGCCAATGGCAAGCTGGCGGCACTCACTTACGAGCCCTCCGCCCTGCCCGATGGGACGCTGGCCGGCGCGCGTGGTGGCAGCGGAAACTACAGCCTGACATTCCGCGGCCGCGCTGCCCACGCGGGGCGCAATCCGCAGGAAGGGCGTAATGCGATCGTCGCGGCTGCGGCGATGACCGTTCGGCTGAAAGCCATCGAACGGGATGGATTGACTATCAACCCGGCGCGGATCGACGGCGGTGGCGCCAATAATGTCGTGCCGGATCTGGCCATATTGCGCTTCAACCTGCGCATCCGCGAAGCCGAAACGCAGGGTCAGTTCGAGCATTATTTCACTGCCCTGATCGCCGAGATTGCGGCGGGTCACGATGTTGAAATCGAACTCCACGGCGGCGTCAGCCGCCCGCCCAAGCCGCTGACGCCGCCCGCCGAGCGGTTGTTTGGCCTGGTCAAGGATTGCGGCGCGGCACTGGGCCAGTCAATCCGCTGGCAGAGTTCCGGGGGTGTCTGTGACGGCAACAACATCGCTGCTTGCGGTGTGCCGGTCGTCGACACAATGGGGGTTCGCGGCGGCTCGATCCATTCAGCCGACGAATTCCTGATCGTCCCCTCACTGGCCGAGCGCGCAAAATTGTCCGCGCTTGTGCTCCATCGTCTCGCGCTTGGAGAACACCTTTGACCTTTCGGATTCGCGCCGCCAATCTTGGGGATGTGCAACATCTTTATGAGATGGCCAAGCTGACTGGGGGCGGCTTCACCAACCTGCCACCAGATCGCACGTCGCTCGCCAACAAGCTGCACCATTCGGCGGAGGGATTTGCCCGGACGGGCGAATTTGAACCCGGCGAGCTGTTTGTGATGATCCTTGAAAATACCGAAACCGGCGAGGCGCGCGGCACCTGCCAGATCTTCACCGGGGTAGGCAAAGTCTGGCCGTTCTATTCCTACCGCCTCACCACATTAACCCAATACTCCAAGGAGCTTGATCGAACTTTCCGGGCAGAGATGCTCAATCTCGTCAATGATCTGGACGGTGCCAGCGAGGTTGGCGGGTTGTTCCTTCACCCGGCCGAGCGCGCCGGCGGACTTGGTATGTTGCTGGCGCGCAGCCGGTATCTGTTCATTGCCATGCATCGCAAACGGTTTTCCGATCGGATCTTTGCCGAACTGCGCGGAGTGATCGACGAGCGCGGTGGCTCGCCCTTTTGGGACGGGGTGGCCGGGCGCTTTTTCGGCATGAGTTTCCAGGAAGCCGACCATTTCAATGCAATCAATGGCAACCAGTTCATCGCCGATCTGATGCCAAAACACCCGGTTTACATCGCGATGCTGCCCGAATTGGCACGCAGCGTGATCGGCTTGCCGCATCCCAGCGGCCGGCCCGCGATGCGCATGCTTGAAGCCGAAGGTTTTGCCTATGAGGGCTATCTCGACATCTTCGACGGCGGCCCGACCATGACCGCGCGGACCGACAAGGTGGAAAGCATCGCCAATGCGCGGTCTGCCACTATCGCCGATACCGGCGCAACCGAGGGCGAGAGAATGTTGATTGCCGCCGGCGAGCTGGCCGATTTCCGCTGTGCTTTCGGAATTGCGGCGAATACGGACACCGGCATCTCGATTGACCCTGCCAGCGCCAGGACACTTGGCGTAAATACCGGCGACGTCGTGTGGACAATCGGCCGATGAGCCTGACCGAAATCAATTTCGACGGGATCGTGGGTCCAAGCCACAACTATGCCGGGCTCAGTCTGGGTAATCTTGCATCGTCAAGCAATGCGGGTGAGACTTCCTACCCGCGCGCCGCTGCCTTGCAGGGGCTGGCCAAGATGCGGCACAATCTGTCGCTCGGGCTGGCGCAGGGATTCTTCGTGCCCCTCCCCCGCCCCAATCAGGACTTCCTTGCGGCATTGGGCGCAAATCCTAACACCGACGCCCGACTAACCGCAGCCGCCTGGTCCGCCTCGTCGATGTGGACCGCCAATGCCGCAACTGTGTCGCCCGCGCCCGACACGCTCGACGGACGCTGCCACCTCACCCCGGCCAATCTGGTGACCATGCCGCATCGCTCGCAGGAATGGCGCGATACAGCACGCCAGCTGGCGCTGTGCTTTTCCGATCAGGCCCATTTTGCGCTGCATGATGCCGTGCCGCCAACTTTCGGCGATGAAGGTGCGGCCAATCACATGCGGATGGGTCCGACGCATAGCGCAGCGGGGCTGGAAATCTTCGTCTACGGCCGCTCGGGCGGCGCCTTCCCCGCGCGGCAGCATGAGCAGGCCAGCCGGGCCGTGGCGCGGCTCCATGGCCTTAAGGAGGCCCACACCTTGTTCGTGGAGCAGAACCCTGATGCAATCGCGGCGGGAGCGTTCCACAATGATGTTGTCGCGGTGGCCAATGAACGCGTACTGTTCACCCACGAATTGGCTTTTGCCGACCCTGGCGGCACCTATGCGGCGATCCGCGAGCGCTTGCCCGAAGCCGAAATCGTGATCGTTGCTGCCAGCGCGGTCAGCCTGGCCGATGCCATCCGGTCCTATTTGTTCAACGCGCAGCTGCTTACGCTGCCGACCGGCGAGATGGGTCTGGTGATCCCGCTGGAGGCGTGGGAGACGCCTTCTGTCCGCGCCTGGCTTGACATGATGCTGGCCAGCAATGGGCCAATCCGAAAAGTCTTCCCGGTCGATGTCCGCCAGTCGATGGCAAATGGCGGTGGCCCGGCTTGCCTGCGCCTGCGCGTTGTAGCCGAACCGGCTACGGTGGACCCGCGGTTTCTGCTCGATGAGGCCAAAGCTACCCGGATTGAGCGTGTTATTGCCTCCACCTGGCCCGAAGCGATTGACCCCGCTGAGCTTGGCTCGGCAATGCTTGCACAGCAGGTGGTGGAGGCCCGCGAGGCGCTGCTGCAAGAGTTGAACCTGGTTGAACTTGCCTGATTTATGTCGGGAGTGTTTACACCTGGCACATCATGCACCGCCTACTTGCACCTGTTCCCGGGACTGGCATGATGATTGCTAAGAGATATACTTAAGGAAAGGTTACCAATGCTCGCCAAGATCGGTCGCCTGTTCAAGATCAAGACCCCGTTTGAGGCCTATCTGATCATCTACGCGCTTGCGGTGGGATCGGCGGAGAGGGGCAAGGTATATCTGGACCAATATCCCGGCTTTGGCGGCAAGCTGCTGTTCCTGGCATGCACCGGCGCGGTGTTCATGGCGGGTGCAAAGGTCCTCGATTGCCTCAAGCACGAAAAACGCCTCGCGGCGGAGCAGGCGGCAGCGTCCTGATTTGCGAGGAAAGTGGGGTGGTTCTGCCCGCCCGGCGCCCGCGCCTTTGTCTTGAAAGAAAGTGGGAGGCTTCTGTTGCCCGGTGCCCCCCGTACCGCTGGAATCCGTTCTGTTGCCCGGTCGGTCCAACCGCGCTTAGCTTTGTAACTTCAGGGCGTTAGCCCCTAGAATTACGCAGCGATTGCGAGTGCTTCGTTATCGTTGGCACTTGTGGGTTTTGAGCCTTTAACGGGTTACTCAGCCCGGGCAAAAATTACGCTTTTCAATACACGTCGATCCTGGTTCGGCCCCGTCAACACCCCTGCGATAACAGGGCCCGGGTCATTGGCCAAAGCCGCCTCCCGGTTGGTGATGGTGGAGCCGCCGGGTACTGCCCCCGGGTCCGCTGCATCTATTATGCGCAACAATTTATCGCCATATCCGGTCGAAACCGGCGAGGAGCAATATAGGGCCTATTTGGCAAAAGAAAAGGGCAGAGACCGTAGCCGGCCTCTGCCCCTTCGCTTAAGCTACTGAAATTCAGCTCTTCTTGAGCGAATCCCGAATTTGAGTCAGCAGATCGACCTCGCTTGGGCCGGGATCTGCTGCGGGCGGCGGCATCATCTTGTTGGCCTGCCGTACGATCAGGAAGATCACAAAGGCCAGGATCAGGAAGTTAATCACCGCTGTGATAAACGAACCCCAGCCCAGCACGTTTGCGCCAGCCGCCCGGGCCGCAGCCAGGGTCGCACCTTGTTCGGCGGTGCCGCTAAGTACCATGTATTTGTTGGAAAAATCTGTCCCGCCCGTGACTGCTCCGATCACTGGCATCAGCACATCATCGGTGAGTGACGAAACAATCTTGCCGAAACCCGCACCGATGATCACACCGACTGCCAGATCGAGCACATTGCCGCGCGCAATGAACGCTTTGAATTCCTGTAACATCCCGCTTCCCTTTCATTTTTATGATTGTGGGCGAACCCAAGGCAAGAAATGGCACGAAAATCAGGGCTTCACAATTATCGTTTGTCAGGTCGGCACATTGTAATTGGCAAGTCCTTGATACCTTGCAAAGCCGCGCTACATTCCATGCCATGCCCGCACCACTTCGCTGGGTCATTACAGAGGGAATCGACGAATGTCTGCTTCGCTTAAGAGTTTCGGGCGCTTCGCCCTGATCGCCGTCGCTGCCGCAAGCCTGTCGGCATGCGGTATCAACAGCGTGCCGACTGCCGAGGAAAACGCCAAAGCCAAGTGGGGCGATGTTGAAAGTGCTTACCAGCGCCGCGCCGATCTGGTCCCCAGCCTGGTGGCGACAGCAAAGGGCGCAGCCGCATCAGAAACCACAATCCTGACCAATGTGACCAACGCCCGCGCTGCCGCAACCTCGATCAATGTCCGGACCGAAGACCTGTCAGATCCCGCGACCTTCGAAAAGTTCCAGGGCGCGCAGAACCAGCTTACCCAGGCATTGGGCCAGCTGCGGACGGTGGTGGAGAACTACCCGCAGCTGCAAAGCCAGGGCCGCTTTGCCGATTTGATGGTGCAGTTGGAAGGTACCGAGAACCGCATCAATGTCGCCCGCACCCGCTACAATGAGGCAGTGCAGAGCTACAACACCACGATCCGCACCTTCCCCGATGCGATCGGCGCCAAGGTGATCTATGGGGCTAAGCCGATGGTTTCATTCAAAGCTGATGCCGGGGCATCCAGTGCCCCCAAGGTCAACTTTGACATGAACGCACCTGCTCCCGC
>JANOFJ010000180.1:0-7173 GCA_031413595.1 Novosphingobium sp.
TGTGCGCCCTACCCCAACCCCAAAACCCCCCCGTGCGGGTCGGCCCTCGTCCAAACCCGCCGCCCTGGTTTCGCCCCGCCCCTCCCCACGAACGGATTTGGGAGGCGATCATATCCCGCTCACTCACCCAGCGCCGCCAGCCGTTTGGCCTGATCCTCGGCAATCAGCGCATCGATCAACTCGGCCAGTCCCGGCCCTTCGAGAATTTCGGGCAGGCGGTGGAGGGTCAAATTGATCCGGTGATCGGTCACCCGGCCCTGCGGGAAATTATAGGTGCGGATGCGTTCGGACCGATCGCCCGAGCCGACCATCGCCTTGCGCGCTTCCGCTTCGGCGCCGTGGGCTTCGGCCCGTTTCAGATCATACAGCCGCGTGCGCTGCACCTGCATCGCCTTGGCCTTGTTCTTGTGCTGGCTGCGCTGGTCCTGCTGGATCACGACAAGGCCGGTGGGAAGATGGGTCAGCCGCACCGCCGAATCGGTGGTATTGACATGCTGCCCGCCCGCGCCCGACGCGCGGTAGATATCGATCTTGAGATCACCATCGTCGATCTGGACATCGACCTCGTCCGGTTCGGGCAGCACCGCGACGGTGGCGGCAGAGGTATGGATCCGCCCACCAGATTCGGTCACCGGCACGCGCTGGACCCGGTGGACTCCGGACTCGAACTTCAATTTGGCAAACACGCCATTGCCGACGATATTGGCGACCACTTCCTTGAACCCGCCGATGTCTGAAACGCTGGCGCTGATCAGCTCGATCCGCCAGCCTTGCTCGGCGGCGTATTTCTCATACATCCGATAGAGATCCGCCGCGAACAACGCCGCCTCATCGCCGCCGGTTCCGGCCCGGATTTCGAGCATGGCGGGCCGCGCATCGGCCGAATCGCGCGGCAGCATGGTGATCGCAAGGGCGTGTTCGACCTCGGGCAGTTGCGGGGAGAGTTCGGCCAGTTCCTCCGCCGCAATGGCGCGCATTTCAGGGTCGGCGAGCATCGCTTCCAGCCCGGCGATCTCGCCGCGCAGCGTGGTGACCGCCTCGGCGGCGCGGGCCACCGGCTCAAGCTCGGAATAATCGCGGCTGGCGGAAACGAACTCCGCACCCTCCAGCGTGCCCGAAGCCAGCCGCGCCTCCAGCTCGGCAAAGCGGCTGGCGATCTGGGACAGGCGGGTGTTGGAGATGGTCATGCCGCCTCACCCCCCTCCGCTTCAGGGGAGGGGCCGGGGGTGGGGTCTCTCCCCAAACGCGGCGTCAAGCGGATAGACCCCACCCCAACCCCTCCCCTGAAGCGGAGGGGCTTTAGTTGCGCCACGCTCACTCGACGTCCGTCATGCTGAACTTGTTTCAGCACCCATCGCGCCTCCGGAGACGGCGGAGCGTGGGGAGAAATGGGCCCTGAAACAAAGTTTAGGGTGAAGATGGAAACGGCCATGCTCACCAACGAAACTCGGGAGCTACAATGCCCTTGGCCTCTTCGGCTCTCTCGTAATTCGAATTGAGTACCCCAAAGCTTTGGGTTCTGGATCCATCGCGAACATCTAGTGAAATCAGGATTGCCGGTCCGGCCTTTTTTGCTCTGTCATAGCGCTTGCGTGGACTGCCAATAACAAAAGCCTCAGCACTATAACCCGCCCTCCTGTAGCGGGCAGCCAGTGCCGAAGCCTCGCCTTCCCGCTCAGCGTTTTCAGCGACGACCGCCACTTCTAGCGGAGATTCTCCTTGCTCCCCCACCAGCATCGCCAGCCGCTCGATCCCCGCAGCCCAACCCACCGCAGGCGTATGCGGCCCGCCGAGAGTTTCGATCAGCCCGTCATAGCGCCCGCCGCCGATCACGGTGCCTTGCGCGCCCAGCCGATCGGTGGCGAATTCGAACGCGGTGTGGCGATAGTAATCCAGCCCCCGGACCAGCGCCGGGGCTCGGGTCCAGCTGACGCCTGCTGCATCCAGACCGGACGTTACCGCGCCGAAAAAGTCCTGCGCCTCGCCCGAAAGATAATCGTCGATCTTCGGTGCGTCGGCAACGAAGACCTTGTCACGCGGGTCTTTGCTGTCGAGGATCCGCAGCGGATTGCGCTCCAGCCGGTCCTGCGAATCTTCGCTCAGCTCGCCCTTGAACGCGCGGAAATACTCGACCAGTGCGCTCCGCCATGCCTCGCGGCTGGTCCCATCACCCAGCGTGTTGAGCATCAGCGTCACGCCTTCACTGATCCCCAGCTCTTTCAAAAGCTGATCGGCCATCACCAGAAGCTCGACATCGGCCTGCGGTTCGCCCGCGCCGATAATCTCGGCGTCGAGCTGGTGGAACTGCCGGTAACGCCCCTTTTGCGGGCGTTCATAGCGGAACAGCGGCCCATGGGTGGCTAGCTTGAGCGGCGCGTGCTGCTGCCTGCCGTTGGTAAGATAGGCGCGGGCGATGCCGGCGGTGAATTCGGGCCGCAAGGTGAGCGATTCGTCGCCGCGATCGAGGAAGCTGTACATCTCCTTCGAGACGACATCGGTGGTCTCGCCGATCGAGCGGCTGAACACCTCGGTCTTTTCAAATACCGGCATTTCGGCGCGGCGGAACCGGTAAAGCTTGCGCACCCGCTCGAACGTTTCGACGACATGGGCGAAAGCCTCGGCCTCGGCGCCGAAAATATCCTGGGTGCCGCGAATGGCCTGGGGAGTATTGCTCATCGATTGGGCGCTTAAAGCCAATTGCCGGGAATTGGAACATGCCAGCGTTGTTGATGTTGCCAGCCATGCGCTTCGTCGAAAAGCCGCGAGGTGAAACTTGCAGGATGGGCGGCTTGGCGGCACAGACCGGGGATGAACAAGAAAACTGCTGCCATCCTCGCCGCGCTGCTGCTGACGCCGGCGCCTTCCGCCCTCGCCGCCCCGAACACTGCGCCGATGGCGGTGCCGATCCCGCAGAGCCTGCCCGATCCGCTGGATGTGCCCTATCCGGGTGGCGTGATGCAGCTCGATATCGACGCCAGCGACGTGGCACGCGGGGTTTTTCGGGTAACCCAGACGATACCGGTAGCGCCGGGAACCAGGCGGCTGACGCTGCAGCTGCCCCAGTGGCTGCCGGGCACCCACGGCCCGCGCGGGCCCCTGGCCGAACTGGTCGATCTGCGCTTTCAGACGGGCGGCAAGCCGCTGAACTGGAAGCGCGATCCGGTCGAGGTCTATGCCTTCCATATCGATTTGCCCGAAGGCACCAAGGAAGTGGTGGCCAAGTTCATCCATACCGCGCCGCTGCAAGCTTCTGAGGGGCGGATCACCATGACGCAGGAGATGCTAAACCTGCAGTGGGAGAAGATGAGCCTCTATCCAGCCGGGCATTACGTGCGGCAGATTTCGGTGCAGCCCAGCGTGACCCTGCCGCAGGGCTGGACTGCGGCAACCGCGCTCGACGGCGCGCAGGCAAACGGCAACCGCTGGCGCTGGGCGGCGACCAACTATGAAGTGCTGGTCGATTCGCCGATCTTTGCCGGCAAGTATTTCCGCAAGTGGGATCTGGGCCAGAAAGTCACGCTCAATGTCGTGGCCGACAAGCCCGAGCAACTGGCTGCCATGCCCGAACATATCGAACTGCACCGCAATCTGGTCACCGAAGCGCGAATCGCGTTCGGGGCGAACCATTTTGACCATTATGACTTCCTCCTCGCCCTGACCGACCGGATGGGCGGCATCGGCCTTGAGCATCACCGCTCGAGCGAGAACCAGCTGGAGCCTTCGGCCTTTACCGAATGGGACAAGAACGAATTTGATCGCGGGCTGCTGCCGCATGAATACGGGCATAGCTGGGCTGGCAAGTTCCGCCGCCCGGCGCGGCTGTGGACCCCGGATTACCGCCAGCCGATGCAGGGTGATCTGTTGTGGGCCTATGAAGGGCAGGACCAGTTCTGGGGCCTGGTCCTCTCGGCCCGGTCGGGCTTGCAGGGCAAGGAGATGGTGCTGGGCCAGCTGGCGAGCTGGGCCGGCAATTTCGCCGAACAGGCCGGGCGCGGCTGGCGCTCGATCGAAGATACCGGCTCTGATCCGGTGTTCGCCGCGCGCAAGCCCAAGCCCTACGCCTCATTGTCGCGGAGTGAGGACTATTACACCGAAGGCGCGCTGGTGTGGCTGGAAGTGGACCAGATCATCCGCGGCGGTACGGGCGGGCGCAAGAGCATCGACGATTTTTCCCGCGCCTTCTTTGGCATGCGCGATGGCGATTGGGGGCAACTGCCGTTCGAGTTTACTGACGTCGTCAGCACCCTGAACAGTGTCTATCCCTATGATTGGGATGGGTTTTTGCGGGCAAAATTCATGACCCCGGGTCAACCGTCCCCGGTCGGCGGGATCGAAAAAGCCGGTTATCGTCTGATCTGGAAGGATGAGCCAAACCCCAATGACAAGGCACGGATGCTGGATGCCAAGTCCCTCAGCCTGACCTATTCGCTGGGCATCGCGATCGACAAGGACGCCAAGGTTACCGCCACCCAGTGGAACAGCGCCGCCTTCAATGCCGGGTTGAACAATGGAGCCAAGCTGATCGCAGTCAACGGGACCAGCTATGATCAGGACGGCCTCAAAAAGGCGATCGCGGCGAACAAGTCGGGTGTCCAGCCGATCGAGCTGCTGATCCAGCGCGGAGACCGGTTCCAGACCATCAAAATTGATTATCGCGGAGGCCTGCGCTGGCCTTGGCTGGAACGGACCAGGGCGGGCACCGCTCCGACCGGGCTTGACCTGCTGCTCGCCCCGCGCCGGGTGCCGACCGCCAAGGCAGCGAAATGAGCGCGCGCGGGGCACGGCTTGGCAACCGTATCGCCCCGGCCCGGTTCCTGATGTTCCTGGCCCTGTTTCCAGTGGGCTTCCTTACCTATCGCCAGTTGCTGCCTGGTGCCGGGTGGAAGGATGCTGCGGCAATGGCGTTCGATTTTGCCGCCGCCTGCTTTCTGGTCTCGCTGATCCCGTTCTTGAGGCAAAGCAGTGCCGTTGCAATGCGGATGCATTCAGCCAGCAATGATGCCAATCGGGTCATGGTGCTGGTCATCACCACGATCCTTACTCTGGTTGTAATGGCCGCTATTTCCGGCGAACTCAAAGCTGCGCAGGCCGGAGATCCGCTCGCCATGGCCAAGCTGATCGGCTCGTTGCTGATGATCTGGCTGTTCGCCAATACGATCTATGCGCTGCACTATGCCCACGCCTATTATTCGGCGGCAAGCGATAGCGGTGGTGATACCGGCGGGATCAACTTCCCGGGCACCAAGACCCCGGATTACCTTGATTTTGCCTACTTTTCCTTCACCCTCGGGATGACCTTCCAGACCTCCGACATAGCGATATCGCTGGGCTCAATCCGGCGCATTGCCTTGCTTCACAGCCTTGCCGGATTTGTCTTCAATCTTGGGGTGATTGCCTTCACGATCAACGCACTAGGCGGGAAATAAGGCAGGTTGGCGATGCCGTGTTGCAGCGCGGCAATGGCGCGGCTAAGGCCAACACATGCGTATTGACCTGATCCCCGCCGGCGCCAACCCGCCCCACGAACTCAACATCGTCATCGAAGTCCCGATTGGCGGTGAACCGGTGAAATATGAGCTCGACAAGGCTTCGGGCGCCTTGTTCGTCGATCGGATCTTGCACACGGCAATGCGCTATCCAGCCAATTACGGCTTTGTGCCCCATACGCTGGGCGAAGACGGCGATCCGCTTGATGCGCTGGTCATTGCCCGCTCACCGATCATTCCCGGCGCGGTAATCAGGGTCCGTCCGGTGGGTGTCCTGATGATGGACGATGACAAGGGCGGCGACGAAAAACTGATCACCGTGCCGATCGATTCGACCTTTCCCTACTATAGCGAGATCGCCGGCCATGAAGACCTGCCGCCGATCGTGACCCAGCAGATCGAACACTTCTTCCAGCATTACAAGGATCTGGAACCTGGCAAATGGGCCAAGCTGAAGGGCTGGGGCGATGTCGATACCGCCAAGCGATATATTGTCGAAGCAATGGAACGCGCCAAGGCAGCCGGGGATTAATCCCCCGCGATCATCATCCCGTCGATCCGCAAGGTCGGCACATTGATTGCGCGGTACCATTCCAGATCATTGGCCGGGACCAGCGCCGCGAACATCTCGATCAAATTCCCGGCGATAGTGAACTCCGCCACCGGTCCGGCCAGTTCACCATTCACGATCCGAAAACCCGAAGCCCCGCGGCTGTAGTCGCCGGTTACCCCATTGACGCCCTGACCGATCAACTCGTTGATATAAACGCCATCGGCAATATCGGCCATCAGCCCGGCCGGGGTGAGAGTCCCGGCGGCAAGGTGAACGTTGCTTGGCCCGGCACCCGGCGCGCCCCCACTGCCGCGCACCGCATGGCCGGTCGGCGCACGCCCCAGCTGGCGGGCCGAAGCACAGTCCATCAACCAGCCGGTAATTCGGCCGCCCTCGACCAGATTGCGCGGCGCAACCGGCAGTCCCTCGCCATCGAAGGGATGCGAGCGAAGCCCGCGCGGCCGCAGCGGATCATCCGCGATCACCACCGCTGGATCGAACAGGGCCTCGCCCTCACGATCGAGCAGAAAGCTCGCCCGCCGGGCGATTGCAGCCCCGGTCATCGCGCCAAACAGATGGCCGATCAGCGAGCCGCCAACCCGGGGATCGAACACCACAGGCAGCGAACCACTCTTGAGCCGTCCGGGACTTAGCCGCGCCACCGCGCGGTCTCCCGCCATCCGGCCGATCTCTTCGGGAGGAAGCAGATCACTGGCGTAGCGGGCAGTCCGAAAGCCATAGTCGCGCTGCATGCCCGAGCCCTCACCCGCGATCACACTGGCGCTGAGGCTCCGGCTGGTCCCATGATAGCTCCCAGCGAAGCCGTGGCTGGTTGCCAGTGCCAAAACGCTGTGGCCAGCGCTCGCGCCTGCACCCTCGCTGTTGATCACCCCGGACACGGCGCGCGCCGCATCCTCGGCTTCTTCGGCCAAGGCTCGCAATGCCTTTGGTGAGGGCTCATCTGCATCGGCCAGATCAAGCGCGGGCAAGCCCCCCCGGGCCAACAGCTCTTCTGGCGCAAGCCCGGCATATTGGTCTTCCGGGGCGGCACGCGCCATCGCGACCGCGCGGGCTGCCAGTTCGTCCAGCGCCTCATTCGACATATCGCTTGAGCCGATGCTGGCCGAGCGCTGA
>JANOFJ010000181.1:0-6306 GCA_031413595.1 Novosphingobium sp.
GGCCCACGATATAGGGTTCGAAACTGTTGACCAACAGATCGCTCTCGAGCCGCTTGGGGAATGGTTCGTCGCCATAAAATGGCGTGCTGGTGTCGTGGATCACGAAGTACAGCAGCGGAATGCCAGCGTCGGTCTGCGAGGCCGGATCGCGGGCATGCTCGATGGCATAGGCGCGATAAGGCTCCGGAAAAGCCGCCAGCGCTGCCTCCATCATGCCAGGTGAGGGCGCGCCCGGATCTTCCATCAGCCGGTGGATGACCGGTGGTAGCTTTTGCGCCTTGCGCACCGCCAGCGGCTCGATCTTGCGCAGCAGGCAGGTTGCTTGTTCCACCCTGTCGCCCGCAAAGCTGAGCGTTTCACGGTCGAATCGGCATTCGCCGATTTCATCGGCCAGCGCGGGGACGGGCAGGGCGGCGGCTACGATCAGCAACAGGAAGCGCATGGGCACCACTTTCACGCCGAAGGCCCGCCGGCGCAAGCGTCACGTCACTCTGCCGCGTCGAGCTGCGTCATTGTGACGGTGCGGTAGCTTGCCCCCGGATTGCCCCAGCTGATCCCCCAGCGAACCTCGGCGCGGGTCTGGTCGCGGCTGACCGCGGCGGTGTTGCGGCTGCGCTTGGGCACCTTGATGCCGACAAAGCCCGATTTGTCGATCGGGATCGCGATCCGCCCACTTCCGACCGGAACATTCAGTTTGTGACGCTTGCCGGAGGGCAAGCCGGCGCCCGACACGGTCAGGAGTTCAGGCTTGCGGGTATTCTCGCCCGGCGCGAAATCATAGTCGATCAACAGCTGCTGGCCGGCAAATACCGGCACCGAATGCAGCCCGAAATCATGCTGGTAATCGGGCAGCAACGCGCTGCCGGGCCGGAATGTGGCTGACCCGACCCACGGGAACAGGCCCGAGACATGCGCGAACACGCCCAGCGCCAGCGCGGCGACCGTGGCGTAGAATACCCGGTCGGCCACGCGCCGCGAGATCAGATTGTAAAGGCCGTGGCGAACGCCGAGATCGACCGGATCGTCATAGACGGTGCGCCGGCCCGCCATCGCATTCCCAAACCGTTCGGGCGACAGGTCGCTCGGGCGCCGCCGCGGCTCTGGGCGGTCGCGGTCGTTCACCGCGTCGGCGACAGTTTCGGCGAGCAGATACCAGATGTTCGACATGGCGTTCGATATAGCGGCCGCGCATTAATTATGTATGATGCGCGCGATTGACGGCGGGCGGCGAGGGGAAGATAGCGCCGCGATGAGTTTCGCCGCGGTACCGATCACGTTGTATCCCGACATGTTCCCCGGTTCGCTGGGGCACAGCTTGGCCGGCCGCGCGCTGGCGGCTGGCACGTGGAGCTGCGCGCCGCTGCAACTGCGCGATTTCGCGATCGGCAAGCACAAGGCGGTGGACGATACGCCGGCCGGCGGCGGGGCGGGGATGGTGCTGCGGGCCGATGTGCTGGGCGCTTGCATCGACCATGCAACGGCATTGCATCCCGGTTGCCCGGTGCTGGCGATGACCCCGCGCGGCAAACCGCTCACCCAAGGCCGCGTCCGCGAACTTTCTAACGGCCCGGGGGTGATTATCCTGTGCGGACGGTTCGAGGGTTTCGACGAGCGGATTTTCGCTGGCCGCGAGATCGAGGAAGTTTCGATCGGCGACATTGTCCTGTCGGGCGGCGAGCCGGCCGCGCTGATGCTGCTTGATGCTTGCGTCCGCCTGCTTCCCGGGGTGATGGGGGCGCCCTCCAGCGGGACTGAAGAATCGTTCGAGAACGGCCTGCTGGAATATCCGCACTTCACCCGCCCCACCGAATGGGAAGGCCACGCCATTCCTGAAGTTTTGCGATCAGGCGATCACGCGAAGATTGCGGCCTGGCGCAAGCAGCAGGCAGAGACCGACACCAGGCAGCGGCGGCCAGACCTGTGGGAGCGTCACCGCAAGGGTGGAACCGGCACCGATTGAGTTTCGACCGGCGCATTACCGGTCCGGCCCTGCTTGTAGCGCAGCAGGATCCACGGGACATTTTCGGAATCGAACTTGAGCCTACTTGGCTGGTGGGTGAAGGGCGGCATGTGATCGCCCACGATCAGAATATGGGTCGGCGGGAAATCGGGCTTGGTCGCCTCTGCGATCAGGGCGTCAGCTGTATTGTGCCAGATCGCGAACAGGCGGCAAACCATCGGGAAATCGGAGCTTTCGGCTGCCCCTATCGCTTTGCAATCCTTGGTGAGCAGTTCATCGTTCTCGACCACCGGAAGGTGCGAATTGAGCGTCAGCCAATAGGAGAAGTGCGGTTTGCCGGGCTGTTTCATCTCATTGCCGATGATGCCCGGCACGTCGCGGTCGCAGGCTCCGGAAAATACGCTGGGGCATTTTGAAGCGCCCTTGCGCTCAAGCTGTTTCTCAAAATTAAGCTGCTGGAAGCCGATCAACGGATACCATCGGGTGCGGTCGAAGAACCTGCCGGTGAATGGGTGGTAAGAGGCTGTCTGATAGCCTTTGGCCGCCAGAATGGCCGGAAGGCAGCCCGGTTCTGCTTGTGTGATGGCGTTGTAATCGCCCCAGCGATGGCACAGCTCGCGCATTTCACCGCTGGTGGTCGAGCCGTAGAACGGCGTCTGGCCGCGGCTCACTTCGTAGCGGCTGGCAAGTTCGGGGCGCATCCAGATCCGGTCGAGCTGGGCCTTGAGCTGCGGATCGCGCGGTTCGCCCATCGCCTCGACCATCACCACCATGATATTGGTCTTGCCGTCAGCCAGTCCGAGCAATCCGGCTTGCGTTGAGGCAGAGCTGAACGGGGCGTCCGCAGGCGCCAGCCGGTGGTAGGAACCCATTGCGTCTTGCGAATACTGCAGGTCCGTCACCGTCAACAAGGCAATGGCGGAGCAGGCGTAAAGCTGAAACCGCCAGCCCTTGAACCCTGAATCCAGTTTCAGCGCCCAGCTTGCCATCGCAATTGTCAGAGCCAAAAGGATCGCGCCGGCGACATAATCCGGGGCAACAGCCGGACGGATGTCGGTGACAAACACGATCACCGACATGATCATGCTCGGAGCCATATTGAACATATGCGCGATAAACATCACGGTCAGCCAGACCAGCAGCGAGATGAAGGTCAACAACCGCACCCAGAAGTTCATCCCGCGCACGACCAGGCCGACAATTCCGCAGATCAGGATTTCGAATCCGCGCGGCGGTCCGCCCATCAGCGTCATGGGCAGAAACGGCAGATTTGGCAGTACCAGCCAGCACGCGAACCAGTTCAACAGCCGGTACAGGTCCTTGTCCTGAGTGGGTCGCAACGGAATGGTAAGCGTGTCGGCCATGGGTTCTCCTGATCCGTGGCTTAGCCCCGGCATGGTTAATAAAATGCACATGGTTCCAAACCCGCCAAACCCCTTGCATCCGGGGCATACCCGGCGTAATGGCCGCCACTTCTGGTGGGACCGGGGAATCGTTTTCGAACGAGATTCCGCGGGTATCCACTATTCCCGGCCCGTTTAAGGGGAAGGGCGCATGGTCCCGCAAGTGCTGCGATCGGGGGATCATGCGAAAATCGCCGCCTGACGGAAACAACGGGCGGATGATGACACACGGTTACGCAGACCGGATCTTTGGGAGCGTCATTGAGGCGCTCGGGTCCAGTTTGCCTCTGGCGCGCGGTATAAAAATAAGGACAAGGGTTCATGAACCTGATCCAGACGCTCGAGGCGGAAGCCATCGAGGAATTCAAGTCGAAGAAGCAGATCCCCGATTTCCGGGCTGGTGACACTGTGCGCGTTGGCGTGCGCGTTGTTGAAGGTGAGCGGACCCGTGTGCAGGCCTATGAAGGCGTCTGCATCGCCCGCTCGAACCGCGGCCTCGGCTCAAACTTCACCGTCCGCAAGATGAGCTTTGGCGAAGGCGTGGAACGTGTATTTCCGCTCTATTCGCCCAACATCGACAGCATCACTGTGGTCCGCCGCGGTGTCGTGCGTCGTGCCAAGCTATACTATCTGCGTGGCCGCACCGGCAAACGCGCGCGTATTGCTGAGCGCAAGATTATTCGGACTGCCGATACGGCTGGCAAGGCCCCTACGGCTGGCAAGGAATGAGCGAAGGCTGATCTCTCACAGATCACCTGACACACAGACCGAGACGGCCGGCTTCCCAGACAGGAAGGCCGGCCGTTTCCTTATGCGCAAGGATTGAATTGATGGGTTACCGGGTAGTTGTAGTGGGCGCGACGGGCAATGTGGGCCGCGAGATGCTCAACATTATGGCGGAGCGCGAGTTTCCTGCAGACGAGATCGCCGCGGTCGCCAGCGGGCGCTCGACCGGGATCGAGATTGAATATGGCGATACTGGCCGGATGCTCAAATGCAAGAATATCGAGCATTTCGATTTTGCCGGATGGGACATCGCTCTGTTTGCCGCCGGTTCCGGTCCGGCCAAGGAATACGCTCCGAAGGCCGCAGCGGCCGGCTGCGTGGTGATCGACAATTCGTCGCTTTACCGGATGGACCCGGATGTGCCGCTGATCGTGCCCGAGGTGAACCCCGATGCGATCGACGGCTATTCCAAGCGCAACATCATCGCCAATCCAAATTGCTCGACCGCGCAGATGGTAGTGGCACTGAAGCCGCTCCACGATGCCGCCACGATTCTGCGGGTGGTCGTCTCCACCTATCAGTCGGTCTCCGGTGCCGGCAAGGATGGCATGGACGAATTGTTCGAGCAGACCCGCAGCGTTTTCATGCCTGCGGGCGAAATGCGCGAACCGATCAAGTTTCCGGCGCGGATCGCGTTCAACGTGATCCCGCACATCGATGTCTTCCTCGATGATGGCTTCACCAAGGAAGAGTGGAAGATGGTGGTCGAAACCAAGAAGATCCTCGATCCCAAGATCAAGGTCGTGGCAACTTGCGTGCGCGTGCCGGTATTCGTCGGCCATTCCGAGGCCATCAACATCGAGTTCGAGAATGAAATCTCGGCCAAGGAAGCCCAGGACATACTGCGCAAGGCTCCCGGGGTCGTGTTGATCGACAAGCGTGAGAACGGCGGATACACCACCCCGGTCGAAGCCGCTGGCAGCGACGCCACCTATGTCAGCCGCGTGCGCGAGGATCCGACGGTCGACAACGGCCTGGTGCTGTGGTGCGTTTCGGACAACCTCCGCAAAGGCGCGGCGCTGAACGCGGTCCAAATTGCGGAATTGCTCGGCCGGCGGCACCTCAAGAAGGGCTAGAATGGCCGGCACTATCGTCATTGCCCCCTGCGAGGATGAACCGGAGCTGCGCGATCCCTCAGTGGCAGGCGCTTTTGCCAAAGAGATGGCAAGCATTGGCTCGCAGCTGCACCTTGTGCCGTGGTGCGGCTATTTCGGCCGACGCAAAGGCGTGCCAGTCGGCTTCGGCGGCTTCACCAGCGCGCCGGATCAGGACGGTCATGTCGAGATCGGCTACCTGACGTTTCCTGCGCATGCAGGAACCGGAGTGGCGACTGAAATCACTGCCGCCTTGGTCGCAATTGCCCGCAGTAACGGTTTGCGGGCGGTTATCGCCAACACTCTGGCTGAGCCGAATGGATCGACGCGAGTCCTCGAAAAGAACGGCTTTGCTCGCGACGGCACGAGCGTTGATGCAGATGAAGGCGAAGTCTGGCGCTGGAAACTCGAATTATAAGGTCGAAGTTCAGTCCGCGCCAACGTCCTTGGCCTTAGCATACCCGGGTCTGGAGCGGCGCATCAGCAGCACCAGTGGTATTGCCGCAAAACTAAGCCACGCCATCAGGTAGAAATTATCTATGTAGGCGATCATCGCCGCTTGCCTGTTCACTTCGCCGTCGATCATCCGCAGCACGGCTTCACCTGCTGCCTGGAAGCGGTCCATGGTCGAAAAGTCGATCGCATCAGTGACTGAGGCTGTGACGTGTCCCGCCAACTCAGCATGACTGCGCTGGAGGTTCTGGCCGAGCAGCGCGGTGACTATCGAGATACCGACCGAGGCGCCCATTGAACGCATGAGATTGAGCAGGCTTGCGCCTTCGGTGCGCAGTAATGGCGGTAAAGTGGCGAATGCGCTGGTATTGAGCGGGATAAAGACAAGTCCCATGCCGAGCCCCTGAATGAAGCCTGATGAAACAACATGTGCCTCGTCGACCGCGAGCGACCAGCCGGCCATCTGCCACAGCGAATACCCTGCAATCGCAAAGCCGACCCCAACCAGCACGCGCCCATCCACTCCGCGTCTTACCATTACCCCGGCGGCTTGCATGCCGATCAGCGTGCCAACTCCGCGCGGCATAAGCGCAATTCCGGTGTCCAAAAC
>JANOFJ010000182.1:0-3601 GCA_031413595.1 Novosphingobium sp.
GCCGATGCATTCATCATTGTCGCCAAAGCTCATCACACAGGTCGGTGAGGCGTTGATCCCCAGCTTGTGCTCCAGACCGGCGCAGCGCAGATCGTTGCGCGCGCCCAGCGTGCCATCGTCCCCAAGTTTCATGTCGCGGCCGATGGCACGCTGGGCGCGCGCAACGATCTGCGCTGCGCCGGTCTGGAGCACAAGCTGGGGATCAACGCCTCACCGACCTGTGTGATGAGCTTTGGCGACAATGATGAATGCATCGGCGAACTGATCGGGCGCGAGAACGAAGGCATCAAGGCGATGTTTACGATGATGAACTCGGCGCGGATCAATGTCGGCAGCCAGGGCGTGCAAATCGCTGAGCGGGCACTGCAGGCGGCGCAGTGGTATGCGCGCGAGCGGGTTCAATCGGCCCGTGCGGGCTCGCCCGACAAGACCCCGGTGGCAATCATCGAACATCCCGATGTTCGCCGCACTCTCCTGCGGATGCGCAGCCTGACCGAAGGCGCTCGGGCGCTGCTCTATTACACCGCAGGCCAGGTTGATCGCGGCGCGCTGGGCGTGGCCGGCGCGCAGGCCCGCGCAGATCTGCTGGTCCCGCTGATCAAGGCCTGGGGTACAGACGTGGGCTGCGAGATAGCCAGCCTGGGCATCCAGATCCATGGCGGGATGGGTTTTATCGAGGAAACCGGCGCAGCGCAGCATTACCGCGATGCCCGGATCGCGCCGATCTATGAAGGCACCAACGGGATTCAGGCCGCCGATCTCGTCACCCGCAAGCTGGGTTATGAAGGTGGCGCGGTGCTGGCGGCATTGATGCATGAGATTGCCGGTGATGCCGCCGATGCGCCGACGCTGGCCGCTTTGGCAAATGAATGCGCCGCGATCGGCCAGTGGATGCTGCGCGATGCAAGCCTCGACGACCGGCTGGCGGGCAGCGTTCCCTACCTCACCATGTGCGCCACTGCGGTGGCTGGCTGGCAGTTGCTGCGCCAGGCGCGCGCGGCAGCGGGTGGCGAAGGCTCGCCCGCACAGGCCAAGGCCAAGCCGGTCATTGCCCGCTATTTCCTCGAACATCTCGTCCCCGAAGCGCTGGGGCTCAAGGCTGCGGCAAGTGCCGGGGCGCAGTTGCTCTATGTGCTTGATGCCGAAGCGCTGGCGGGATGAGCGATCACGGCGATCTGCTGGCCCGGATCGCGGCGGCGCTTGAGCGGTTGGCGCCAGCAAATCCGGTAGCGACCGACTGGTCGGCTGCCCCTGCCTATGTCTGGGATGGCACGGCGCGGGCGGTTGACCGGATCATTGCTCCGCCGCTTGCGCTGCTGCGCGGGATCGACGCGCAGAAGGATGTGATCACCGCCAATGTTGCCCGGCTCGCCGCAGGCCATGCCGCGCATGATATGCTGCTATGGGGCGCGCGCGGAATGGGCAAATCGGTGTTGTTGCGCGCCAGTCTGTCGGCGGCGCAAGAGTATGCCGGGGCCAGCATCGCATTGGTCCAGATCGCGCCTGAAGCGCTCTCCTCGCTGTCGGCGCTGTTCAGCGCCCTGGCCGGGGAGGAGCGCCGCTTCCTGGTGTTCATTGACGATCTTGGCTTTGAAGAAGGCGACAGCAGCGGGCCGCGCGCATTGCGATCGTGGCTCGAAGGCGGGGTCGAGGCGCGGCCGGGCAATGTCCGTCTTGCCGTCACCTCAAATCGCCGCGCGATTGTGCCGCGCCATGCCAGCGAGCAAGATGATCCCATTAATCCGCGCGATGCGGTGGATGACCGGCTCGCGCTGGCCGATCGCTTCGGCCTTTCGGTGGGCTTCCACGTTTGCTCGCAGGATGATTATCTCAGTATCGTCGGCGGCTATTGCACCGCCCACGGCCTGAACTGGGATCAGGGCGAGGCGCTGGAATGGTCCAAGCGGCGCGGGGCTCGCTCGGGCCGGGTCGCTTGGCAATTCGTAACCGAACTGTCCGGGCGCGCGGGCAAGCTGATTTAGGGCTGATCCTGCTTGAAGCTGGCCGAGGTCCGCGCGCTGGGATCGTCCGAAAGCTCGCGCTGGGGCTTCATCCGCGCGACCACTACCGGCACTGGTGCGGCAGACGGCGCCGCAGACGGCGCGACTACCCGCCAGACAATCCCGGCCGTATCATCGGTTACCAGCAGCGCCCCGCCCTTGTCGAAAGCCAGCCAGGTCGGGCGGCCGCGGGTGTCGCCCGTGCCGTTGAGGAAGCCGGTCAGCACCGGCATGGGCAGGCCGAGCGGATTGCCGTTGGCATCGAATTTCACGAAGACCACATCATAGCCCGACAGGGGATGGCGGTTCCACGAGCCGTGCCGGGCGATGAACGCCCCGTTGGCAAAGGCATCGCCAAGCCGGTGGCCGCCGGTCGCGAAAGCCAGCCCTAGCGGCGCAACATGCGAGCCGAGTGCATATTCGGGCTTGCGGACGTAATCATCGAAATAGTCGGGCGCGGCGGCGATGACGCGCTCATCCTCCTGATCCTTCCAATAGACCCACGGCCAGCCATAATGCGCGCCAATCGGGACATTGGTGAGGTAATCGGGAACCAGATCAGGGCCGAGCTGGTCCCGCTCGTTGACCACCGACCACAGCTCGCCGGTCGACGGATTCCACGCCAGCCCATTGGGATTGCGCATGCCATTGGCAAATTGCCGGGCGCGCCCAGTGGCCAGATCGAGCTGCCAGATCGCCGCGCGACCTGCTTCCAGCGCCATTCCCTGTTCGCCAATGTTGGTGGCCGAGCCGACCGCGGCGTAAAGCGCCTTCCCGTCAGGGCTCAGGATCAAATTGCGCATCCAGTGGCCACCGGCCGCCGGGAGGTCCATCAGCTTTTTGGGCGCACCAGACAGCTTTGTTTCACCCAGCGCATAATCAAACTGCAGCACGGCATTGTGATTAGCCACGTATAGCTTGCCGCCTCCCCAGGCGAGACCCGAAGGCGATTCCAGCCCCTCCTTTTGGCGCAGGGTGAAGCGGGCTTCGGCCTTGCCGTCGCCGTCCGCGTCGCGCAGCAGCACCAGCCGTTCGGGCGATTCGCCCACGGCCCCGGCGCGCTTCATCAAGAGGCCGGCGATAGTGCCCATCAGCCCGCCGCCCATATTGCCCTTGGGCGCATTGGTCTCGGTCACCAGCACATCGCCGTTCGGCAGCGTCAGCATCACGCGGGGATGGGTCAGCCCTTCGGCAAAGCGCGAGACCGTGAGGCCCGCCGCACCCACCGGTGCTTCACCCGCGGCCCAACCGACCGCCTTGGCCACGGCAACGCTCGGGATCTGCTCAACGTCGGGCTCTGCCAGCACCGGATCCTTTCCGGAAAGCTGATCAAGTGAGTATTTGGCCGGGGTGCCGCGCCAGATCCAGCCGATGAACAGGGCTGCTATCAGCAGGAAGACGACGAGAGCGATGAGCAGTTTGCGTTTGGTGGTCATAGGAGGGGGGATAATCGCAAGCCTGCTATGCGGCAAGCGGCGGTTGAGCTAGGAGACGCTCGATGTATGAATTTGCCCCGAAATCCGGTCAACCCAAGCCTGCGCTTTACCGCGAGCTGGTTGACGCCGCCCGCGCGCTGACCAGTGATGAGCCCGATGGCGTGG
>JANOFJ010000183.1:0-20568 GCA_031413595.1 Novosphingobium sp.
TGGGCGGAGGTGCGGCGGCGTTTGTCGGCGATTCAAGTTTTGATATCCGCGCTGCGCGCGCAGCCAGCCTACCCAGTGTCGCCGTCAGTTTCGGGTTCAACGATTTCCCGGTGCACGAACTGGGTGCAGGCGCAGTGATCCACCACTTCGACGACCTGATCCCGGTGCTGGCGAGCCTTCAGAGCGGGGCGCAGGAATTCTGAATCACCCTTCCAAAACCCGTCTTCCTTGAGTCCGTCGAAAGACCGCATTTTGGTTTGAAGCTGGCCCTCCAGCACCTCGGTCGGCTGGGCCATCTCGCTCATCTGGGCACGCATCGCCGCCACTTTGCGGCAATTGCGATAGCAACGGCAGAAGTACGGGAATTGCTTGTCACGCGAAGGTCTTCGCTTGGGCAGATCGGTTGATTCGAATACGTCTTTGCGGCCTCTGCATGGCGCTTATCCGAGACTTGAGTATCACGCCGCCGCTACGGAACAGGGCGGGGGCGTTAGGGCAGTTGAAAGCTGCGGTCTATCATGCCATGCCGCGCCCGCCTCCCTAGCGGGACACCCTTTTAAACAGCGGAGCTGCACCATGACCATTTCATTCAAAGACCGGGTTGCGATCGTTACCGGAGCAGGCGGCGGCCTCGGCCATGCCTATGCGATCGAACTGGCCAAGCGCGGCGCCAAGGTGGTGGTCAACGATCTGGGCGCAGCCCGCGATGGCACCGGCCATTCCGATGCCGCGCTCAAAGTGGTCGAGGAAATCCAGGCCATGGGCGGCGAGGCGATGACGAACGGCGGCAGCGTTACCGAATATGACCAGATGACCGAAATGGTCGCCAAGGCCAAGGAAAAGTGGGGCGGGGTTCACATCCTGATCAACAACGCCGGGATCCTGCGCGACAAGAGCTTTGCCAAGATGGAAATGCCTGATTTCAAGCTGGTGGTCGATGTCCATCTGATCGGCTCGGCCAATTGCACCAAGGCGGTGTGGGAAACCATGCGCGAGCAGAATTACGGCCGGATCCTGATGACTGCCTCCTCCACCGGGCTGTTCGGCAACTTCGGCCAGTCCAACTATGGCGCGGCCAAGCTGGGCCTGGCTGGCCTCACCAAGTCGCTGTATCTCGAAGGCGCGAAGTTCAACATCAAGGTCAACACGCTGGCCCCGGTTGCCGGCACCCGCATGACCGAAGACCTTGGCATGCCCGAGGCCCTGTTCAAGGCGCTTTCGCCCGAAAACGTCGCGCCCGCCGCGCTGTTCCTGGTCAGCGATGATGCGCCCACCAACATGATCATCGGCGCGGGCGCGGGCGCCTATCACGCGGCATACGTCACCCTCACCCCGGGCATTGCCCTTCCTGCCGACGAGCGCACCCCCGAAGGGATCGCCGCGCATTGGGCCGAAATCACCGACCGCACGGGCGAGATCGTGCCGCAATCCGGTAGCGAACAGTCCGGCGTGGTGATGGCGGCGCTGGGCAAGATCGGCGGATTGGGCTGATTGCCTTGCTGTATTGACTAAGTAACACAGTTGAGGCACTCTCCCCCGTTCAAACAGGGGAGAGTGCCATGTATAGTGAAGCCGATCTGCAATCCGCAGTCGCCGCCGGAGCCTTGTCGAGCGAGGCAGCAAATGCCTTGCGCAACCATGCCGCCGGAATGCGTTCTGCTCCGGTTGCCGATGAAGAGCACTTTCGGCTGGTTACCGGATTCAACGATATTTTCGTGACTATTGCGGCCATGCTACTGCTGTTCGCAGTCGCCGGGATTGGCGCTGTAATCGCGCCTGGCTTGGCTGGTTTGCTGGTCGCCGGTGCGGCTTGGGTTATGGCTGAGTTTTTCACCCGCCAACGCCGGATGGCGCTGCCCTCGATAGTTCTGCTGCTCGGCTTTGTTGGCGGAGTGGCGGCGATCCCGATCAATATCCTCGCCGAAAACGACCCGGACCTGTCGGAGCGAGCGGCGGCATTTATCTTTTCCGGTATTGGCCTTGGTACGGCGATCGCGGCATGGGCTCATTGGCGGCGCTTTATGGTGCCGATTACCATCGCGGCCGGCGCGGCGGCTGTCTGCGGCACAGTCATTGCGCTGATTGTGGCGACGATAGCTCCGATCATTCCCAAAGACGCGCCCGAACAGGTCCTGCTCCCGCTGGTCTTCGTCGCGGGCCTCGCGGTTTTTGCCGTGGCGATGCGCTGGGACATGTCCGACCGGGCCCGCGAGACCCGTCGCAGCGATGTGGCATTCTGGCTCCACTTGCTGGCCGCGCCGATGATCGCGCATCCGCTGTTCCACTGGCTGGGCGTCACTGAGGGCGAAAATATCGGTGCAAGTGCGGCACTGGGGGTTCTGGCGGTCTATGTGCTGATGGGTCTTGTTGCATTGGCGGTCGATCGCCGTGCGCTGCTGGTCTCGGCGCTGGCCTATGTACTGATCGCAATGACCTGGCTGTTCCGCGAGTTTGGTATGGTTGAACTTAATGTGGCAATTACCGGGTTGGTGATCGGTTCGGCGCTGCTCAGCCTCTCGGCCTTCTGGAGCCCAATCCGTAGCAAGATCGTTGGGCAGCTATCGCAGTCCTTGCGCGAGCGGCTACCCGCGGCGGCCTAGGCCAGTGTTGAGAGTGACAGGAATGGGGTGGGGTGCTGGCAGGCTGGTTTTGGCAGCAATGTCGGGAAAGCGGGCGTTAATGCCGATGGCCTAAGGTCTTACTGTGACGCACAAATTGATCCTCACCTACACGTCGGAAAATGAACACGACGGCGAGCTTTGCGCATCAGTCGAGGGCGTCGGCTATAGCGGTCAAGGCGCGGCATGGTTCAATGTGGCTCAACTCCAATCGTTCTGTGCCGCGCTCGCCGCATATCCAATTTCGTCCGATACACCACCCTCGCTCAGCGGGGGATATTGGAACGAAGATGGAACCGCGATCGTCCAAACCCACGTTGGTTTGACTATCGCGCCTTATGATATTCGGGGGAGCCTTCTCGTTTCAATCCAGCTATCCGCACCAATTTGGGAACTTGACGGTCACGACATGCACCGGTGCGTGACGACTCATTTCCGCACGGACTATCCATCGTTAGATCGGTTTAGAGCGTCGCTTATTTTAGCCTTGGAAATCGAAGGCGAAGCGGCAACGCTGCATGGGCAATAGGAAAAGGTCAACTAGCGTCGTTGATGGCGGGCGCGTCAACGAGCGTCTTGGCGAGGGTTAGATGGTGGGCGAGCTAAGCGGCCGAGCGGGAAAGCCTTGGACGGAATACGAAATCAGCATCCTCACAGCGATGGGGAACGGCGGATCACGGGCAATCACAATAGCGCAGAGATTGGGACGACCCACATCGGTAGTTCGAAAGCGCGCGGCTGAACTTGGCATATCCTTGGAAGGCATCAAGGAAATCTGATCACGTCCGTATTCAGGCAACGGCAAAGGCGAGTGAATGTCGTGAATGTCGTCGTTAGCCGCCATTCATCGCGGTTCAACCATCCACCACCTTCAACAACTTCCGCTCTATCACGAACAACACCCCAGCCAGCTCGTGCCCGCGCTTCAGCACCTGTCCAGCCTCGCCGAACAGCGCCCACATTCCTTGCTTGCTGCGCAGCGCGGGGCATTTGACGATCCGCGCCTGCGGGCGATCGGCGGTGCGGCGGAAGGCGCAGAAGGCGGCTTCGTCGCGGGTGAAATCCATCGCATAGTCGCGCCACTCACCGGCGCTGACCATGCGGCCATAGAGATCGAGGATGCGTTGCAGTTCGGGTCGCTCGAAGCCCACTTGTAAGGGCCGATTGGCGATCGCCGGATAGGGCGTGATGATCGCGCTCAAGCCGACTTGGCACCCTTCTTACGCCCCACCGATTGTTTGGCCGCCGATTGCTTCGCGGCGGCGGCATCACGCTCTTCCAGCAGCTGCGAAAGGCGCTTCTGCATCGTTTCCATTTCGCACTGGAGCAGCTCAAGCTTCTGCGTTGCCGGATCGAACCGCTCCGAGCAGGGCGTGCCATAAGGCACGAAATTTTGCGTCGCGGGTTTCACTTCGACCAAAGTCTGCTTGGCCGGAATTCCTACCATGGTCGCGCCTTCGGGAACGTCCCTGGTTACCACGGCATTGGCCCCGATCCGGCTGCCAGCGCCAACGACCAATGGCCCGAGGATCGCCGCGCCCAGACTGATGATGACATCATCGCCGATCGTCGGATGGCGCTTGCCGCCAATTCCGTTGGTCGGGTTGGTCCCGCCCAATGTCGAGCCCTGATACATCGTGACATTATCGCCGATCTCGGCGGTTTCCCCGATCACCACAAAGCCGTGGTCGATAAAGAAATTGCGGCCGATCTTGGCGCCGGGGTGAATGTCGATCGCGGTCAGGAAACGGCTGATATGGTTGATCATCCGCGCCAGGAAATAGAGCTTCGCCTCGAACAGCCAGTGCGCCAGCCGGTGCAATCCCAGTGCCAGAACGCCGGGATACAGCAGCACTTCCCAGCGCGAACGCGGCGAAGGATCGCGCTGGGCGATCGAATCCAGATAGGAAATCAGACCACTGAACATCGTTCCCCCTTTTCCCACTAAAGGGCATTCAGATCAAGCGCGGCTGGCTGGCCCCCATCACCACTTCCAGCGCATCGCGCCAGATCGACAGTGTGGGCGCCAGCTTGCGCTCCATGCTCAACCGATCGATTACCTCGACCAGCCGTTCGACCCCCATGTGGCTACGCTCACACCGCGGCACAAGATAGGCGGCGGCATCATCGCCCAGAATGAGACCGCGCTGTTCGGCATGAAGCGCGATCAGTTCGCCCAGCATGGCATCATCAGGCGCGCCAATAGTAAGGTGCAGCGCGGCACCCAGCCGTGAGGCAAGGTCAGGCAGCGCGATCTTCCACTCGCTCTCCCCCGAACTGCTGACGAGCAGCAATGGCGCTGCACTTTCCTGCGCGCGGTTCCAGCGGTGAAACAGCTCGGTCTCGTCCATCGCGTCAGCATCGTCGATCGCCGCGCCCGCGCCGCTGCCTTCAAACCAGCGTGCGATCAGCGACTTGCCCGAGTGCGGCGGGCCAAACAAAATTGCGGTGCGAAACGGCCAGCTTGCCGCCGCCGCACAGGCCTCAAGCACCGCCGAATTGGCAACACCGACCACGATGCGGGATGAACCAAAGGCCCCGCCAACCGCGAAGGGAAGCGCGATCTGAGACATTAGCGCCGGATGCTGAGTGCGTTGCTACCGACGGTAACCTGCCAGCCCTTGGCCCGCAGCGCCGCAGCAAGCGCAGACAACTCGCCGGCATAGCTGACCCGCATGACCGAGGTTCCGCCCAGCGCCAGGCTGGTGGTTGAAGCCCCCTGCACGCCAGAAGTGCCGCGCACCGCGCCAAGCGCAGCATCAACTGACGCCGCATCAGGCGAAGCAAACTGCACGGTGAAGCTGTTGGCAGATGCCGCGGCTTGGGTCGCATCGGCGCCCGGCGCGGCAGAAGCGGCGGCCTCCGGCGTCTTGGCAGCAGCGGCGGCATCGGCTTTCTGGCCCTGGGCGATCAGCGCTGCCAGCGCCGGATCGAGCAGCGGCCGATCGGGCATCAGCGTCGGATCGGGGCTGAGCAGCCCATCGGCGAGCGCCTGAGAATAGATCTGATCCAGCCGCACCACGGCCTTTGCCAGCATGGCTGGAACTCCCGTCTCGTCATTCGCGGTCAGGTTGAAACTGGACAGGAAATTATTGTCGGGACCATAGCGCGCGGTGAAGGTGCCCCGCACCGGGCCGCCCGGCCACTGCCGCTCCAGCCGGGCGACCGGCGAGATCACATCGGCCGCGCCAAACTGATCGATCACATTGCGCCACCAGGTCCGGCTGCGACGTCCCGCTTGCCCGGCGGTGATCAACAGCGATTCGCCGCCTGAACCTGCCGGGCGGACATAATCGATCGAACTTGCCCCAGCGCGGAAGCCCGCCCAGGCCCTCTGCCACGGCGAGCGCACTTCAAAAACCTGCGCCGCGCCTCCCGAATAGAGCACCGGGATAACCAGCATCGGTGCCGAATGCGCCCGGGTCCCATCTGCGCCGCCCAGAAACTGCCCGGCGCGCGCGCGATCAAAGATCACGCCCAGCGTGGCGATATAACGCTTCGGCCCGATCTGCTCACGCTCGATCACCACGGCGGAAACCATGCTGTCGATCTGCCCGTCGCCCATTTCGGGGCCGCCGGCTTTGAGCCAGGCCAGCTTTTGCGCCAGTTTCCAGCCCGCCAGCCGCGCTTCCTGCGCATCCTTGCCGGTGGTGTTTACCGCGATTCCGTTGATCTCGATGTCCGATGAGCTGGCCACCGGCAGGATCCCGCGTTCACCTTCAACCTGCGCAATCAGCCGGGCCGGACCAATCAACGCCAGCGCCGCAGCCAGGCCGAGCGCCAGAGCGCACAGCAGCGAAGCGGCCGGACCAGGGCGGTAAGACCGCAATGCAAGAGAGGGGGCTGTAATGGTCATCGGGGAAATCACCGGCCTTTTGCCCAAACGGTCATGGAAATCCAAGCTGTAAAGCGTTAGGCGCAATTTGATGTCAAATAACCCTCCCCCAAACAGCTACAGCTATGCCCAGGCGGGCGTCTCGATTGCGGCAGGAAACGCGCTCGTCAAGGCGATCGGACCGCTCGCGAAATCGACCGCCCGGCCTGGCGCGGATGCGGAACTGGGCGGCTTTGGCGGATTTTTCGATCCGCGCGCCGCCGGTTACACGGACCCACTGCTGGTTGCCGCCAATGACGGGGTCGGCACCAAGGTCAAACTGGCGATCGATCATGACCGGCATGACCAGATCGGCATCGATCTGGTCGCCATGTGCGTCAACGATCTGATCGTGCAGGGTGCAGAACCGCTGTTCTTCCTTGATTATTTTGCGACCGGCAAGCTCGACAATGGTGTCGCGACCCGGGTTGTCGCCGGGATCGCCGAGGGCTGCCGAATCGCTGGCTGCGCGCTGATCGGCGGTGAAACGGCGGAAATGCCGGGAATGTATGCGGCCGGTGACTATGATCTGGCGGGTTTCTGCGTCGGCGCGGTCGAGCGCGGTGAGCAATTGACCGGTGACAAGGTAGCATCCGGCGACGTGCTGCTGGGGCTGGCCAGCTCGGGCGTCCACTCCAACGGCTATTCACTGGTCCGGCGGCTGGCAGACGATTTGGGCTGGCGGATGAACCGCCCGGCCATGTTCGATCCAGACCGGCTGCTGATCGACCATCTGATCGCGCCGACCCGGATTTACGTCAAAAGCCTGCTGCCGCTGGTCCGACCAAATGGCGGAGAACCGGCCAAAATTCACGCCCTCGCCCATATTACCGGGGGCGGCCTGCTGGAGAATATTCCGCGGGTCTTGCCCGAAGGACTGCATGCCCGGATCGACGCCGGCGCCTGGGAACAACCCCGGCTGATGGCGTTCCTGCAAGCGCAGGGCCACATCGAACCGGCCGAAATGGCGCGCACCTTCAATTGCGGGATCGGCATGGTTTTGGCGGTTGCCGCAGATGACGCACCGGGCGTGATCGCCGCGCTGACTGCAGCCGGCGAAACCGTGCATGTCATCGGCGCGATCGAGCCCGGCCCGCGCGGCTGCACCGTGCAAGGCAGCGCCGAGGTATGGAGCACGCGGGAGAGCTGGGAAGCGGTGCATGTCGGCTGATCTCGATCCTCTCCATTTTTGCGAAGCACAAATGGGGAGGTGGCAGCCCGTTTGGGCTGACGGAGGGGAAACTGCGCTGACGTCGACACCCCTCCGTCAGTCGCAAGGCGACTGCCACCTCCCCATTTGCGCTAACGCGAAAATGGGGAGGATCTGATGGGCCAAGCCCGCGCCCGCGTCGCTGTCCTGATCTCGGGCAGCGGCACCAATATGGCGGCGCTGATCTATGCGGCACGTGCCGACGATTGCCCGTTCGAAATCGCGCTGGTCGCCAGCAACAACCCGGATGCAGCCGGGCTGACGCTGGCCGCAGCTGAGGGGGTTTCCACTTTCTCCCTGTCCCACAAGGGCATGTCTCGCGCCGATCATGACAGCGCGATGGACGCCGCGATCCGCGAACACGGCGCAGAATACATCGCGCTGGCTGGCTATATGCGCATCCTCACCCCTGAGTTCGTAGCCCGCTGGGAAGGCCGGATGGTCAACGTCCATCCCTCGCTGCTGCCGAAATACACCGGACTTCATACTCACGAGCGCGCGCTGGAGGCGGGTGACAGCCGCGGCGGCTGCACTGTGCATCTGGTCACGGCCGAGCTCGACGATGGGCCGGTACTGGGCCAGACTCCGGTCGTGATCATGCCGGGGGACACAGCCGAAACGCTCGCGGCGCGGGTGCTGATCGCGGAGCATCAGCTGTATAGCCGATGCCTGGCCGATCTGGTTCGCCGCGAAACTTCGCCCGAGAGTCTTGTCGCGCGGGTGCGCGAACTTGCCCTCGCCCTGCCCGAAGCAGATGAGGTACTGTCCCACGGGATGCCGTGCTTCGGGGTGATCAAGGCCAAGAAGTTCGCCTATGTCAGCCTCGACCACCACGGCGATGGCAAGGCCGCGCTGCTGGTGAAAATCAGCGGCCTCGACGAGCAGCATCAACTGATCGAGAACGATCCCGAGCGCTATTACCGCCCCGCCTATTTTGGCGATAGCTGGATCGGCATCCGGCTCGATCTCGGCGACAACGACTGGGATGGCATCGCCGAAAAACTACAGCGCAGCTGGCGGATGTCCGCACCGAAAAAGCTTACCGCGCTGCTGGATGTGGCGGACGCTTTCTAGCGCTGCTTACCCAGCCCCGGAATCAACATCCCCACCTTGGTCCGGTATTCGGCATAGCGATTGCCAAAGCGAGCGATCAGATCGCGTTCCTCATAGCTGATCCCGATCAATATATAGGCGGTCATCCCGCCCGCCAGTACCAGATGTCCCAGACTCATCATTGGTGCCGCCCAGAAGGCCAGGAAGAACCCGGTATAGATCGGATGGCGGACATAGCGGTAAAAGCCCGGCGTTTTGAAGTCATTGGCAGGCTCTGCCGCGCCGCTGAAATTGCGCCAGGCCTGAGCAAGGCCGAACAACTCGAAATGATTGAGCAGCCAGGTGCTGATGAACAGGATCGTCCAGCCCGCGCCAAACATTGCCCATAGCGCCATCCCCAGCCCGCTGCCCCGGACATCCCAGATCACCTGCGGGATCGGCAGCCAGAACAGATACATCACCGCCAGCGCCAGCGCCGAAGCGAGGCAATAGACGCTCCGCTCGATCGGCGCGGGAACGATCCGGGTCCACGCCGCCTTGAAGCCCTTCCGCGCCATCACGCTGTGCTGGAGACCGAACAGTGCGATCAAGGTCAGATCGGTGACCACCGCCATAGCCACCGGCGCTTCCGGCCCGCGATCAACCGTGATCGGTAGGCCGGGGAAATTTCCTACAAAGCCAACAAGATAAACAAATGAAGCGAAAAACGCGAAATAGCAGAGAATTGCTATCGCCATCAGGAATGCACGTGTCATTTTACTCTCCCCCAATCGCGGTTGCGACGCGGCCCACCGGTTGAACCGATGAACCGCGCCACCACCAAACGCTTAGTTGCCAGCGCGCACTGGTGCGAAATTGGCATGGACCAGTTGCCACTGTCCGCCTTGCCGGACATAGACCCGGGTCGACTTGGCGGTATTGGGAGAAATCTTGCCGTCCACTGCCTTGCTCACGCCCGCAAAATTATACGTCAGGATCGCGGTGTCGCCGTAAACCTGCACGCGCGGGTTCTGCATCTCGGAAACCAGCGGGGTGGTCGGCTGCGCCACACTCGTCATCCTGAGCGCCATGGACTTGCCGACCAGCAGCGTCGGGTAATCGGCATTGAACTCCGTATAGTCGTCCGCGACCGAGGCCAGCTGATCGCTCGCGCCCTTGCCAGCAATCTCCGCTGACCATTGCGCGCGGGCCAGCGCCATCACCTCGTCGGCGATTTTCGAATCGTCTTTGGCCAGCGCCGGTGCGCCTGCAAGCGCCACCGCGCCAACAAGGGCGAGCCCGCAGGTGCGGGCGATGTTCGTTGGAAATGTCATCGGTTCAATCCTCCAAGTGGTGCGACCCAGAGGGGCAGAGCCAACAAGCCAGAATTAGCCCCCGAACAGGCTTGTCAGCATGGTGCAAGGCATCCGCCTGTTGCGGCAATAAGTCAAATTGTCTTGCGCTGCGCAAGGCCGGTCGTCTTGTGCTGCGCAAGGCGGGGATCAGATCTCGCTGCCATCCACCATCGGCCGGTCCTCGCGGGTGCCCTTGTATCGCGCATCCGGCTCACTCGGCCCGGGCGAGATCACCACGTGGTCGTCGTGCACCTCGAGCAGCGTTCCGACAAACGGCCAGTCGTCCATCGTGCTGACCTTGTAGCTGACCGGATCGCCGACCTTGAAACTCAACGGATCGAAATTGAATGCGAACGGGCAATCTTCGCCCCCTTCGCCGCCCATGCCTTTCATCGTGTGTCTCCTTTCAGCCAAGGATAGAGCGACTGGCACGCAAACAAAAGGGCCACCGGTTCGCCTTGCAGGCCCGTCAGGAGTAACCCAGCAGTCCGGGCACGGTCGCTTGCCACCAGTCGGAACTCCACAGCAGATGGACCACAACCGAGGCGGGCAGCCACAGTGCGAACCAGACGATATAGGCGCGGTGGATGCGGCCAAGCCTGAACAAATCCCAGACAAACATCGGTGAGAGCCAGAGCAGGGTATAAAGGTCTGCCGACAACGGGCTTTGCGGCATGGTATGCTGCAACCAGGTGATCCGGTCTATCGAGGCGGGCAGCGGGACCAGGGTGGCGAGGATTATCATCCGCTTGTGAAAGCCTGAATCTATGCGCCGGGCCCGCACTGCAAGGAACACACAGGCTGCAAACAGCACCCCGGCGCGCAATTGCAGCAGCATGATATCTGTCCTGATGGCCAGTCCGCCACGCGTCTGTTCCGCCATTTCGGGTGGGGCCGACGCAGCTGCATTCCATACCTGAGCGTACATCGTTGGCACCAGCACAATCCCGGTGATGATGATCGCCGGCGCCAACAGAAATGAGGCTATACCGAGCTTCTGGTGGTAAGCGCTATTGCCGGTAGCCATAAGCGTGGTCTGCGCCAGCAGCAACATCAGCCACGATCCCATCAGCACTGCATGCACATGCAGCACGGGCGGAAAAGGGGCGCGCTGGCCCGCCTCAACCGCAGCGATTTTGACCAGCGAGTCTGGAATAAACCCGGCCAGCGTTGTAGCCACGAACAACGCCGCCATGAACACATAGATCCATCGGTCGATCCATCCGACCAGCGGAACATCGGTTTTGCTTGCCCCCGCAAGGCTATCCGCCGCACTTGCCATATCATGCCTCCAGATGAGGCGACCCGGCGAACAGGCTAGCACAGCACCACACGGCTATGAAACGATTTCGGCTGCAAGCAAAAGGGCCGCCGGATTGCTCCGGCGGCCCCTTGAAAATCGGCTTTGCGGTGGATCAGCCGACGATTTCTTCTGGCTTGAAGAAGTAAGCGATTTCGATCGCGGCGTTTTCATCGCTGTCCGAGCCGTGAACCGAGTTGGCTTCGATGCTTTCGGCCAGTTCGCCGCGGATCGTGCCGGGGGCGGCGTCCTTGGGGTTGGTCGCGCCCATGATATCGCGGTTGGCTTGCATGGCGTTTTCGCCTTCGAGCACCTGGACCACGACCGGGCCGCTGATCATGAATTCAACCAGCTCGCCAAAGAACGGGCGTTCCTTGTGGACCGCGTAAAAGCCTTCGGCCTGTGCGCGGCTCATGTGGATGCGCTTTGAAGCGACCACGCGAAGCCCGGCTTCTTCCAGCATCTTGGTGACCGCACCGGTCAGATTGCGGCGAGTGGCATCGGGCTTGATAATCGAAAAAGTGCGGGTAACCGCCATGATAATGTCCTTGCGAAGTTTTGTGGTTGTCGGAGGGTTGGCGCGCCCCTAGCCGGGAAAATGCTGCACTGCAAGGTTGGACGACGTTACGGACCCTCGACCCATTTGCCGCCATCCTGCTTCCAGAATTTGCGCTCCACCCCGTCGCGCTCCCCCAGCATCCGCCAGGTTGCGCGGGCGGCATCGAGGGAGGCTGCATCGAACAGCAGAAACGCACGGGCAAAGCGGTCCGCCCCGTCCCGCCATACCCCGTCAGCCATCGCGAGATAGTTGGCGCCATTGGCGGCTTCGGTCTGATCGGACAGGAGGATCGGCTGACGGGCCTGCTGCGGACTTCCGGCAATCCCGTGGGCCAGGAAGCTGTCAGGCAGTTTCGCCCACAAGGCTTCGCTGATCCGGAGCAATTGCGCATCGTCGGCCGAAACCACCAGAAACCGCTCGCCCGCCGCCAGGGTAGCGCGCGCAATAAGCGGTAGCGCCCCCTCGGCAGGATCGCGGCTGAGCTGGTAAAAATCGACCCGCAAGCTCGTCAGCCTTCAAGATTGTCCCGCACGAACCGGTCGAGCACGCGCACGCCATAGCCGGTTGCGCCCTTGTCCCAGGTTGCGCCCGGCTTGCTCGCCCAGACCATGCCGGCAATGTCGAGATGCGCCCAGGGGGTGCCCTTGTCGACATAGCGCTGGATGAACTGCGCCGCGGTGATCGAGCCGCCTTCTCGGGGCCCCACGTTTTTCATATCCGCAATCGGGCTGTCGATCAGCTTGTCATAAGCTGCGCCCAGCGGCATCCGCCACAGCTTGTCGCCCGAGGCATCGCCCGCCGCAAGCAGCTTTCCGGCCAGCGCCTCATCGTTGGAATAGACAGCGCCGTGCTCGTTACCCAGCGCAACGATGATCGCGCCGGTCAAGGTGGCAAGATCGATCACCGCCGTGGGAGAGAACTCCTTCTGCACCCAGGTGATCGCATCGCACAGCACCAGCCGCCCTTCGGCATCGGTGTTGATGACTTCGACAGTCTGGCCCGACATCGAGGTGACGACATCGCCGGGGCGCTGGGCCTTGCCATCGGGCATATTCTCCACGAGGCCGCAAATGCCGACCACATTGGCCTTGGCCTTGCGCCCGGCCATTGCCAACATCGCGCCGGCAACGGCCCCCGCCCCGCCCATGTCCCACTTCATGTCTTCCATGCCGGCTGCCGGCTTGATCGAGATCCCGCCGGTATCGAAAGTCACGCCCTTGCCGACAAAGGCAGTGGGCTTTGCGCCAGCCTTGCCGCCATGCCATTCCATCACCAGCAGCCGCGGCGGCTGGGCCGAACCCTGCGAGACACCCAGCAGCGCGCCCATGCCAAGCGCTTTCATCTCGGCCTCGTCCAGCACGCGGATTTCAATTCCGGTGCCCTTCATCCGGGCGCGGCAGCGCGCAACGAAGCTTTCGGGATAGATGATATTGGCAGGCTCGGTCACCAGTTCGCGGGTGAATTCGACCCCGTCCGCAAGCGCAGCTTCAGCGGCCCAGGCCGCCGCTGCCCCGGCCGGGGCACCGATTACTTCGATTGCCGCCAGCGTCGGCTTTTGATCCTCGGGCAGCCGCGTGCGATATTGGTCATGGCGCCAGCCGCGCAGCCGCGCTCCGAGCAGAAAGGCCGCTGCCTCCTCGGCGGACAGACGGCTGCCCGACAGGTCGAGCGCCAGCGCGGTTTCGCCCGAGGTGAGATATTTGGCGGTGAGTGCAGCCCCGGCGCGTTCCATCGCCGATGTCCGAGGCTTGCCGTTCGGCTCGCTCATCCCGACCAGCGCGATCCGCACGATCTTGCCGGCTTGCGAGACGAAGCCATCGTGGATCTGGCCCACCTTGCCGGTAAACCGCGAGGCGCGCGCGCCTTCTGCCAGCACTGGATCAAGGTCTGCCGGCAAGGCATCCAGCTCGACCAGACGGGCAATCAGGCGGGAAGCGGCAGAAGTTGGCGCTTCGACAAATTCGATTTTCATGCTGGCTCCCACGGGAAATTGCGCTTCGCGGCAGACTGTTGCCGCGTAAGCTTACTGCGGATTGCAGTTAGGCGCGGGCGGTGCGATAGGCAAGCCATGCTCCTTGCCGTGCAGCCTGTTCTGCTTATCCGTGATCGCATCCTGCTTCGCCCCCGCGCGGAAGCCCCAGTCTTGGCGCTCAGCGCTGCGCTGGCCCTGCTCGGCTGCCCTGCTGCGGCGCTTGCGCAGGACACCGCCGAACCGCCCGCCCCTGCCAAGGCATCTGCTGAAAACAGCCAGATCGACTTTGAGGCCGATGGCCTTGCCTATGACAACGACGCCGACACCGTCACCGCCAGCGGCAATGTAGTTCTGCGCCGCGATGGCCAGTCGGTCCGGGCCGACAGCGTCACCTGGAACCGCAAGACCGGGCAGATTTTTGCCAATGGCAACATCCGCTTTGTCGATGCCGATGGCAACCAGCTGTTCAGCGACAAGGTCGAGCTTGACGACGAGCTCAAGGCCGGGGCGATGGAAAACATGTTGCTGGCGCTGCGCGAAGGTGGCCGCCTGGTGGCTGCCAAGGGCGAGCGCGCGGCTGACGGCACCGTGCTGCTCAGCAACGCCGCCTACAGCGCCTGCGCGGTCGAGGATTCAGACGGCTGCCCGCGCAATCCCAGCTGGCGGATCACCGCCAAGCGGGTAATCTATGATCCCGAACAAAAGCGGGTCCGCTTTGACGGCGCCCGGCTTGAGCTGTTCGGCTTGCGCCTGATGCCGCTGCCCGGCCTGGTCGTGACGACCGACGGCCGGGCGGTTTCCGGCTTGCTGATCCCCGATGTCCGCCTGTCGGCCTCCAACGGGGTGGAGTTCAGCGACACCTATTATCTGCGCTTCGCCAACAATCGCGATGTCGCGGTAACCGGCTATGTCTATACCAAGGCGCTGCCGATGATTTCTGCGCAATACCGCGCGCTGACCACCGACGGCGCCTATCAGGTCAGCGGCTACGCCACCCGCAGCAAGCGCATTTCGGTGGCCGGCAGTCCGAGCGGCCAGCAGACCGATTTCCGCGGCTATTTCTTCGCCAATGGCAGGTTCCAGCTTTCCCCCCACTGGAGCATTACCGGATCGGCCCGGATCGCCTCTGACCGCACCTTCTTGCGCCGCTATGACATCAGCCGCGATGACCGGTTGCGCTCGATGATCGATGTCGAGCGGATGGATGACAACAGCTATCTCTCGGTCGCCGGCTGGGCGACGCAGACGCTGCGGGCGGGCGAAGTCCAGGGCCAGGTGCCGGTTGCGCTGCCGGTGATCGACTATCGCCGCCGCTTCACCGATCCGGTGGTGGGCGGCAAGATCGAACTTCAGGCCAACAGTCTGGCGATCACCCGCACCAGTGGTCAGGATACGCAGCGCGCCTTTGCCAGCGCCCGCTGGGATATGCGGCGACTGACCAGCATGGGCCAGGAAATCACGCTCACGGCGCTGGTTCGCGGCGACGTCTATCACTCGGATGAAAACGCGCTGACCACGACCGCGATCTATCGCGGCAATCCGGGCTGGCAATCGCGCGGCCTCGCTACCGCGGCGGTCGACGTCAAATGGCCGCTGGTCGGCAGTTTTGCCGGCGGCACCCAGGTGCTCACCCCGCGCTTCCAGATCGTCGCAAGCCCCAAAATCGTCAATCTCTCGGTACCCAACGAGGATGCCCGCGCGATCGACCTTGAAGACAGCAATCTTTTCGCCCTCAATCGCTTCCCCGGCTATGACCGGATCGAGGACGGGGTGCGCTTTACCTATGGGCTCGACTGGCAGTTTGACCGGCCCGGCTGGCGTATCGCGACCACGATCGGCCAATCCTACCGGCTGACCCGCGACCCGACGCTGCTGCCCGATGGCACCGGGCTGACCAACCGGCTGTCGGATATCGTCGGCCGGACCGAGGTTCGGTTTCACGATTTCGTCAAGCTGACCCACCGCTTCAGGCTCGACAAGGACGATTTCGCGGTCCGCCGCAATGAATTCGACGCGACCATCGGCACCCAGCGCACCTATGCCGAGGTCGGTTATCTCAGGCTCGACCGCAATATCGGCGCGGGACTGGAAGACCTCAAGGACCGCGAAGAACTGCGCGTGGCCGGCCGCGTCGCCTTTGCGCGCTATTGGTCGGTGTTCGGCTCAGGCGTGTTCAACCTGACCAACCGCGACGAGGATCCGACGCTCACCGCCGATGGCTTTCAGGCCCTGCGCACCCGGCTGGGCGTCGCCTATCAGGACGATTGCCTCGAACTCGGCCTGACCTGGCGGCGCGATTATGTCGCCACCGGCGATGCGCAAAAGGGCAATACATTCCAGATCTACGTTGCGCTGCGGAATTTGGGGTTCCGGTGAAGCCCGGATTACGCGGGATGACCAACCCATAAGCCCCTCCGCTTCAGGGGAGGGGTTGGGGTGGGGTTTCTCCTTCCGCGCGGGCTTGCGTGGAAGGAGAAACCCCACCCCGCTGCGACTAGGCAGCAAAGCTGCCAAGTCTCAATGCCCCTCCCCTAAAGGGGACGGGGCAAGGCGGCCTCAATGACATTTGGCATTATTCAAACGCGTAGGCGTAATGCTCGCCGGGATATTTCGGATTTTCGCCCCATTTATTGATGCCGGGGGTGCCGGGCAAAAACAGCACGGCCAGATAGGCCAGGGCTGCAAGCAGGCCGATGTAGGGAATCGCGCTCAGGACAGTCAGTCCGACATAGGCCCAGCCGGACAGGCCGCAATCGTGGAACCGGCGCACAGTCAGCGCGAGGTTGGGAATGAACGTGCCGAGCCACCAGAACCCGAGGATTACCGCGCCGAGCCAGAACAGCAGGCTATTTGGCATGACAAACCCGGTATCGCGTTGCTCGATCGCGCTCAGCAAGCCGCCTCCGAGCATCAAAACGGCAGCAAAGCCCACGACCATCACGCTCAGCAGCATGAACCACCAATATTCACGGCGCCGCGATCGGCCCGAGAATTCAGCGTAACGCTGCAATGGCAGAAACATCCATTCCATCTGCAACCTCCCGTTTGCATCTACGGACGAAGCTGCCAGATATGGCTGAAAATTGGGTTAAGCGGAGTTGGTATTGAGAGCAGTTCGCTTGCATGGCAGCGCCGGACAAAAAAGGGGGCCGGTTGCCCGACCCCCTTCCCGATTACCTTGAAGGTTTAGCGCGTCAGAACTTGAACCTTGCGGCCACGCCATAGGTGCGCGGCTGGTTGGTGTAGCCCGAGACCGACTGGTTCTGCGCCACTGAATCGAAGATACCCGAAATATAGCGATGATCCAGCAGATTACGGCCCCACACCGTCAGCTCCAGCCCCATATCGAAGGCATAGGTGATCGATGCGTTGAGATCGTTGACCTCGCGCCGGAACTCTCTCGCCGCAAGGCGGGCGGGCAAGTAATTGGGCGAACCATCGGGATTGGTCGTGATGTAATCATCAAGGCCCGGTTCAACCTGCACCGGCGCTTCATAGTGGAAGTCACCCGACAGGATAAGGTGATCGCCGCTGGGCAGTTCCTTGTCCCACTGCGCGCCCCATGTTGCGCTCAGCTTGGTGCGGTTGACGATCGCTTGACCAGAAACATCGCCAAAAACCGAGTTAGTGTAAACATCGTACTTCGGCGTAAGATAGGTCATTGCCACCATCAGCGACAATTCGCGGGTGGGATTGACCCGCCCGTCAAACTCGACGCCAAAGGTCGATTGCTTGCCGGCATTGGAAAAGATGAAGCCGTTTCCGACGAAGACATTGTCCTGGAAATCATTAATCTTCTGCTTGAAGACCGTGAGGTTGGCCGAGGCGATGCCCCAATTTCCCTTGATCCCCAGTTCAAAGACTTCGGAATTTTCGGGCCGGGCAAAGCGCGTTCCGGCACTGAGGTTGGGGGTCCCGATCCCGGCAGTCTGGATGGCACCCAGATCGGAAGCCAGCGGCTTGCTGTTGCGCGACAGGTTCCAAGAGCTGGCCTTGAAACCGGTTGCCCAGCTGGCATAGACGTTCAGATTATCGTTTACCTCATAGGCTAGGCGCGCGACATAGGACCAATCGCCATCACGGGTCTTGCCGTTTTCCACCACATTGGGAATGTTCAGAATCGGCGGCAGGAACTGCAGTGCCTGGAACCCGATCAGTGGCGCGGTCTGCGCGCTCACGCCAGCTACGATAGCGCTATAGGCGGCCGGCTGGATCGATTGGAAGAAGGCAATTTGGGCGGGCGAAGCAAAACTTCCTGGCGGGAGGCCAAGGAAACCCGCCACGGTCTGCGAAATACCGCCCGCCGTCAGCACCGCAATCCGTCCCGGAATATTGACCGAGGAGAACAGGTCAGTGCTGAGCGAGTTGGAAGACACGTCCTTCGCGTCATGGGTGTAGTTTGCGCCCAGTGTCAGGGTCAGCTTGTCGGTAATCGCAAAATCGGCGTTACCGAACAGCGAGTAAGCCTCGTTATCCTGCTTGAACCTGTTGAAGAACCCTTGCCCTGTCTGCCAGAACGTGTTGGGCGCGCCGCCCATCGTGGCTTCGAGGCTGTTCGCGTTCAAGGCGTTGCCGGACAGACCGCGGATCAGCAGATCGACATAATTGCGGAAGTCCGCGCCATAGACGATCTGGTCAGCCGAATCGACCTTTTCCTTGAAGTAATAGGCCCCGACCAACAGGTTAAGCGGCCCTTCCAGATCGGTAGCGATCCGGAATTCCTCGGTAAAGGTCTTGAGCCGGGCTTGGCCGATGTTGGCACCGGTCGCGATCCGTGCGCTGGTGAAGTCGATGTCCTGATCGGCATCAAGCTTGGTGTCGCGATAGGCAGTGATTGAGGTCAGCGTGAGCGGGCCGACTTCATAATCGATCTGGCCGGAGAAGCCGTAGTTGCGAACCTTGCTGGTCGGCACGACGTCGCTGTAGACCACATCGGCGAAGGGAGTGGCCGGATCGTTGAGCTGTCCGCCAACCGCCAGCACCGCGCCGGAAGCTGCCGAGCGTCGCAGGTTGAACACCGCGCAGCATTTTTCATCGAGCTGGTCATAATCGGCGATCAACCGGATTTTGAGCTGATCGTTCGGTTCGAACAGCAACTGACCGCGGGTGAACCAGCGGTTGCGGTTGGCCAGGTCGTCGCCGTTGAAAGCGTTAGTGACATAGCCATCGCGCTTGTTGATCCCGGCCGAGAAGCTGGCTGCGATTGTCTCGCTGAGCGGGCCGGTGATATAGGCTTTGCCGACGATCGCATTGTAATTGCCGTAGGACGCCTCAACACTGCCGCCCAGATCGAACTGGGGCTTCTTGCTGATGATCGAGATCACGCCGGCCGAGGCATTCTTGCCGAACAGGGTGGACTGCGGCCCGCGCAGCACTTCGACCCGCTGAATATCAGGCAGATCGCTGATCTGGGCGATCGAGCGGCTGCGATAGACGCCATCGACAAACACCGCCACCGAAGGCTCAAGCCCGAGGTTGTTGCCGCTCGTGCCGAAGCCGCGGATCGAATAGGTCGTCGCAAAGGCGCTCTGGCTCTGGCTGACGCGGAGCGAAGGGACGACCGATACGAGATCGGCAATGTCGCGGATCTGGGCCCGTTCGATCGTCTCGGCTGTGGTCACGCTGACCGCAACCGGGGTCGATTGCAGGGTCTGCTCGCGCTTGGTCGCGGTAATGATGATCTCATTGCCCATCGCCGAATCGTCCGACTCGGTCTGGACGTCGGCTGCCGGCTGCGCTTCGTCAGCGGCGTCCTGGGCAAACGCGATGCCTGGAAGCACGAGGCCAATCACGGCGGCTCCGGTCAAAAGACTGGCGCGAGTATATCCAAATTTCATGTCTATTATGCCCTCTCAAAGCCCGGGCTGCGGCCAAAGCGCTTACGCTTGTTGCTGCAACAACCCTTTCTATATTGCGCCTTGCATAGAAAGCCGTTCGGTTCTGCACAATTGCTATCATAGCGCGGCTTTGCTTGGGGGAAACGGTGTTGCCAATCCGTCACACCAACTTTCCCCTGCCACCCATCCGCCGCATCGCTTGCCCGCAGCCGCCTTATAAGCTAGGGGCGCGCGCATGTTGCGGCGCAGCACTTGCCCGCCCGTCCCCGATCCTGAATGGAAGTTTCCCGATGTCCGCCCCTCTCCCATTGCGCAATATCGCCATTATCGCGCACGTTGACCACGGCAAGACCACGCTGGTCGACCAGTTGTTCCGCCAGTCCGGCACCTTCCGCGACAATCAGCGGGTGGAAGAGCGGGCGATGGATTCGAACGATCTGGAAAAAGAACGCGGCATCACGATTCTCGCCAAGTGCACCTCGGTCGAATGGGACGACCATCATGGCCACACTACACACATCAATATCGTCGATACCCCCGGTCACGCCGATTTTGGCGGCGAGGTGGAGCGGATCCTGTCGATGGTCGATGGCGTGATCCTGCTGGTCGACAGCAGCGAAGGCGCGATGCCGCAGACCAAGTTCGTCACCGGCAAGGCGCTCGCGCTGGGCCTCAAGCCGATCGTCGTGGTCAACAAGATCGACCGTCAGGATGGCCGCGCGCAGGAAGTGCTGGACGAGGTGTTCGATCTGTTCGTCAGCCTCGACGCGACCGACGAGCAGCTCGATTTCCCGGTACTCTACGCCTCGGG
>JANOFJ010000184.1:0-2597 GCA_031413595.1 Novosphingobium sp.
GCCTTTTGCGACGCGGGCTGGCGCTTTGCCTCTCCTGGAAAGACGCTGAGGCGCGGGAAGTTCGGCGCGGACAAATTGTTGCTCGAAGCCCTCATCGCCGAGCGATCGGCCAAGGGCATTGTCATCGGCCTGCCGATTAACATGGACGGCAGCGAAGGCCCGCGCAGCCAATCCAGCCGTGCCTATGCCCGCAACCTTGGCGGGCTGGGCCTGCCGATCCTGCTGTGGGACGAACGCTGGAGCACCGCCAGCGCCGAACGCGGATTGATCGCGCAGGATATCAGCCGCGCCAAACGGGTTAGCCGGATCGATTCGGCGGCGGCGGCGGTGATCCTGCAAGCGGCGATTGATGCGCTGGCGGGTGGAAGCCTCGCCTAGGGTATCAATTCCGCCCGCCTTGTCTTCGCCTCCATCGCCACCAGCCGGCTTCCCGCCCCCTCAGCTTCACGCCACAGTTCATCGCGCGCGGCCAGATCTTCCGTTCCTGCGGCCAGCGCGTCCCATGCGCACAGCCGCATGCGGTCGCTGGGGTGGCGATTGGCGAAGCGGTGAGCCAGATCGAGTGCTTCCTCGCTCCCCAGCCCGACCGCGATCCGCAGGAATGCCTCGCTCGATCCGCCCGAGATGATCGCCTTGATCTGGCCTTGCTCCAGATCGAAGCCATATTGATCGGTCCAGCCGTTTGCCCCGCTGGTGTGCATGATGTTGAGTGACACCGAGAGTTCATCTGGCGGCATTTGCGCGTGAACATCAACGTGGGCGCGGTAGAGCATCAGCTTGCCCTCATCGAGCCGCGACCGCTCGACAAAGCGCAGGCTGGGAACCTCCTCGCCCCGCCAGCCGGTGACAGCGCCATAGTCATATTCGTAATAGTCGCTCCAATAACCGGGGCCGAAATAGCCCAGCGTCAGGAAGTTGAAATTGTGGTCGTGCGGCATTCCGTAAACGAACGAGCCTCCGCCGCTGGCCCGCATCATGTGTTCGGCGGGCGATGGCCACAGGTTGGCGCGGATGAAATAGTCGCCGCTTGGCGGCGCGAGCATCACCACCTGCGGCCCGTAGCTGTTCTCCAGCACATCCACCCGGTGCCGCGCGGCGAGTTCGTCAATCAGCAGATCGCCCAGGAAATTCCGGTCATTCCCCAGCCGACGCAACCATAGCGCGGCATGGCCAAGGCTTTCCTCATCTTCCGGGTTGAAGCCCCGGGCCGAGAGCGCATCGGTGCATTCGGCCAGGCTGGCGATCTTGTCGTCGGCAAGTTCGATCAAACGGGGCATAGGTCAACCTCGGCAAGCTGGGGATGGGTTTCGAGCAATTGCTTGCGCAGCGCACCTGCCGGCACGAACAGCGGGTCGGCAGCATCGCGCGCAATGCCGCACAGCGTTCGGAAGCCCTCGGCGCTATCGAGACCCAGGCATTCGCGAAGCGACTGCCAGCGCAGACCCGCGCCGCCCTCCTCTTGTGCCATCGAGGCCAGCAAGGGCGCTGCATCCGCCCGGCCCATCCGGCCCAGCAGCGCGGCGGTCAGCTCAAGGCGGCTCTCACGCGGGGTGCCTGCTGCCTGATGGATCAGCGCACCATCGGCCAGCTGGTATTCGCGCGTCACCCCGCCAATCGCGCTGCGGCGCTGGAGCCGCAAGGTAACCAGGCAGCCCTTGAATTTGCCGATCGACAGGGCGGTGTCCCGGTTGCTGCGGGTCAGCAGAGTTCCGCGGCTCAGTTCAATCGGTTCGATCTCAAGATCGGCGCGATCGGGAGAAGTCTGGCGGCAGTGGATGAGTTCGGCCGGGGCGCTTCCCGCCAGCACCTGTTCCCAGCTTTCGCTGGGTGAGAAGCTGACTGAGACAGGCCGAGGGCGGCGCGCCATGCCGATGCCGTCAAACGCTTGCAGCGACAGAGTGGCAAATCCCGAGCGTGCCAGCATGACAGAGGCCAGTGCATCGTCGGTAAAGTGGCGGAGCGGAACCATCCCAAGCGGTGCCTCGGCCAGGGCCGCGCACAGGTTGCGGACCAGTGCGGCGACAAATTGGTTCGCACTCGGATCGTCAGGCGTAAACAGCGCGGCAAGCAGCGGGAGGTCTTCCAGATGCGCACCATTGGCAAGGCGCGCAAGTTCAGCTTCGGCCAAACCGGCAGGAGCACCAGCTTGCCAGGCTTCCAGCTGCGCCTTCAGCAGCTGCTGAGCATGGCGCTGCGGAGAAACGTCGCTCCGCAGCGCCTGCAGTTCAGGGCGAATTTTCATAACGCCCGCACCATCAACCGTTGGTCAAGTCGTAAACGAAAACCATCAGGACCAGCAGCGTATCGTCCGATGCCGCCGCCTGGAGCGGATGCATTACACTGCCAAACACGCCGGTCAGCGTGTCGAGATCAGGAAGCGCGGAAATGTCGATTTTGGGAAGATTCATGAGCAGACCCTTTGTTGCGCGAAGCGACATGCCCCGCCGCTCAAGCATCGCCGCCTCGCCCGCTGTGCAGAAATTAAAACATTGTAATCGGCGCCCCATGCCAGCACAGGCAGAGCGATGACCGACCAATCCACCGCCCCTGAAAGTCGCACACCGATCACCGCCGGGGTCCAGTTCGACCCCTCGATA
>JANOFJ010000185.1:0-7434 GCA_031413595.1 Novosphingobium sp.
CAGTGATCTTGAGCGTCAGCTCGCGTCCCGCCGCCCCGCAGACCCGGAAATGGAACCATTGGAAAAAGTCGGAACTGTGATCCTTGCGGATCGCGAGGCGGGCGGTGGCGCCCGTGGTGGAGAGAACTTCGATGTTCCCCGAATCAAAAGCGGCGTCGATCTGGATATGGTTCATTTGACCTCGATAGTTTCGCCCGAGGTGCCGGGGAAGCCCGCAAACAGGGCCTCGGCCATTTTTGCCGCGCCAAGCTGCGTATCGGCGAGCGGCGAGCTGGCCTTTACCTGAAAGCTGGCCCGCCCTTCCCACAGCGCGGTGCCGCTGGCCCGGTCCTTGATGATCACGCCAAGTTCGGTCTGAACCTGCTCGGCGGGACGGCCCGACAGATTGAGCCCAATGCCAAGCCCGACGCCCGAGCCATAGCTGCCGGTCGATCCGCCGACCCCGACGCTGACCGGGCTGGTGGTGCGTTCAGGCCGGTAGGTCTGGCGCGTGAGGCGCAGCAGCGCCACCTGTGTGCTGGGTGCGCCCGCCGCCGGCTCGCTATAGCCGATCTGGCGCAGCTGATGGGCAACAGCCGCCTGATAGCTCCGCCATTCGAGCGACTGCGGATCAAGCCCGGGCGCGGCTTCCACGGCGATCGTGCCCTTGCCCAATGCGCTGACATCGGGGAGATGAAACCGGGTCACTTCGATCGGGCCGGTCGGGGCGACACAGGCACCCAGTGCCAGCAAGGCGGCGGGAGCGGCATAGCGCAGGAACTGCATGGAAAATTCCTCTAACTGGGCAAGTCTTTCATCATAGCATGACTCCTTGCACGTAAGAGGGCAAGCATTGCCGGGCCGTTAACCACTTTATGGCTCGGGCATGCTAGCGACTGCCCCATCATGACCAGCAGACTCCCCGTACTTGTGACCGGCGGCGCCGGATATATCGGCAGCCACGCGGTTCTTGCCCTCACCGATGCCGGCTGGCCGGTGACCGTGATCGACAATCTCACCACCGGCTTCCGCTGGGCGGTGCCCGAAGATGTGCCGTTTTATGAAGGCGATATTGCCGACCCGGCGCTGCTGGCAAGGATCTGCTCCGAGCAGGGCATTCGCGCCGTCATGCACTTTGCCGGTTCGATCATCGTGCCCGAATCGGTCGAGAACCCGCTCAAATATTATGAGAACAACACCGCCAAGAGCCGGGCCCTGATCGCGGCCGCAGTGGCAGCGGGCGTGCCGCATATGATCTTCAGTTCGACCGCAGCGACCTATGGCATCCCCGCAGTTTCGCCGGTCCGCGAAGACAGCCCCAAACTGCCGATCAATCCCTATGGCATGTCCAAGCTGATGACCGAGATCATGCTGGGCGATGTCGCGAAAGCCCATCCGCTCAATTTCTGTGCCTTGCGCTATTTCAACGTCGCCGGCGCTGATCCGCGCGCGCGTTCTGGCCAATCGACCGCCGGGGCGACCCACCTGATCAAGGTCGCAGTCGAAGCCGCGCTTGGCAAACGCAGCCATGTCGGTGTGTTCGGCACCGATTATGCCACCCCGGATGGCACCGGCGTGCGCGATTACATCCATGTTTCCGATCTGGCCGCCGCGCATGTCCTGGCGCTCGAGGCGCTGATTTCGGCACCGACCGAATCGCTGACGATGAATTGCGGTTATGGCCGCGGCTTTTCAGTACTCGAAGTGCTGGACGCCGTGGACCGGGTGACAAATCTCAAGATCGAACGCCGGCTCGGCCCCCGCCGTGCCGGAGATCCCGATTCGCTTATTTCGGACAATGCCCTGATCAAACGGACCCTGCCGTGGGAGCCGAAATACGCCGATCTCGATGTGATCGTCGGTCATGCGCTGGCGTGGGAGCGCAAACTCGGCGAGATGCTTGACTTCACTGGGCGCGAGCCGTAACGGCCCGGCTTCAATTTCTGCGGTGAAATGCCGCCCGAGGATATCATGAAGATTCGCAACAGCCTCAAGTCGCTCAAGGACCGCCACCGGGACAACCGCGTGATCCGTCGCCGCGGGCGCACCTATGTGATCAACAAGACCAACCGCCGCTTCAAGGCGCGTCAGGGCTGATCAGAGCCTGTCCCCGGAGCATCGGGGACCCCAAACGATGACCGCGCCTGTTTCCGCTGTCGTTTTCGATGTCGGCCGCGTCCTTGTGCAATGGGACCTGCGGCTGCTGTTCGCCAAGCTGATCGCCGATCCGGACGAATTGGACTGGTTCACCTCCACCGTCATCACTCCCGAATGGCACTTCCAGCATGATGCTGGCCGCGCCCTGGCCGAGATGGTCGAGGAACGCGCCGCCGAATATCCCGGTCATGCCGACCTGATCCGCGCTTATGCGCTGCGCTTCAACGAGACGATTCCCGGTCCGGTGCCAGGCAGTCTCGAGCTGGTCGAAGCCCTCCACCAGCGCGGCGTGCCGCTGTATGCCATCACTAATTTTGGCCATGAGCTGTGGGCGCGGTTTCACCCGACCTATCCGGTGTTTGAACGCTTTGCCGACATCGTCGTCTCGGGGACCGAGAAAATCGCCAAGCCCGATGCGGCGATCTACGCGCTGGCGGCGCGCCGGTTCGGCCATCGGCCGGGCGAGATGCTGTTTATCGACGACAATGAAGCCAATGTGATCGCGGCGCGGAGATGCGGCTGGCAAGTGCATCATTTTGTCGATGCAGAGATGCTGGCAACCGACCTGAGGGCGCGCGATCTGATCTCCTGAACGCAAAAAGGGCCCCCACCTTGCGGCGGAGGCCCAGTTTCCAGGATGCTGTCAAGGATGCCTGAAGTATTCGGCTCAGGCGGCCGCGTTGCAGCGCTGGAGTTCGTCCGCGCTCAATTCGCCCCGGGGGGTGGCGAAGCTGGTGACGGGTCCGATCTTCTTGACCAGACGGATGCAGCTGTTGGCCGGCCGCGAATTTTCGGCCACCGACGTGCAGCGGCTTTCGGCGCACTTCCAGAGCGTTTCATTGATGATCACCTTGCGCGGCGCATCAAGTTTGGTGGCGAGCGAGGCAACATTGCCGCCACTCGCGCCCTGGGCATAGGCCGGGCTGGTGGTGATCCCGAAGCTGGCAATCGTGCCGACAAGGGCGAGGCTGGCCGCCACGAGGGTCCGCGAATAAGGCTGGATAGCAAGTGTCATCTCAATTCCCCTTTAAGTTCTGCGTGCAGGGATCGAAAAGGCTTCTGGAGAGGAGCGAATCGATTTACGTTGCGAATCACTACCTACCTTGATAGGTTTTAAGTTGCAACTAGAAACTGTGCGTCGCAGCAAAGATTTTTTTGTCGCGTCGCAAGCGCGCTTTGCGTTAGGTTGTAGCCGGGACAGAGGAAAACCGATGGGCAAGATGCGCGAACCACTCGATGAGATCAAAAGCTGCGGCTTGCCGCTGGCGCTGGAAGTGATGGGCGAACGCTGGTCGTTCATGATCCTGCGTGCCGCATTTAACGGCGTGCATCATTTCGAGGAGTTCCTCAGCGAGCTGGGGATCGCCCGCAACATCCTGTCGAATCGCCTCGCCCGGCTGGTCGAAAACGGGATCATGAAGCGCGAACCGCTGCCCGATGATCGCCGCAAGATCGAATACCGGCTGACCGAGCGCGGTTTTGACCTGCTGCCAGCCATGCTCGCACTGCGCCAGTGGGGCGAGAAACATAGCCTCGGCGTGCCTGCCAACCCGGTGCTGTGCGATGATCGCGATGGCCAGCCGATCCAGCCCATCGCCATCCACGCCCATGACGGGCGGCCGCTGAGCTGCAAGGACCTGCACTGGCGTGACCGCTCGGAACTGGGCGACAAGGTTACTGCGCTGCCGAGGGTTGGCGCGCTTTAATCAGGCCGGGCGCGGCTCAACTCCCTTGGTAAAGCTCGGGCCGGGCGATCCGTCCGACGAACAGCACCGTGCCGCTGGCACGGTCGCGGATCGCCAGATGAAATGGTTGATCGACGCGGAATATTTTTGGCGGAACCGGGTAATACGGGGCGGACGTTACAACGATTTCTACCGCGGTCACTGCCGCTGCGCGAGTGCCGGTTTCGAACACTTGCAGCCTTGAGGCATGAGTGACCCGACTGATCACCAACTTGCCGGGAGTGCCATTGATCATCCCGGAAAAATCGGCCTGCCCGTCGTTGAATGCGGCTTTGATTCCTTGCGCCCGCAGAGCATCGTTGAGCACATCTTTCCAGCCGATCTCGAAGCGCGGCATGGTAACCTTTACGGTGACCGGCTGCGCCTTATCGAGTCGAGCAGTGAGGTCAGCAAAGGCCGCTGCGGAAAGCATGGCTCCGGCTTGCCGCTTGAGCGGCAGAAACACGTCCATCACGAAACGCGGATTTGCTGTGCCGTCCTTGCTGGCCTTGTAGGGCAAGCGTACGGCTTTCCAGCCGCCAGCCTCGGCGTAAGTGAAGTCCGCAGTCTTACCCATCAGTGGGAACGGTAGCTCTTTGCCGTCGCCCATCAGGAAACTCTCGGGCACGGCATTGCCAAAGCGTGTCTGCCATTCGCCTTCAAAAAACACAGCGTTGGTCAATACTGCCAAGGTGTTGGCGTCAAAATTATCAGGAGTGACGATCGACTTGATCAGACCCCTCGTATTGTCGCTTGCCCAGCCATTGATCGTGCGCGCCGCAGCCTCGCGCGCGTTGGCGAAATCGAGCCGGGCCGCGCGGGCATCGTACTGACTGCGGGCAGCCTCGAGATAATCTGGACGAAAGCCGAACTGCTGGCCAAGCCACAGCGCATTCGCAAGCTTGACCGTGACCAATCCGGTATCGCCGATCACCGCGCGGCGCTGCGCGGCAAGTGCCACATCTGCCGCCTCGCCGGCCGGCAACCCCAAGGCCGCCTCGATTTCGCTCGCGGTCCGGCCGCGCGCGCCTGCGTGAACTAACCCCATCGCCTGCTGGACGCTGAGCGGCGCGATGAAAGTGTTTTCAGCTGCGCCGCGCCCGGCGCGAACCTTTTCGAACAGATCATAGCCGCTTACGGCTAGCGAAGTGGCTGAGTTTGCAGGGACGGCATCATTCGTCCGGGCAAGCTCACGCGGCTGGCAGGCGCCGGCCAACGCGGCAATGCAAAGCGTGGCAGCAATCGAGGAAATATATTTCATGCCAAATGAACCTGCTTCCTCGCAAATGGTTCCATCACGCCCGCGGCGGTTGCCGCCGGTAACTCAATGCTTCGGCGACATGGATCCGCCCGACAGTTTCCGAGCCCGCGAGGTCGGCAATCGTCCGCGCCACCCGCAGCATCCGTGTATAACCGCGCGCGGAAAGCCGCATCGCTTCGGCCGCCTGCATCAGCAGCTTGCGCCCGGGCTCATCGGGGGTGCCATGCTTCTCCAGCATGTCGCCATCGAGCTGGGCGTTGCTGCGCATCTTGGTGCCCGCCAGCCGCTCGGTCTGGATCATCCGCGCCGCGGCGACCCGCGCCGCCACTTGCGCTGAACCTTCGGTCGGCGGCGGCAGGCCGAGATCGGCGGCGCTGACCGGATCGACATCGACATGCAGATCAATCCGGTCAAGCAAAGGCCCGGAAACCCGGCTCTGGTAATCGGCGGCACAGCGCGGCGCGCGGCTGCAAGCCAGTGCCGGATCACCGAGATGACCGCAACGGCACGGGTTCATCGCCGCAATCAGCTGCACGCGTGCCGGAAAAGTGACATGGGCATTGGCCCGCGCCACGCTGACCTCACCGGTCTCGAGCGGCTGGCGCAGCGAATCGAGCACCGCGCGCTGAAACTCGGGCAGCTCGTCGAGGAACAGCACCCCCAGATGCGCGAGGCTGACCTCGCCGGGGCGCACTTTCAGTCCGCCGCCGACCAGCGCCGCCATCGAGGCCGAGTGATGCGGCGTACGAAACGGCCGAACCCGGCTGATCCGCCCATCAATCAGTGATCCAGCGACCGATGCAACCATCGACACCTCCAGCGCCTCGGCCGAGGTCAGTTCGGGCAATATGCCGGGCAGGCAACTGGCAAGCAGCGACTTGCCCGCACCCGGCGGCCCGATCATCAAAAGATTGTGCCCGCCAGCAGCGGCGATTTCGAGTGCACGCTTGGCGCTCTCCTGACCCTTGACCTGGGCCAGATCGGGTCCGTGCCCCGGTGGCTCAGCCTCGCCCAGTTCGGGCTGGGCCAGCACCTGCGTGCCCTTGAGGTGGTTGAGCAGGCTGACCAGATCAGGCGCGGCGAGGATCGGAATACCCGTCGCCCAGCGTGCCTCAGAGCCCTGGTTGGCCGGGCAAATCAATCCCTTGTCCAGACCGGACGCATGGATCGCGGCCAGCAGCACTCCGGGTGAGGAAATGATCCGGCCGTCCAGCGCCAGTTCGCCCACTGCAACGTAATCCGCGAGCTGTTCGGCATCGGTCACGCCCATTGCCGCCAGCAGTGCAAGCGCAATCGGCAGATCGTAATGCGAGCCTTCTTTGGGAAGATCGGCCGGCGAGAGGTTGATCGTGATCCGTTTGGGCGGGAGCGACAGCCCCATCGCTGCCAGCGCGGCATGAACCCGCTCGCGGCTTTCGCCCACCGCCTTGTCGGGCAGGCCGACCAGATTGAAGCGCGGCATTCCCGGTGCGATCTGGCACTGAACCTCAACGCTGCGGGCTTCAAGTCCCAGATATGCCACCGTCGATACCAGCGCGACCAAACTATTGCCCCTATTGCCTTTGTGCGTGATGGCGAAGCGGGGCGCACCTGTCGAGCGAAGATCATGGTAGCACGGTCTTAACCTTTAGCGTTGGCATTGCAGTAAAGCCGCGCGGCGCATGAGAGCGTCATGCGCCGCTTGCTTGCCGCCCTCCTGCCGCTCCTGGCCCTGATCGCCGCCCCCACCCGGGCGGAGGTTACTGTCTATGAGACGGTCGAAGTCCAGGAGTTCATCGTCGAAAGCGGCAGCGAACGCTTGGTCGAGGCGGTCCTCCCGGCGCCAATGCCCAAGGGCATCGCTGCCTATGGCCCGTTCCGGGTGCTCGATGGCACCCGCGCCGCGCTGGTCGATGTGACCGATCAGGCTGCTCCGGCGCAGTTTAGCGCGATGCTGCGCGATTATCCCGGCATTTCGGTGCTGGAGATGATCGAATGCCCCGGCACCGAAGATGACCGCGCCAATCTGCGGCTCGGCCGCATGATCCATGCCCGCGGGATCGCCACCCATGTGCCCGCCGGCGGCTCGGTCCGGTCGGGCGGGGTGGAGCTGTTCCTGGCCGGAGCGCGGCGGATCGCCGATCCGGGCGCTGAATTTGCGGTTCATGCCTGGGCCGATGAGGATGGCCGCGAACCTGGCGACTATGCCGCGGACGCACCTGAAAACCGCGCCTATCTCGATTACTACCGCGAAATGGGGATGAGTTCCTCGCAAGCGGCCAATTTCTATGCGATGACCAATTCGGTTCCCAATGCCGACGCCAAATGGATGGG
>JANOFJ010000186.1:0-8177 GCA_031413595.1 Novosphingobium sp.
GCGAGAACAATCTCTACATGGAGTACACCCCGATCAGCGCCGTCACCGCGGTCGAGCATCCCGCGGCCGACCGCGCCTCCGCCTACAACCTCGAGAAGCTGGTGATCGACGGCAACGACCCGGAAGAGGTCTACCTCACGGCAATGAAATACATGAACCGCGCCCGCAAGGGCGGCGGCCCGGCGCTGATCGAGGCCATGACCTACCGCCACAGCGGGCACTCGCGCGCCGACCCGGCGAAGTACCGCCCCGAGGGCGAGCTGGAGAAGTGGCTCAAGCGCGACCCGATCAACCTTTACCGCGATCACCTGGTGAAGCTCGGCGTCGCCGACGCGACGCTGAAGGACATCGAGACCGACACGATGCGCAAGGTGGACGAGGCGACCGCCACGGCCAAGGCTTCGCCGGTGCCCGCGCTCTCCGCAATCGAGAAGAACGTGTGGGCGGACGGAGGTGTGGCATGGCGGAACTGACCTACCGCGACGCGGTCGCGGCCGGCATCGCGCAGGAAATGGCGCGCGACGAGCGCGTCGTTTTCCTCGGCGAGGACGTGGCGCACGCGGGCGGCGTGTTCAAGGCGACCGTCGGCCTGCTCGAGCAATTCGGCCCGAAGCGCGTGCGCGACTGCCCGATCTCGGAGCAGGCGATCGTCGGCGCGGCGATGGGCGCGGCGATGACCGGCTTGAGGCCGATCGCCGAGATCATGTTCTCCGATTTTCTCGCCGTGAGCTGGGACATCGTCGCCAACGAGATCGCCAAGACGCGCTACATGACCGATGGCCAGATCACCCTGCCGCTGGTGATCCGCACCGCCAACGGCGCGGGCTCGCGCTTCGGCGCGCAGCACTCGCAATCGGTGGAGAACTGGGCGATGGCGATTCCGGGCTTGAAGGTGGTGGCGCCGGCGTTTCCCGCCGACGTAAAGGGGCTGCTCGCTGCCGCGGTGCGCGACCCCGACCCGGTTCTGTTCTTCGAGCAGAAATCGCTCTACTCGATGAAGGGCGAAGTGCCCGACGGCGAGTACGTGGATCAACTCGGCAAGGCGAAAGTGCTGCGGCACGGCAAGGACTGCACGATTGTCGCGCTCGCCGCGATGGTGCACCGCGCGCTCGGCGCAGCCGAAATTCTTGAGCGCGAGCACGGGATTTCGTGCACCGTTGTGGACGTGCGCTCCCTGGTGCCGCTCGACACCCAGACCATCCTGTCCGAAGTCGTGAAGACCGGACGGCTCGTCACCGTGGAAGAAAATCCGCGGCTCTGCGGCTGGGGCGCGGAAATCGCCTCGATCGTCGCCGACGAATGCTTCTGGGACCTCGACGGGCCGATCGTGCGCATCACGACGCCGCACATCCCGCTGCCGTCGGCGGATGCGCTGGAGGACGCGACCATTCCGTCGATCGAGCGGGTGGTGCGCGAGATCCGCGAGAAGATAGACTAATTATTTATATATGAGGCCAAGAAATGAAAGGCGTCGCAGATACAACGTCGCAGATGGTGCGTCGCAGGTGCAACGTCGCAGATAAGGCGTTGTGCATCACACGCTTCGCCTGAGACGCAGTATCTGAGACGCCTTATTTGAGACGCTTCATCTGAGACGCAGTCAGGAGTTTTGATGGACGTAATCATGCCGCAGCTCGGCGAGACGGTCGCCGAGGGCACGGTCACCAAGTGGTACAAGAAGGTCGGTGACACAGTGAAGGCGGACGACGTGCTGTTCGACGTCGAGACCGACAAGGTCAGCACCGAGATCCCGGCGCAGGCGAACGGCGTGCTCGCCGAGATCCTGGTCGAGGAGGGTGCCACCGCCAAGGTCGGGGCGCGGCTCGCGGTCATTCGGGAAAAAGGCGGGGAGAGCGGGTTGCAGGCGAGGAGCGAGACGCCGGCGGCGGCGCGGGTCGCGCCCGCGCAGCCTTCCGCCGCGGCGCCGGCGGGTGCGAAGGGCAGCGCCGCGGGCATGCTGTCTCCCGTCGTGAGCCGGCTCCTCGGCGAGCATGGGCTCAAGGCGTCCGATATTCGCGGCACCGGCCGCGACGGGCGCGTCACGCGCGATGACGTGCTGGCGCACGTCGCGCAGCGCGGCGGGGCGGGGGTAAAGTCGGACGAGCCCGCGCCCTACGCCGTGGCGGGGCTGGAGACCGTTCCGCTCAACAACATCCGCAAGCGCACCGCCGAGCACGTGACGAAGGCCTGGACGACGATTCCGCACGTGCTGCAGGCGATCGAGGCGGATTTTTCGAAAGTGGACGAAGCGCGGCGTGCGTCCGGCGCCGCCTGGAAGAGCCGAGAAGGCTTTTCGCTGACGTACCTGCCGTTCATCGCGCGCGCGGTAGCGCTCGCGCTCGCGAAGTTTCCGCGCTTGAACGCGAGCTTCCACGGCGATCATCTCGTTCTGCACAAGCGCGTGAATCAGCTCGAGGGATGCCACCGGCTATTATGACCGCGAAGGCAAGTGGGTCGAAGGTGCCCCCAATGGTCGCTATGATGGCAACCGCTGGGTGGCCAACACCGGCCAGGTCCGCGGCGACGGCTACTACGCGGCCGAGGGCGGCTGGGTTCCAGCTTCGGCCAATGGATATTATAATCGCAACGACCAATGGGTGAGTGGTTCGGCCACCGGTTACTACGATGCGAATGGACGCTGGGTTGCCGGCGCGAGCGGCCAGCCTGCGCAAGGCGCCAATTCCTATGGCTACTACGATGCCCGGGGCATGTGGCACGCCGGACCGGTCCAACCGGGCCAGGCGACAGGCTATTACGACCGCAATAACCAATGGGTCGTCGGAACGCCGAATGGCCATTATGACGAGCGCGGCAACTGGGTTCCGCATCGCGGCGATGGTACGTCAAGCGGTGCATATGACGCGCAGAACCGCTGGATTCCAGCCTCGGCAAACGGCTATTACGACAATAACGGCCGGTGGGTCGCCGGATCGGCCAGCGGTTATTATGACTCAAACGGACGCTGGGTCGCCGGCGCAACCACCGGGCATTATGATGCGCGCGGCCAATGGATCGCAGGAACCGCCGGCGGGCATTACGATGCCAACGGCAATTGGGCTCCCGATCCTCAGCCTGGCTACTACGATAGCAACGGCCGCTGGAACGTCGGCGCGACGACTGGATATTATGACAGCCGTGGCCGCTGGATCTCGACTGCTTCGGGCGATTTGACTGGTCCCGGGCGCGGTATCCTTGAACAAATCAACTGGATCGATCGTTATGTTGCCACCGCCCAGATGCAACGCACGCTCAGCCGCATGGAAGTTGCCAGCGCCCAGCGCGAGCTGCGCTCGATCCGCAGCCGCGAGCGGGGCATGCGGCATGACCGCCGCGGCGCACTTTCACTCCGCGATGAAGCCAAGCTTCAGGTTCGGCTCGATCGCCTGACCAGAAAGTTGCGGCTCGCTTCGCGATAGTTCGATCTTCTTTATGGTGCCTGCAATTCCTCCCCCCCTCCCGTTGCAGGTGCTAAACTGGCCCGCCATTCCCGGTTTTTACCGGGGGTGGCGGGTGTATTTTAAGGACGGCCAAATGATTTTATCGATTGTTTGACGCGATATGATACCCCTGTGGTAAACCAACAACTTATCCATTGCGCCGAAATTGGCGGACGTGGGCAAATCAGGAAAAAGTCGTGTGCCGAGAGTGGTTTGCGTGACGCAAGCCCCCGGTTCCTTGAAAGTTCAAGTATTGGACAATGTGATTCTTAAAGCTGAACCGACGGCAGGCACGCTGGCTCTGGCGTTGATAATCGCATCGCATGCCCCGGTGGTCATGCTTGATGGCGAGCTTATGGTGTTGGCCGCAAGTGCATCGTTCTATCGCGAATTTGACATTCCCCGTCCCACCGGCGGGTCGGTCAAATTGGCCGAACTGGGCCATGGGGAATGGAATGTGCCCCAGCTCATGGTGTTGCTGCGCGCAACCGGTGCTGGCCGGCCCGAGATCGAGGCCTATGAAATGGACTTGGTCCGTCCCGATCTGCCGATCTGCCGCCTCGAGCTGAGCGCCCATAAGATCGACTACATTGCTGAGGACGGGACGATCCGGATAGTCCTGGCCGTGACCGACGTCACCGCTGTGCGTCTCGCTGCCAGGCAGAAGGACGAACTGATCCAGCAAAAATACGTGCTGATGCAGGAACTTCAGCACCGCGTTGCCAACAGCCTTCAGATCATCGCCAGCGTGCTGATGCAAAGCGCGCGCAAGGTCAATTCGGAAGAAACCCGCCGCCATCTCAAAGATGCGCACCACCGGGTGATGTCGGTCGCTACCTTGCAGAAACAGCTTGCCACCACGCAGGAAGGAGAGGTCGTCCTAAGTGATTATATCACCGAACTGTGCGAGAGTATTTCTGCATCGATGATTGGCACCAACAGCGATTTGCGGCTGACGGCGAATGTCGATGGCAGCAAGGTTGACGCGCGCGTCTCGGTCAGCCTGGGGTTGATCGTGACCGAGCTGGTGATCAACTCGCTCAAGCATGCCTTCCCGGCCAGCAACCAATTGGGGGAAATCAGCGTCAACTACCGGGCTTCCGAGGCGGGCTGGACCATGCGGGTCGACGATAACGGGATCGGCTTTCCAAAGGGCGAGAAGGCCAAGCCGGGCCTTGGGACCGGTATTGTCGAGGCGCTGGCTGCGCAACTGGATGCGCACGTCAAGATTACCGATGCCCACCCAGGCACCAGCGTGTCGATTTCAAACCACTGATTGATCCGGCCCGGCGCGGGGTCGTTATTAGGAGCTGGTGGACGGCTGTAAAATCGCGGTAACCGGCAGGACTGGCGCCTTTGCGATCGGATATTCCAGCCGCACTTCGGTGCCCTTTTCGGCGCTGCTGGTAATCGTTATGCCGCCGCCCAGCTGCCGGGCGAAACCGCTCATCAGCTGACGGCCCATGGAATTTTCATTCCCAGTGCGATCGTAGCCGATTCCATTGTCGGTCACTGACAATACGGCATTACCCTCCTCGCTGACCGTGAATAGCACCCCTACCGTGCCTGGACGTCCGTCTGGAAACGCATAGGCATAGACATTGGTCACCGCTTCCACGGCGAACAGCACCAGCGGCACTGCGCCATCCAGCGGCACTGCAAAGCTACTCGTTTCGCTGTAAAACTCAATTTCGGTCCGATTGCGGTTCGCAATCCGGAATTGCGCGCAAAGTTCGGGAATAAGCCGCGCAACATCGACGGTGGCCGTGCTGCTGTTGTCGTTCTGTTCATAAATAATCCGGTGGATCAGCGCGAGTGCGCCGATCCGGGCGCGAGTTTGCCCCAGCGCCTCGCGTGCTTCGGGATTTTCGATCCGGCTCGCCTGCATGTTGAGCAGGCTGGTAACGATCTGGAGGTTGTTCTTGACCCGGTGGTGCACTTCAAGAGCGAGCGACTTGCGAACCGCTTCGCGCTCGGCAATCAGCATTGCCAGCCCATCGAGATCCTGGCTCAGTTCGACAAGTCCGGCAGGCGCGCGCGAGAAAGCAGGCGATCCGGGCTGGTATTCACCACTGGCAATCAACGCCACCTGTTCGCGCAGCTTGGATACCCAGTATTCCATAGGTCTAGGCCACCTTGTCGAACAGGGAATCTCCGTCGGGACCATCGATCACCAGTGCCAAAGCCCGGCGACCGCGCGCGAGGCGGCTTTTGATAGTGCCGATCGCACAGCCAACGACCTCGGCAGCTTCTTCGTAAGACAACCCGTTTGCGCCGATCAGCAGCAACACTTCGCGTTGCTCGGCCGGCAGGGTCTGCAACGCTTTGGCCACATCAGTAACATGAATTGAATCCTGCTGCGCCGGGGCCTCGATCAGCACTCGCTCGGCCACTTCGGGATCCCAACTGGTCATGCGGCGATCCTTGCGCAGCGTTGAATAAAACTGGTTGCGGAGGATCATGAACATCCAGGCGCGGAAATTGGTACCCGGGGTAAAACTGGCGCGCGCCGCCCAGCCGCGCATCATCGCATCCTGCGCCATGTCATCGGCCATATCGCGCCAGCCGCACAGACCGCGTGCGAACGAGCGCAGCGAGGGGATCAGCGCAACCAGCTGATCGCGAAACAGCTGGTCGGCAGCCACGGTCTCGGGGGTTACTTCTGACACGACCTTTGTCACCACTTCTGTCACCGGGGATGGCTTGGCGTCGCAGCTGCGATCTTCGCATCGATGTCGTTCAAGATGCGCAGGAAATCCTCAGGGACTTCCTCGCTCGCTACAGCCTGATGCAGCTGGTGCAGAGCCGCTGCAACAGGGTCGAACGCGGTATCGACTCGATTTGCTTTTCTGGCATTCCTGACGTTAGTAGGTGGGTCTTTGGCCATTCTGTCCTGCTCTAATCCTGTCGTTTGGTTGAATAACCTCTCACCGAACAAAAAGTTTCGTCGCCTCTGGAACTTTTTTGCGTACGCGCGGTTTTCGTCTTACCTAGTCCTAGGAGTAAACATGTCACTGTCATCCGAAATCGGTCCACAACTCCCGCTTCTGCGCCGTTATGCGCGTGCGCTGACCGGATCGCAAACATTGGGTGACGCCGCAGTACGCGAGGTGCTGGAAGCGCTGCTCGCTGCGCCTGAAGAATTTGATAACGGCCGCTCATCGCGGCAGGAACTCTACCGGGTGTTCCATCGGCTGTGGCAGGGTTTGGCGAGTGTCGGGTCAGCCAATGGCACGGTTGCCAGTCTTGCGCTTCAGACCCGCGAAGCCTTGTTGCTTACCGCGGTCGAAGATTTCACGATTCCCCAGACAGCCGAAATTCTCGGCACTTCGGTTGAGGCCGTAACCGCTGCAATCGAAACGGCTCGTCAGGCGATTGCCGACAGCCTCTTGTCCAATGTGATGATCATCGAGGACGAAGCGATCATCGCGCTGCATATCAAGTCAATCGTTCAGGATCTCGGTCACGATATCGCAGGGGTTGCACGCACCCGCAGCGAAGCGATCGCCATGGCCGCCAGCACCCATCCCGAACTGATCCTGGCCGATATCAGCCTTGCCGACGGGTCGAGCGGGATTGATGCAGTGAAAGACATATTGGCGCTGATGGACGTGCCGGTGATTTTCATCACTGCGTTCCCCGAACGGCTGCTTACCGGCGAACGGCCTGAGCCCACCTATCTCATCACCAAGCCGTTCAGCCCCGAGACCGTAACTGCCACCATTGGCCAGGCCCTGCTGTTCCACCGCGAGCAGGCGAGCGCCGCCGCCACGCCCGCCGCGCTGGTGATGGAAGATGACACGCCCAACCCGCGCAAACATTTCGATTCGCCAGAAGCCTTGCTGGCCGATCCCGAGTTGACGGATGATGACAAGCAGGTGCTGCTAGCCGAATGGGATTCCGAAATTGACGGGCGCCTGAACGCGGAAGCCGAAGGCATGGGCGTCTCCGACCCGTTGAGCGCACGGAACGAAGCGCGGCTGGCGGAAGAGGCCGGACAAGTAAAGACCGCCTTGACGGCGATTGCCGAGAAAATTTCTCCACCCCAGTAAAGCCACTGTTGCCGCGCTGGCATTGTGATCAGCTGGGTGATCGGCTGGCGAAACTCACTGTCCAGGATTGGCGGACCAGATCAGCCGACACCAGTGATCCGGGCATGAGCGGCTGCGCAATTTATTTACGCGCAGCTGGACCCGAAGCGCGAACCCGCGGGTTCTATCCTGGCAAGGAGATTAAAAATGAAAATTCTGCTCATGGGCGCCATGCTTGCTACGCTGGCCCTGCCGATGTCGCCCGCCGCGGCGGCGCAACCGGAACGAAGCTGGTCCGACCAGCAACGCGACGAGGATACGCGCGCCAACAAGCGCCATGACAATCGTCGCGACAATCGCGGCGAGGGCATCAAGCATCGCCGCCAGCATCAAGATAATGGCCGTCATCTTGGGTGGCAGAAGCGCCCGACCTGGCAGCAATACAACCGCTATGATTACAACCGGTTCGAGCCCCGGTTTGGCAATTACCAGGCCAACCAGTACTACCGCGATGGCCGGTATTACCCGGATTATCGCCTGACCAATGCGGACCGCATCTACCGTGGTTCAAACGGCCAATATTACTGCCGCCGCAACGATGGCACGACCGGCCTTATCATCGGAGCAATCGGCGGCGGCCTGTTGGGGCGCGTGATTGCACCGAACGGTTCCAAGACGTTGGGCACAATCCTTGGCGGTGCCGGCGGCG
>JANOFJ010000187.1:0-2630 GCA_031413595.1 Novosphingobium sp.
CCGACGCTGGCTGGCTTTCGCTCAAGCATCGATAATATCGATGCCGCGCTGATCCATATCCTGGCCGAACGTTTTCGCATCACCAAGTCAGTGGGTGCCTACAAGGCAGCAAATGCCCTGCCCCCCTCCGATCCGGCCCGCGAGGAAGCCCAGATTGCGCGGCTGCGCAAACTGGCGGTGGAAGCGCAGCTCGATCCCGAATTTTCGGAAAAGTTCCTGCGGTTTATCATCGATGAGGTGATCCATCATCACGAGCAGGCTGCGGCGAAGTAGCAAGACTTCCGGTTCAAATGGGAGAAAAGCCGTGCAGTTCAACGATGTCATTCGAAGTGAAACTGAACTGCGGGCCATTATGGGGGAGGCGGTGCACTCGGCTGTGGTCGAAAAGACGCTCAGTCAACTCGACCGGCATTGCGTGGATTTTATCGAGCGCTCGCCGTTTGTCCTTATTTCCAGTGCTGATGCGGCGGGACGGATGGATATTTCGCCCAAAGGCGATGCTCCGGGATTCGTAAAAATTATCGACGGCGAGACCCTGATTATCCCGGATCGCCCTGGAAATCAGCGGTTCGATACGCACCGCAACATCCTGCAGAACCCGCAGATCGGGCTTATCTTCCTGATACCAGGGAAGCGGGAGACGTTGAGAGTCAGCGGCACGGCCCAGATTGTTCGTGATCCTGCAGTCCTTGAAAACTTGGCAGCCCAAGGCAAGATCCCCGCCCTGGCTTTCGCGGTACGGGTTGAGGAGGCCTTCATGCATTGCGCAAAATGCATGATCCGGTCCAATCTGTGGGTGCCCGAGGCTTGGCCGTCACTCGATGGCCTGGCCTCCTTCGCCCAGGCAATGAAGGATGCCGCTGCGATTCCTTTGCCGGTCAACGCCGTCGCCGAGCTCATCGAGGCCGACGAGAAACAACGACTTTATTGACTGCGCCTACCCCCCCACCCGCGGCAACCGCAACCTCACCAGCAGACCGCCCAGGTCCTCGCTCTCGCCCAGTTCCACGCTCCCGCCGTAAATCTCGGCCACATCGCGTACGATGGCCAAGCCCAGTCCGGTGCCGGGCTTACCCGTATCCAGCCGTGCGCCTCGGTCGAAGATGCGGGGGCGCTCTTCTTCGGGGATGCCCAGGCCGTCATCCTCGATCCAGATTTCGCACCAGTCAGGCTCGGCGGTGGCATCAATCGTGACGAACACGCTGCCGCCGCCGTATTTCGCCGCATTTTCGATCAGATTGCCGAGGATCTCGTCCAGATCCTGCCGCTCGATCGCCACGACTATTTCGCGATTGCCATCAAGATCAAAGCGTGTGCCATCATAGAGCCGGGTGACGGCGCGCAGCACCGCCTCGACGCTTTCGCCCACGCTGGCCCGCGAAAGCCCGACTGCACGGCGACCAACTGCGCGGGCGCGGGCGAGATGGTGATCGACCTGGCGGCGCATCACCGCCGCCTCGCGGATCACCGTATCGGCAAGGTCTGGCGCCTTGGCAGTGGCGGCGTTCATCACCACCGTCAGCGGTGTTTTGAGCGCGTGGGCCAAATTGCCGGCATGGGTCCGCGCTTCCTCTGCCTGCCGTTCCGAATGCGCGAGCAGCCCGTTCAGTTCTTCCACCAGCGGCTGCACTTCGAGCGGCAACGGCTCGGTCACGCGGTTCGTCCCGGTGTTGCGCATCCGCTGGATCGCAAGGCGCACCCGGCGCAGCGGTCCTAGCCCGTACCAGGTTTGCAGCACCGCCATCAGGAACAGGCCAAGCCCCAGGACAACGAAGCTGCGGATCAGGATCGTGCGAATTCGGCTGATCTGGCCGTCCAGATCGTCCCTGCTGGCGGCCACAGTGAACCCCCATTTGGTATCGCTGCCCGGCAGGATGATCGACCGTTCCACCACCCGCAGCGGTTCATTGGGGAACTGGAGGCTGTCGTAGGCGTGCGGAAGCTTGTCGAAGTGGTTCGCTTGAACCTTGAGCGTGCGGTCCCACAGCGAGCGCGAAAGAAACTCGTCATGCCCCTCGCCCACAACCTGCCAATAGAGCCCGCTATTGGGCTCGAGGAAGCGCTGATCGCCCAGCGGGCGGTTGAAGAATACCTCGCCGTCGGGGCCGATTTCCGCCGATCCGACCATTGCGGTCAGCATATAGCCAAGCTGATCATCGAAATTGCGGGTGACCAGTCCGGTCAACGTCCGGTCCAGCGCAAGCCCGCCCCCAAACAGCAGCACGATAATCCAGCCCGCGGCGATCAACATCATCCGACGAGAGAGCGAGCCGGTATTCTTGCGTGCTTCGCGCGCTTCGAGCGCGCGGCTTTCCGTCAGCGCGGCAGCAGGATCCGCGCCAGCGCCGGCCAGCGGCGCGGGATCAGCCCCGGCCAGGCCCGGCCGGGTCGTCGAGGCTGTAGCCGAGGCCACGGATGGTGGTGATAACGTCCGCGCCCAGTTTCTTCCGGATGCGCGTGACAAAAACCTCAATCGTGTTCGAATCGCGATCAAAATCCTGATCATAAATATGCTCGATCAGCTCGGTCCGGCTGACGACCTTGCCCTTGTGGTGGAGCAGATAGGACAGCAGCTTGTATTCCTGCGCAGTCAGCTTGACCGGCTCGCCGTCGAGCGTCACCCGGCCCGA
>JANOFJ010000188.1:0-2021 GCA_031413595.1 Novosphingobium sp.
ACAGCGTCCAGCCCTTGACGATCTTGACGCTGGTGTTGAACTCCACACCCTTCACATCGACCCGGTCGATGTTCGAGACGACGCGCAGCAGACCGAAGCTGCCGACGAAGAACTCGAAGAACTGCATATCGGTGATGCGGGTATAATAGCCAGCCAGATCGAAGGTTACCCGGTTATCGAGCAGCGATCCCTTGATGCCTGCCTCAAACGCGCTCGACCGCTCCTTGCGGTAGCGATCATTGATGAACACCCCGGCGTTGATCGTGCCGAACGCGCCGGTTGAATTGTTGAAGAACTGATCGACCGTGGCCGAAGCACCCTGGTTGTTGAACCCGCCCGATTTGAAGCCGATACCCCAGTTTGCGTAGAGATTGGTGTTCGAGTTGGGGGTGAAGCTGAGCGATACCTTCGGCTGGATCTGTTTGAAGCTTTCGCTCTGATCGGGAATTGATCCGGTTGCTGGCAGGCCGGGATTGATTTTGGCCCCGGTGATCGGATCGAACACATTGGGGACGCGGTTGGAGACCGAGCGGTCCTCAATGTCATAACGCAGTGCCAGGCCGACCTTGAACAGGTCGGACGGCTTGTAATCAACCGAACCAAACGCGGCATAGACGTTGGTGGTGAACTTGTCCGAATAGAGCTGCGAGGTCGGGTTGCTGGAGCCCGGCGCGTTATACAGCGTCGGCAGGACACCTTGGCCAAGATCGCCGCCCAAGCTGACCCCGACCGAGCGGTCAATGTGGAGGTAATAGCTGCCAAGCTGCCAGCTGAGCGGGCCGTCCCCGGTCGATGCCAGCCGGATTTCGCCGCTGATATCCTTTTGATTGCGGATCTGCAGCTGGGTGCCATCGCAAGTGGTCGGGCTATATGGCCCAAAGGTGGAGCCCGAGAAATTGAAAATAAACGGGATCGGGATCGTACCGATCACTCCCGGCGGATTGACCGGGAAGCCGGTGTTCGCCGCAGTGGAAGCAAAGCAGGCGCCCTGTACTGCCAGATTGGTCGGATTGGCAGGTGCGCCAAAGGCAGGCGAGATGTAGCGCGCGAAATCGGCTGAGGTGCCATCGGCGGTGAGGCTTTGCTTGACGTCGGAGTACAGCGCCCAGGCGGTCAGCTTCATCGCGCCGAAATCATGCTCGATCTTGGCCGAAATATCGAAGCTTTTCTGATCGTTGGTCGGGCGGATATTGCTGTAATAGCGGAACTGATGGGCATCGACGTCTTCGTTGAAAGTGCCGCCCAATGCGGGGAGATGGAAAGCCGCGTTAAAGTTGATCGAAGCGCCCGACAGCTTGGAATAGCGCGCCTTCACATCAAGCTCGGTGTCATCGCCCAAGCGCGTCAGGAACCGGCCATCGATTGACCAGACCTTCTGATCGTCAACCACTTTGCTGTTCTGCAGAAACAGGTTGCGGTAAAACCCGTCGGTCTGCCGGTAATAGCCCGACAACACGACGCCGCCTGCGCCCAGCGGCGCGGAAACATAGGCCGAGCCTTCCAGCGTATTTTCATTGGCGTAGCTGGCCTTGCCACCAGCCTGCAGTGTGTCCCCGGGCTTTAGCGTGGAAATGACGATCGCGCCGGCCGCGGCGTTGCGGCCATAGATTGCGCCTTGCGGGCCTTTCAGCACTTCGATCTGGCGCAGCGTGCCCTGGCTTTGGTTGAGCTGCGCCGAATTGGTCTTGAGGATGCCATCGACCACCAGCGCAACCGAGCTCTCGGCATCGCGCGCGCCGTTGATCCCGCGAATGTTGACCTGGGTATCACCCGCTTCGGCGGTGCCGGTGACGATGGTGACGCCCGAAGTCAGCTGGGCGAAATCGGCGGCGCTGTTCGCCATGCTCGCCGCAGCGCAGCCCGCCTTTGCCCAAAGCGCACAAGCGTCGGCGGAAGAAGCCGTGGTCGAAGACGACGGCGAGATCATCGTCACCGCGCGGCGCCAGAATGAGCGGCTGGTCGAGGTTCCTGCATCAGTTTCGGTGCTGACAGCGGACACTCTGGCGAAAACCGGCGTCCAG
>JANOFJ010000189.1:0-10453 GCA_031413595.1 Novosphingobium sp.
CGCGCGGTAACCGTCAGCTGGGGTTACAGCGGCGACAGCATTGTCAATTCGGTGGCTGACATCGGCTGGATGGCGGCGGGTTTCTGGCTCGCCAGCCGCCTGCCGGTGAAAGCCAGCATCGCGATAGGGATCGCCTTCGAGCTGTTTACCCTGGCGATGATCCGCGACAATCTGACCCTCAACGTGCTGATGCTGGTCTGGCCGGTCGAGGCGATCAAGGTCTGGCAGGGGATGGGCTAGCGGCGGAATTTGACCAGCATCAATTACACTCTTGGCAGACTGGGCGAATGAGCGTTTAATCGAGCGATTAAGCCGCCCGCAGGAGAGCGTCATGGATGCCGTTACAAGCTTGCCCGTCACGGATGTTCGCGTCACCCATGTTGATGTGCTGATCGTCGGTGCAGGAATCTCTGGAATCGGCTCGGCCTATCATCTGCAAGACCAATGCCCCGGCAAAAGCTATGCGATCCTTGAAATGAAGGACACGTTTGGCGGCACCTGGGATACCCATAAATATCCGGGCGTGCGATCAGACTCGGACCTCTATACCTTCGGTTACCGCTTCAAGCCGTGGATTGGCCCGCCGATCGCCACTGCGGCAGAGATCCTGAAATATATGGGCGAGGTGATCGACGAGAACGGGATTGCCCCGCATATCCGCTATGGCCGCCGTATTACCGAATGCAGCTGGTCCAGCGCGGACAATCTCTGGACGGTCGAGGCGACTCGGCTCGCCGACGGCGCGACCGAACGCTTCACCTGCAATTTCCTGTGGATGTGCCAGGGCTATTACGATCACGAAAAGCCCTACATTCCCGATTGGGCCGGGCTCTCGGACTATCAGGGCGTGTTCGTCCACGCCCAGCTGTGGGATCCCAAGACCGACTATGCTGGCAAGCGCGTGCTCGTGATCGGATCGGGTGCGACGGCGGCGACGGTGATCCCCGCCTTTGCCGAACAGGCGGGCCACGTGACCATGCTCCAGCGCTCGCCGACCTATTTCATGTGCAGTGCCAACCGCAACGAACTGGCCGACCGGCTGCGCGAAATTGGCATCGACGAGCCGACCATCCACCGGGTCGTCCGCACCCAGATCAATCACGATATGAATCGGATGATTGAGCGCTGCAAGACCGAACCCGATGTGGTGGTCGAAGAGCTTAAGGGGCTCATCCGCCAGTATGCCGGGGATGATTTCGAGTTCGAACCCCACTTCACTCCCAAATACCGCCCGTGGGAGCAGCGCCTGGCGTTTGTGCCCGAGGGCGATCTGTTTCAGGCCGCTAAGGCCGGCAAGCTGACCGTGGTGACCGATACGATCGATCGCTTCACGGCCACGGGCGTACGCACCGCGTCGGGCGAGGAGATCGAAGCGGACATCATCGTCGCCGCCACCGGCTTCCGCCTGTCGGTGATGGGCGACATTCCGTTCAGCGTCGATGGCCAGCCGGTCAAATGGCACGAAACCGTGACCTATCGCGGGATGCTGTTTACCGGCGTGCCGAATATGGCCTGGGTGATGGGCTATTTCCGGGCGAGCTGGACGCTCAGGGTCGATATGCAGGGCGATTTCATCTGCGGCTTGCTGAACCAGATGGATAAACTCGGCGCCAAGCGGATCGATGTGGTGCCGCGGCCCGAGGATCAGGGCATGAAAATCCTGCCGTGGATCGAGCCGGAGAATTTCAACCCCGGTTATCTGTTGCGCGGTCTGGACCAGATGCCGCGCCGCGGCGACCGCCCCGAATGGCGACATAACCAGGACTACTGGACCGAAAAGGACGATTTCCCGAAGATCGACCTGACCGGGGCGGAGTTCCTCTATGACGGCAAGGTTGCAGCGGCACGGATAGCCGAACCGGCCCCGGCCTAATCCCAGCGTCCTTCGCGCCCCCGCAGCTTCATCGCCTCGATAAAGGCCCGGGCGGCTGGAAGGTTGGCGCGGCTGGCCTCGAACAGCAGGCTGACTGGCAGCGTCTGAACTACGTCCGGGCGCAGCACTTCGATCAACCGCCCGGACGAGAGCGCCTCGGCAACCTGGTAGGACAGGAAGTTGGCGATCCCGGCACCTGCTTCGGCTGCCGCCAACGCTGAGCCAACTGTGTTGACGTGCAGTCGCGGCCTTGCCGGGGCTTCCTTGCGCCCGGCAAAGCGCCACTCGCTCGCTGCCCGCGGCCCGGTCGAGGCGATCAGTCGGTGTTGCACGAGCTGGTCTGGACTATCCGGTATGCCGTGGCGCGCCAGATAGGCGGGGCTAGCGACGATCACCTGCCGCACCGCGCCGATCTGCACTGATTTGAGCGCAGAATCGCTTAATGTGCCGATCCGCACAGCCACATCGATCCCCTCCTCGATGGTCCTAACGTTGCGATCGATCAGCATCATCCGCACGTCAAGCGCCGGATGGCGGTCGAGAAGTTCGGTCACAACCGGCAGCACATGGAGCCGCCCAAACGCGACCGGGGCAGTCAGAAAAAGCTGTCCGCGCGGCTCCGCCTGATCCCCCGCGGCGGCGCGTTCGGCATCGGCCAGTTCGGCCACGATCCGCTGTGTGCGGGGGAGGAGTGCTGCGCCCTGATCGGTCAGCGAAACCGCGCGGGTCGAGCGGTGAAACAGGCTCACCCCAAGCCGCGCCTCAAGCTCGGCAATCCCTCGGCTCAGCGCAGGCGGAGATATGCCCAGCTGCCGGGCGCCCCCCGAAAAGCTGCCCTGCTCGGCAACCGCAATAAACATCTCATAGGTGCCAAGTCGGTCCATATTATTCCTAAAATTGGAACAGTGTTGGTCAAAAATAGACGATTATCCGAAATGCGACAATCGTCTATTTGGTCAGGGCGCGGTCGGTCCGGTCTCTCTCCCCCGCCCCAGCCGACCGGCCGCGTTTCAGGAGCACGCCAATATGGCCCGCAATTATGTCCAAACACTGTTCACCGATGATGCCCGGGCACTTCAGGCCGAGGATGGCAGCCGCGAGGCCTATGCCAGAATGGAAGAGGGTCCCGTTGGCAGCCCCGACCAGCTCGGTGAGAAGGAAGCTAGCTTTATCGCCTTGCGCGACAGTTTCTATCTCGCCAGCGTGACCAGCAAAGGCTGGCCCTACGTGCAGCATCGCGGGGGCCCTGCGGGTTTCCTCAAGTTGCTTGATGGCAACCGTCTTGGCTTTGCCGACTATCGCGGCAACCGCCAGCACGTCAGCACCGCCAACCTCATCGCCGATCCGCGCGTCTCGCTGTTCCTGATGGATTATCCGAACCGCCGCCGCCTCAAACTGCTGGGCCGTGCGCGGATCGTTACGGCTGCAGAGGATCCGGTACTAATCGCCGCACTTATGCCGCCGGGCTACAGGGCTCTGGCCGAGCGCGCCTATGTGATCGAAGTCGAAGGCTATGACTGGAACTGCCCCCAGCACATCACCCCTCGCTTTACCGAGGCTGAAATCGCCAGCGCGATCCAGCCGCTACACGCCCAGATCGATCGTCTGCGCGCCGAACTTGCTGCCTTGCGCGGCACCCCCGAAGGAGAATAAAAATGACCAATGCCTTGACCCTTGGTGCGCATCATATTGGCCTTACCGTGCCTGATCTTGATGCTGCCGTTGGCTTCTTCCGCAACGGACTGGGCTATGCGCTAGTCGGTGAGAATGCCGCCTACCCCTGCGCCTTTGTCAACGATGGGATCACTCTTATCACGCTGTGGCGCGCTGCCAATCCCGCGAATGCCGCCGCCTTCGACCGCAAGGCCAATATCGGCCTCCACCATCTGGCGCTGCGAGTAGCCGATGACGCTGCGCTGGCCGCAGTGTTCGAGCGGGTCCGTGCGCATCCGGGTGTGACCATCGAATTCTCCCCCGAGCCAATCCGCGAAGGGTCCGCCACGCGCCACTTCATCTGTGCCATGCCCGGCGGGATCCGCATCGAATTCGCGACGCCGTTTGCCTGAGGTTGCCAGACATGACCGAATTACGTCCGCCCCTCCCGCCGTTCACCGCTGAAACAGCCGCGCACAAGGTCCGCGCTGCCGAGGACGGCTGGAACAGCCGCGATCCGGCTCGCGTCGCCTTGGCCTATACGGAGGATAGCCAATGGCGGAACCGTAGCAGTTTTCTGCAAGGCCACGCCGCGATCGAAGCCTTTCTTGACGCCAAATGGCAGCGCGAGCAGGAATACCGGCTGAACAAGGAACTGTGGGCCCATGACGCAAACCGGATCGCGGTGCGCTTTGCCTATGAATGGCGCGAGACCAACGGCCAATGGTGGCGCAGCTATGGCAACGAAAACTGGGAATTCGCCGCCTCTGGCCTGATGGCACGGCGGATTGCCAGCATCAACGATCTGGCCATCAGCGAGCCCGAACGCCTGTTCCACTGGCCGCAAGGCCGCCGCCCGGACGACCATCCGGGGCTGTCGGAGCTGGGACTATGATGAGCGATGCCCGATACCTTGAATTCGCCGCACTCACTTACCCGCACCCATTCCGTGAATCTCACCGGGGCAGTGCAGCTGCAATCGCTGCCTGGCATGCTTCGGCCCCTGCTTGTGCCGGTTCGCTTCACCTGATCTACCGGGCGCTCCGCCGATCCCTATGCTTACGATTCAGTAACTCGCGCATAGCATAGTCCCACCAGACGAATGACCGGCCGTTTGCCGCAGGTCTGACAAAAGCATCGTGTCGCATGCGTTTGGGATCACTGAAGGCTTGCCTGTTGCTACCGACGCTTGCTTTTGCTGTGCCGGCTGCCGCGCAGGAGATTGCCGCACCAGAACCGGAAAGTGACGCCTTTTCAGGTGATTATCTGATCGTCGGTCTGGGGATCGCCAGCGTGTCGAGTTACGAAGGCTCAAACGATAGCGCGATCATTGGTGCAGGCGGGGTAACCGGGCGGATTGCCGGAATCGGGATCGGCGCGCGGTCAGGCGGAATTTCGCTCGATCTCGTCGCCGATGGAAAAGACGCGCGGATCGGTTTCGGGCTGGGCCCGGTGGTACGCTGGCACGGCAATCGTACGGCCCATATCAAGGATCCGGTGGTCGCGGCGCTGGGCAAGATCAAGGGCACCCTGGAAGCCGGAGTGGCGGGCAGTGTCACGCTCAAGCGGCTGGTGACTCCGGTCGATACGCTGACGCTGAGCGCCGACATCCGCTGGGATGCGACCGGCTATGGCGGGGGCACTGTGATTTCCACCTCGCTCAGTTATTTCACCCCGCTGAGCGAGGCGGCGGCATTTGGCCTGTCGGTTGCCTCGGACATCACCGACACCCAATATGCCAACTTTAATTTCGCGGTGAGCCCGGCCGGCAGCGCGGCGAGCGGACTGCCGGTATTCACCGCCACGGGCGGGCTCAAGAACATCGGCCTGCGCAGCTTTATCGGCTATGATCTGGACGGCAACCTTCGCAATGGCGGGCTGGCGGTGGTTGGCGGCTTCGGCTGGTCGCGGCTCTATGGCAGCGCGGCGGACAGCCCGATCACCGCGATCCGGGGCGGCGCCAGCCAGTGGCTGTTCGGCGCCGGGCTGGCCTACACGTTCTAGCCTCAGCCGCTGCGGGTCACGATCAGTGACGATGAATAGGGCGCAGCCAGCTGCTGTGCCCGCTCCCAGTCACCGTGCAGCCACAGATCGTGAGCGGCGCGATCGGGCGGCAGGATCACCGGCATGGTCTCGCGGCCTTCGCCGCGCAGCGCGGCATTGGCCACGCAGGTGAGCAGGGCGAAGCTTGGCACTTCGCTGTCCTTCCAGACGGCGGCGAAAGCGAAGATCGGCTGATCGGCCACACCAAACCAGCACTGCCGCCGCTTGCCATCCTTGTCGCGTCCGATACCCCATTCCATGAAACTGGTAGCCGGGATCAGGCAGCGAAATTCGCTGTTGCGCAGATTGCCGATCCAGAACGGACTTTCCAGGTTGCGTACCGTCAGCACCGCACGCCCCGCATCACCAGCAGCCGGCGGTGGCGGCACGCCCCACAGCCTTGGGATCATCCGCCGAACCGGCTCACCAGCAGGGCGCGGTCCGGCGATGAACTCGCGCCCCGCCGTGATAACCGGCGCAAAGCTGCCCGGCGCAACATGGCCCGGCTGCCAGGGATCATCCCCTGCCCGCGCCGAAAAGCGCGCCGCCGCTTCAGCAGCGCTGGCATCGAGGCGATAGAGCATGGTCATTGCACCTCGCGCCTAGCGGGCCGTTCGCGCAGCGTCCATCCGGGGGGTCAGATCGCGTTCACCGGCAAGCGCAAATAGACATGCCCGCCCGGTGACGCTGGCGGCATCGCCCCGGCGCGGATGTTGACCTGCAGCGAGGGCAGGATCAGCAGCGGTGCCTCAAGAGCGGCGTCGCGGGCTTCGCGCATGGCGACGAACGCGTCTTCATTGATCCCGTCATGGACGTGGCGATTGTTGGCACGGTGATCGGCCACGCTTGCTTCCCACGCCGGGGCGCCGCGTTCGGGCGGCGGGTAATCGTGGCCGGTAAACAGCCGGGTGGTGGCGGGAAGTGCCATCAGCTTGCGGATTGAGCGGTACAGCGTGCGCGCATCGCCGCCCGGAAAATCGGCCCGGGCGGTGCCATAATCGGGCATGAACACCGTATCGCCGACAAACGCCGCATCGCCGATCAGAAACGTAACGCAGGCCGGGGTATGGCCCGGCGTATGCAGCACGTGGATGGTAAGCTCGCCCAACGCCAATTCATCGCCTTCGGCCACCAGCCGGTCAAAATCGCTGCCATCGGCGGCAACATCGTCGGCTTCAAACAGCGCGCCGAAAATCGCCTGCACCTGGGTGATCTGTGCACCGATCACGATTGGCGCGCCGGTCTGCTCGCGCAGGTAATGTGCAGCGGAAAGATGATCGGCGTGGGCATGCGTTTCCAGCAGCCAGACCGCCGTCAAATTGTGCTGGGCCAGATAGGCCAGCAGGGCATCGGCGCTGGCGGTGCCGGTGCGGCCATTGCGCGGAGTGAAATCCAGCACCGGATCGATGATCGCCGCCTTCCCGCTGGCGGGATCGTGCACGATATAGCTGACCGTGCTGGTGGCAGGATCGAAGAAACCTTGGACTTGCGGTGCGGGCATGAACGAATCGGGCATGGGAAGAACCTCCTGAATGGCCTATATATTAGAACTTGCTAAATTAGATTCAATGCATATAATGATGGCATGTTCGATCTCGCCAAATTCAACCTCGCTTTGTTCGAGGACAGCGCCGGACGCGCCGCCCGTTTGCTGAGGCTGCTTGGCAACGAGCGGCGGCTGATGATCCTGTGCCAGTTGGCTGACGCGGAACTGTCGGTCGGCCAGCTTCAGCCCCGCGTCGGCCTGTCGCAATCGGCGCTGTCGCAGCATCTCGCGCTGCTGCGCGAAGAGGGTATCGTTGCCACCCGGCGCGATGGCCAGACGATCCATTACCGCATTGTCGATCCGGCCGCGTTGCAGATTATCGCCACGCTCGCCGATCTGTTTTGTCCCACGGAGGAAACCCCATGACTGCCACGCTCACCTCGCTTTCGCCCCAGGCCGCGCATGACCGTATCGCTGCCGGCGCTGCCGTGCTGGTCGATATTCGCGAAGCCGATGAATTTGCCCGCCGCCATGTGCCGGGCGCCTTGTCGCAGCCGCTGTCCGGCTGGGAAGCTGCGCATCTGCAGGTCGAGGCCGGGCGTGACGTGATCTTTACCTGCCGTTCGGGCATGCGCACCGCAGGCGCCTGTGATCGGCTGGCCGCGCGCGTTTCGGGCACGGCCTTCGTCCTCGAGGGCGGCGTCGATGGCTGGGCCAAAGCCGGCCTGCCGTTGGCGGTGGACGCGCGCGCGCCACTGGAAATCATGCGTCAGGTGCAGATTGTGGCGGGCTCGCTGGTAGTCATTGGCGTATTGCTGGGGCTGCTGGTAGCGCCCGGCTGGTTCGGCCTTGCCGCCTTTGTCGGCGCGGGGCTGACCTTTGCTGGCGTAACCGGTTTCTGCGGCATGGCCCGGCTGCTGATGCTCGCCCCGTGGAACCGGATCAGGGCCGCCTGAGATGCGCAGCACAGACATCCGCGGTTTGGGTTTGTTGCGCCGGATTGACCGGGGGCTTTGGCTGCCCGAGGCGCTTGAGCATTCGGCGACCGCCATTTTCCGCTGCTCGCTGAGCCTGATATTCATCGTCGGCGGCCTCGGGCACTTCTTCCAGCTAGAGGAAATGCTTGAACGAATGGGTGAATCGCCGTGGCGCGAAGAAGTTGCCATGTTTGGCGATCCGGCTTTGCTGCTCTGGCTGAGCGGCGGCATCTTCGTCCTATTCGGCCTGCTGTTGATGTTCGGCCTGCTGCAAAGGCTATCGGCGCTCGTGCTATTTGCCACGCTGGTGCCGATAACCCTGTCGATTCACCTCGCCCCGGGTCACGTTGGTCCATTGCTGAAGAACGTTGCGATACTCGGCGCTTTGTTGCTGGTCTATGCGAGAGGCATCGAGCGGCGATGATCGAACCACTCCTCCTCGCCGCGCTGGGCGGTGTGCTGATCGGGCTGCTGCTGACTGTGTTTGGCGGCGGCGGTTCAGTGCTGGCAACGCCCTGGCTGATCTATGTGGTCGGCGTAGGCGATACCCATCTGGCGATCGGCACTTCGGCGGCGGCGGTCGCGGTCAACGCGCTGACCGGGCTTGTGGCGCAGGCCCGCGCCGGCGCGGTCAAGTGGCCCTGCGCGACAGTGTTCGGGCTGGCTGGCCTGGCCGGGGCGTTGGCGGGCGCGCATGTCGGCCAGTTGATCGATGGCAAGACGCTGCTCAACTGGTTCGCTTTGGCAATGATCGCGATTGCCGTCTCGATGCTGGTCCCCCGGAAATCGGCAGGCGATCCGGCGGTCCACCTTACCGGGCCGATGGTCTTGAAGCTAGCCCCGGTTGGCCTCGCCGCCGGGTTCGCCGCCGGGTTTTTCGGAATCGGCGGCGGCTTCCTGATCGCGCCGGGGCTGATGGCGTCCACCGGCATGACGCTTGCCAATGCCTCCGCCTCGAGCCTGCTTTCGGTGACGCTGTTCGGCAGCGCTACCAGTGCCAGCTATGCTTTTTCCGGGCTGGTGGACTGGGCGCTGTTCGCCGCATTGGTCGCTGGCGGCGTGCTGGGCGCGGTGCTGGGCCTGCCCCTCTCGCGCTGGCTGGCAGGGCGCGTGGCGATCGCCCGGACCTCGTTCGCCGCCATGGTGATCGGCGTGGCGCTGTTTATCCTCATCGCCTGAACATTCGCGCTTTGCCTCGCCCGTGCCTACGGTCTATGCAGTGCCATCCCCGGGGAGTCGTGTGACTGAGAGGTGGGCGTAACGGCCCACGACCCGTTGAACCTGAACCCGTTAGTCCGGGCGGAGGGAGGGCCGGTCAACACAGCCGCTCCGTCTTCGCCTATAGGAGCGCATATGGCCGACATTAACAGCAAGCTCGAAATTGGCGTTACCACCGGACCGATCCGGGGCAGCCGCAAGATTTATGTCGCGGCCCCCGGAAACCCGAAAATTCAAGTTGCGATGCGGGCGATCGATCTTGAGCCGTCCTGCGGGGAACCGCCGCTCAATGTCTATGACACTTCCGGGCCCTATACCGATCCCGCAGTCACCATCGATATCGCTGCCGGCCTGCCGATGATCCGCCGCGACTGGCAGCTCGCCCGTGGCGATGTTGAGGAATATGCGCCGCGCGATGTTCGGCCTGAGGATAACGGCCAGCTGGGGCCGGACCGCTCGGGCGGCGTGCCCGCGTTCCCCGCCGCGCTGCGCCGTCCGCTGCGGGCCAAGGCCGGGGCCAACCTCAGCCAGATGTATTACGCGCGGCGAGGGATTATTACGCCCGAGATGGAATATGTCGCCATCCGCGAAAACATCGGGCGCGACGCGATTGCGGGCCATATCCGCGACGGCCAGGATTGGGGCGCGAGCATCCCCGATCACGTCACTCCTGAATTCGTCCGCGACGAAGTGGCGCGCGGCCGGGCGATCATCCCCAGCAACGTCAACCATCCCGAGTGCGAGCCAATGGCGATCGGCCGCAATTTCCTCGTCAAGATCAACGCCAATATCGGCAACTCCGCCGTCGCCAGCGATGTCGCGCAAGAGGTCGACAAGCTGGTCTGGTCGATCCGCTGGGGCGCGGATACGGTGATGGACCTTTCCACCGGCCGCAACATCCACGACACCCGCGAATGGATCGTCCGCAACTCGCCCGTGCCGATCGGCACTGTGCCGATCTATCAGGCGCTCGAAAAAGTCGGCGGCGTGGCCGAGGATCTGACCTGGGAGATCTTCCGCGATACGCTGATCGAACAGGCCGAGCAGGGCGTCGATTACTTCACGATCCACGCCGGGGTGCGCCTGCCCTATATTCCGATGACCGCCAAGCGCGTTACCGGCATCGTCAGCCGCGGCGGCAGCATCATGGCCAAATGGTGCCTGTATCATCACAAGGAAAGCTTCCTCTACGAACGGTTTGAC
>JANOFJ010000190.1:0-2424 GCA_031413595.1 Novosphingobium sp.
GTTGCGGAGACTTTTCCTTACGAGACCTTTGCGGCGCTGGGCTATGTCCATCACGCGGTCCACGGGCAAAAGGGCTATCACGGCGTTGCCACCGTCAGCCGGATGCCCATGCGGGAATACAGCCGCTATGACTGGCAGGACAATGGCGAGGCGCGGCATGTCGGGGTGGAATTGCTAGGTGCCGGACAGGGAATGATCCTCGAAAACGTTTATGTTCCGGCCGGCGGCGACGAGCCAGACCGAGCAGTTAACCCCAAATTCGGCCAGAAGCTCGATTTCCTCGAGCGGATGACGCGGTGGGCCGACAAGATCGACCGCCCAAGCCTGATCGTCGGCGATTTCAACATTGCCCCGCTCGAAAGCGATGTTTGGAACCACAAGTCGCTGCTGAAAGTCGTCAGCCACACCCCGATAGAGGTTGAAACCCTGGCGCGCTTACAGGCTGCGCATGGCTGGGTCGATCTGGGCCGCCAGCATATCCCCGCGCCGGAGCGCAACTGGACCTGGTGGAGCTATCGCGCGAAAAACTGGCGCGACGGGGACCGCGGCCGGCGGCTCGACCATATGTGGGCCTCGGCCGATGTGGCGGCCCAGTCGCGCAGTCACCGGGTGATCGAGGAAACCCGCGATTGGGTGCAATGCTCGGACCATGTTCCGCTGATCACCGAGTTCGCACTTTGAGCAGCCCGGGCCGCCCCAGTGACTCAAATAGTGGCTCACGACGCGCCGCGCTGGCGATCGACGCGCTGCGTCACGGCTGGCCGATCAGGCTTGAGGGGCGCTTTACGCTGCTGCCCGCCGAAACCGGCTTTGCCCAAGGAGCCACTGCTGCGCGGATGCTGATTTCGGCGGCGCGCGCCGTGACGTTGAAGCTTGCCAATCAGCGCGAGGCCGCGGTGCCCGAAGCGCCGGTTCTGATCCGCGGCGCCGAGCCGTTCGATCTGGCCGCCGCGCGGGCGCTGGCCGATCCGGCGCTGGACCTGCGCCATCCGATGAAGGGACCGTTTGTGGCTGAGCCACTTGCCTGGCCCGAGGCGGCTACGGCGGCAATGGAGCTGGCGCGGCTGGCTGGGATACTACCGGCCTTTCTGCTCGATCCGGAACCTTCCGGTGAGGCGCAAGACGTCAGCGCCAGCGATCTTGCCGCCTGGAAGGACACTGCCCGGCTCTCGATTGCCGCCCGCGCCCATTTGCCGATCGCGGCGAATGCCGAGGCCGAGATCGTTGCTTTCCGCTCGGCCGATGATCTGCGCGAACATGTGGCGCTGGTGATCGGCGCGCAGGATGCGGGCCGGGTGCCGCTGGTGCGGCTCCATTCCGAATGCCTGACCGGCGATGTCCTCGGCAGCCTGAAATGCGATTGCGGCCCGCAGCTTGATGCGGCGCTGGCGGCGATGGCCGATGAGGCGCAGGCAGGAGGCTGGGGTGTGCTGCTCTATCTGCGCCAGGAAGGGCGCGGGATCGGCCTGATCAACAAGCTGCGTGCCTATCAGCTGCAGGATCAGGGGTTCGATACGGTCGATGCCAACAACCGGCTTGGCCTGCCGAACGAGGCTCGCGATTTCCCGGTCGCGGCGCGGATGCTGGCGCTGCTGGGAGTAAGCGCAATCCGGCTGATGACCAACAATCCGGCCAAGGTTGCCGCGCTCGAGGCAGAGGGCGTGAAAGTGGCGGAACGCGTACCGCACCAGCTCCCCGCCAATCCGCACAATACCCGCTACCTCGATACCAAGCGGGATCGGTCCGGGCATTTTCTGTGATGGTCGGCCTCGATATTCGCCCAGAACAGCCGGGCGATGAACCGGCGATCCACGATCTGGTCAAACGGTCCTTTGCCCCGATGCCGTTCAGCGAAGGGGATGAGCAGGATCTGGTCGATGCGCTGCGCGCAGGTGGTGATCTGGTGCTCTCGCTGGTGGCGGAGGATGGCGCGGGCGCGATCATTGGGCATATCGGCTTCAGCCCGGTGACGGTGGATCATGCAACTTGCGGCTGGTTCCAGATGGCGCCGGTTTCGGTCTCGCCCGAAGTGCAGTTCACCGGCATTGGCAGCGCGCTGATCAATGCTGGGATTGCACAGATGGCACAGCGCGGCGCGCACGGCATCGCGGTGGTCGGCAATCCGGTTTATTATGAACGCTTCGGCTTTGCCGTGATCCCCGGCCTTGCCCCGCTGTCAGATCGTGACTCTCCCTATTTCCGGGCGATGACCTTGGCAGGCTCGGCGCCTCAGGGTGTCGTCAGCTATGCGTCCGCATTCGGCTGAACCTGGAGCATGATGCGATTAATTTGAATCGCCTCCTGCCCTGGAATTCGATGTTGCCGCGAGATCTACTGCAAAAAACCTGTTCCCACTTTTTCGCCTCACGCGCTAGCGCCGCTCGAACCGCGTCAGCCCCGCGCCCAGCGCGTTCTGGCCGATCG
>JANOFJ010000191.1:0-10087 GCA_031413595.1 Novosphingobium sp.
GGCCATGATTTTGTCGAACCGTGGCGGGCAACCAAGCTGGAATCATATGTGATCGGACCTGCCGCACGCGGCCGGTTCGTTCATATCGAGACTGTCCAACCGCGGCGCTTTGCGCCGGGCAGCGATTCGCTTGAGAACACCGTTGGTCCCCAACCTGGGTTCTCGAAGGCGCAATATCGGATGCTCGCCGCGCTGTATGTCTATGCCAGCGCGCGGGCCGGACGATGGCTGATACCGGCGCAGCATAACACGGTTGATGCCGGAATTCCGGATGCCCACGATGACCCGCAGAATTTTGAGCTGGAACGGTTTGGGGCGGAGCTAGAGGCGCTGATAAAACATTAATCGGCAGCGTAAGCCGCTTCGATCACCAGCCGCTCACCCCACTCGGGCACGGCCTCGGCCTTCATCGGGACCATGAAGCGCTTCTTGTCGGGCCGCTCAATTTCGAGGATGTCGCCCGCGCCGTAATTATCGACCGCGATGCAGTGGCCCAAATCCTCGCCTGTTGTTGATACGGCAGGCAGACCGATCAGATCGGCGTAGTAATATTCACCCTCAGCCAGCCGCGGCAGGGTGGAACGCGGAACGGCGATCACGGTGCCGCGCAAGGCTTCGGCGGCGGTGCGATCTGTCACTTCGGCGAACCGGGCGATCGCTCCGCCCTTGGTATCGTCGCGCAGTTTTTCGAGCGTGAGTTTGCCGTCGTTGAAGGTGGAGTAGCGCTTCAGCGCCGCCACACCCTCTCCGAACAGCTTGAGGCGGACCTCCCCCGTTATCCCATGCGCACCGCTGATGGCCGCCAGGGTAACGGGGGAGTCCTGAGCCAAGGTTTAGCCCTCGGCCTTATCTTCTGCTGCGACTTCTTCGGCAGCCGGAGCTTCTTCAGCGACTGCTTCATCAGCGACCGCTTCTGCAGCAGCTTCTTCAGCGGCAGCTTCGGGAGCGGCTTCTTCAGCAGCTTCGGCGGCCGGAGCTTCCTCGGTGGCAGCTTCCTCGGCTGTGGCTTCGGCGGCAGGTGCTTCTTCAGCAGCTTCAGCAGCAGGCGCTTCTTCGGCAGCCGCTTCAGGAGCCGCCTCTTCGGCAGCAACTTCAACCGCGGCTTCCTCAGCAGCAACTTCTTCGACCACTTCTTCAACCACCGGCGCGGCGGCAGCAACAGCTGCGGCTTCAGCGGCTTCGGCAGCCTTGGTGGCCTTGTCTTCGACCCGCTCCTTGGCCTTCTTGCCGGGCTCAGCCTTGCTCGGGTTGTTGGTCGCGGCGCGTTCCTTGATCCCGGCCTTGTCGAGCATGCGGGCAACGCGATCGGTCGGCTGCGCGCCAACGCCCAGCCAATAGCGGACGCGGTCCTCGATCAGCGCAACGCGCTTTTCATCGTCCTTGGCGAGCAGCGGGTTGTAAGTGCCGACCTGCTCCAGATACTTGCCATCGCGCGGGGCGCGGCTGTTGGATACGACGACCTTGTAATACGGGCGCTTTTTGGAACCGCCGCGCGAAAGCCGGATTGCTACTGACATGAAATTACCTTTCTTCTAAACCAGTTAATTGTTATTTCTTGAGAAACTTTGAGAGGTCGGGGCCGCCGCCCATTCCGCCGCCAAGGCCGGGAAGCCCGCCTCCAGCGCCACCCCCCATGCCCGGCATGCCGCCGCCGCCGAACAGCTTGCCGAGGCCCGCGAGGCCGCCCATCTTCTTGATCTGCTTCATCGCGCGCTCCATTTCCTGGTGCATCTTGAGCAGCTTGTTGACGTCTTGAACCTGCATACCCGAGCCTTTGGCGACCCGGATCTTGCGCTTGGCGTTGAGCAGTTCGGGACGGGCACGCTCCTTGGGGGTCATCGAGCCGATGATCGCATCCATGCGGATCAGCACCTTGTCGTCCATGCCGCCTTGCGCCATCGCCGCCTTGGCCTTTTTCATGCCCGGCATCATGCCCGCCAGCGCGCCGAGGCCGCCCATCTTCTGCATCTGGCCAAGCTGCATGCGCAGGTCGTTCAGATCGAACTGACCCTTGGCCATCCGCGCGGCCATCTTTTCGGCATCGGCTTCGGCAATACTGGCAGCGGCCTTCTCGACGATCGAGACGACATCGCCCATGCCTAGGATCCGCCCGGCAACGCGCACCGGATGAAACGGCTCGATCGCATCGATCTTTTCGCCGGTGCCAGCGAACTTGATCGGCTTGCCGGTGACCGCGCGCATCGAAAGCGCCGCACCGCCGCGGGCATCGCCGTCCATTCGGGTCAGGATCACACCGGTCAGATCAACCTGGCCGGAAAAGCTTTGCGCAACGTTGACCGCATCCTGACCGGTCAGCGCATCGACCACCAGCAGCACTTCCTTGGGAACCGAGATCGCGGCGACCGCCTTCATCTCGTCCATCAACTGGCTATCGACGTGGAGGCGGCCTGCGGTGTCGAGCAGCAGAACATCGACCGCCTGCAGCTTGGCCGATTGCAGCGCGCGGGTGGCGATATCGACCGGGGCCTGGCCAGTGATGATCGGCAGGGTGGCAGCGCCAATCTGCTCGCCCAGCACCGCCAGCTGCTGCTGTGCGGCCGGGCGATTGACGTCGAGCGACGCCATCAGCACCTTCTTGCCGTACTTCTCCTTGAGCAGCTTGGCTAGCTTCGCGGTAGTCGTGGTCTTGCCCGAACCCTGCAGGCCGACCATCATGATCACGACCGGCGGCAGTGCTTCCAGATCAAGCTCGGCGGTCTGCTCGCCGCCCAGCATCTCCACCAGCGCATCGTTGACGATCTTGACGACCTGCTGGCCCGGCGTGACCGACTTCAGGACCGACTGGCCAATCGCCTTTTCGGTGACATCATCGATGAAGCGGCGGACAACCGGCAGCGCCACATCGGCTTCGAGCAGCGCGATCCGCACTTCGCGCATTGCGTCGCGAACATCTTGTTCACGCAGCGCACCGCGCCCGCGCAGCTTGTCGAATACGCCGCCTAGGCGATCTGACAGACTGTCGAACATGGGCCAATTACTCCGATACGCGAAAAAAGCCGGTGGGCGAAACCTCGCCGACCAGCCTGCTGCAAAAACTCATTACTCTTGAATGGTGGTGTAGCCCAAATCTTCCAGCAAGAAAAGCTGGGCGTCGCCATTCATTCTTTAATGGATGGTGGAGCCTAGCGGGATCGAACCGCTGACCTCCTGCATGCCATGCAGGCGCTCTCCCAGCTGAGCTAAGGCCCCATTCCATTCATCGCTGCTGGCCCCGAAAGGCCACCAGCCCCTACCTTGCGGCCGGGACGCCGCCCTCTAAAGGGGCGTCCCGGCCAATGCAAGGGCGGATTTAATGCTCGTCCTGGTCGCCTTCAACGCCGGCTACGCCAAGATCGTCGTCCCCGCCCAGATCGACATCGTTGTCGGGCGAATCATTGTCCTCGTCGATGTCCAGATCTTCCTCGGCCAGATCGCCATCTTCGACGACCTCAACCTTCTCCTTCTGGACTTCCTCATAGGGGATCGGCTGCTTCGACTTGAGCACAGGTTCCGGAACCCAGGCGTAGCCGCATTCTATGCAGGTTACCGGGTCATCCTTGCCCAGATCGTAAAAGCGGGTGCCGCATTTCGGGCAGCCTTGCTTGGCGCCCCATTCAGCCTTGACCATGAAAATTCCTTACACTGGCTGTCCGCCGAAGCGCCAAGCCGAAAAAACTGCTGCGTTGATGGTGATGGCATAAGCCAGAATCAAGCGAGGGCGCGCCTTGCCATAGCGCGCGCGCGCTGTCAAAAGCCGCCGCGCCACCTGCCCTGCCAGATGGGCCGCCTACCCTGCCAGATGCGAAAGCTGACCCGTGACCGCTGCCGATCCTGCCGTCCCTCACCGTTTCATGCCTGCGGGTCCACTGCGCGGGACGATCCGCGTGCCGGGCGACAAGTCTATCAGCCACCGAGCGCTGATGCTTTCGGCGCTGGCCGTGGGAAAAAGCCATATTTCAGGTTTGCTTGAGGGTGAGGACGTGCTCGCCACCGCCGCCGCGATGCGCGCCATGGGCGCCAGTATCGAGCGACTGGGCAACGGTGAGTGGCAAGTCCAAGGCGTAGGCGTTGGCGGATTGCTCCAGCCCGCCGCCGCGCTCGACATGGGCAACAGCGGCACTTCGACGCGATTGTTGATGGGACTGGTCGCAAGTCATGGGATAACCGCCAGCTTCATTGGCGATGCCAGCCTGTCGGGCCGCCCGATGGGCCGGGTGATCGAGCCATTGAGCCGGATGGGTGCCGATTTCACCTCCTCACCGGGAGAGAAGTTGCCCCTGATGCTGCGCGGCGCCTGCCCTGCTGTGCCAATCACCTACCGGCTGCCGGTCGCATCGGCGCAGGTCAAAAGCGCGATCCTGCTGGCGGGCCTCAACACGCCCGGCGTCACCACGGTGATTGAACCAGTGCCGACCCGCGATCATTCCGAGCGGATGCTGGCCGGCTTTGGCGCGGAGCTGACGGTTGAGACGGATGCAGCGGGCGTCCGCACGATCCGCATCCGCGGAGAGGCGGAGCTGAAACCGCAGGCCATCGAAGTCCCCGGAGATCCCTCGTCCGCCGCCTTTTTCATGGTCGCGGGGCTGATCGTGCCCGGCTCAGGTATCGTAATCGAAAACGTCGGCATGAACGCAACTCGCGCCGGGCTTTATGATGTGCTGCGCCAGATGGGCGGGCAGATCGAGGCGGTAAACTGGAGCGAAGTGGGCGGCGAACCGGTGGCTGATTTGCGGGTGGAGCATTCGCAGCTGACCGGCATCACGGTTGATCCCGCGATCGTGCCCAGCATGGTCGATGAATTCCCGGTGCTGTTTGTCGCCGCCGCGCTGGCCAAAGGGCGCACCGTCACCACTGGCCTCGATGAGCTGCGCGTCAAGGAAAGCGACCGTATCTCCGTCATGGCCGCTGCGCTGACCGGTGCAGGCGCGCGGGTGGAGGAACACGCTGACGGGCTGGTGATTGACGGCACCGACGGCGAACCGCTGCGCGGCAATGCCAATTCGCGGACCAAAACCCACCTCGACCACCGCATCGCAATGAGCATGGCGGTGGCGGGCCTCGTCAGCCGCGACGGCGTGGAAGTGGACGACACCCGCCCGATCGCAACCAGCTTTCCGATGTTCGAGCAATTGCTCGCGGGGCTTGGGCTGGACGGGTTGCCGCAATGACCAGCGGTATCGCCAATGTGATCGGCCTGATCGGCGGCGCGCTCTTCATTGCCGCTTTCGCCTATGCCAATGTGGCTCAGAGCTTGAACAAACTATGGTTCAATGCCGCAAATCTGCTCGGGGCGATGCTGCTGCTTGTATCGCTCTGGGTCAATTTCAATCTCGCGGCATTTGTACTCGAGGCAGCCTGGGCCATAATCGCACTGGCCGGATTGATCCAAGCAGTGCGGATGCGGCCACGGAACCGGCAGCCATGATCATCGCCGTTGATGGCCCCACCGCCTCGGGCAAGGGCACGATTGCCAAGGCGCTCGCCGCGCATTTCGGCTTGCCGCATCTTGATACCGGGCTGTTGTATCGCGCGGTCGGTCGGCAGGTCGCGCTGAACGGTGGTGATCCGGACATTTCTGCCAACGCGCTGGCAGCCTGCACCTTCCCCGACAGCTTGCTGGACGATCCGGAACTCCGCTCCGAAACAACCGGCGGGCTCGCCAGCCGCGTCTCAGTCCATCCTAGCGTTCGCCAAGCGCTTTACGAACGCCAGCGCGCCTTCGCCACCCAGCCGGGCGGCGCGGTGCTGGACGGGCGCGACATCGGCACCGTGATCGCGCCCGAGGCAGAGGTGAAGCTGTTCGTCATTGCCAGCACCCCGGCGCGGGCTGAGCGGCGCTTCAAGGAAATGCAGGCGGCGGGGCGCAGCGTTGCGCTGACTGAAATCGCCGCCGATCTTGAGCTGCGCGACCAGCGCGATTCCTCCCGCAAAGAGGCTCCGCTTCGCGCCGCCGAGGATGCTATGGTGCTGGATACATCAGCCATGAGCCGCGACGAGGCAATCGCCCAAGCAATTCGCCTCGTGAGCGCACGCAGCCCCGGAGCCTGACCCGCACGTTGTGGGACCGGGCCAGAATTTAAGCCGCCGGATCCAGCTTTCGATTGGCCTGGAGCACCGCCGTCAGTGCTTCGATGATCTGTTCCGGGAGACACGGTTTTTCGATCAGCGCCCCGGCCTTGAATCCATCCGGAAGTTGTTCACGGGTATATCCGGTCGTGACGACGAATGGCAGTCCGCGCGCAGTCAGGGCGACCGCGATCGGCGCTGCGCTGACGCGATTGAGGTTCGCATCCAGGACAGCTGCGTCCAGCGCGCCATCGTCAATCATTGCCAGTGCTTCCTCCACCCGTGCCGCCACGCCCACGATCTCAAAGCCGGCATCGGTGAGTGTCTGTTCAACTTCAAACGCAATCAGCGGCTCATCCTCGACGATCAGGATCCGCATGGCTGTGGCTAGCTCGTCAGTCATTTCGGTGCCCTTCCAATATGCGATCAGCAGCCGCGGTAAGCGTCCATCTAACTCCGGACTTCAAATAAGCCAATTCTGCGTGGCCGCCGACCGCGCGTTCAGCCATCTTAACGATTACCGTTTGCCCGAACCCGGGCTTGCCGGGTGCGACCACCTCAGGACCATTTTCCTCAAGCCACGCCATTTCAAACACGCAATCGGGGGCATCGCTTACCGTCCAACTGATCCGCACGCATCCTTCGGCGTTAAACAAAGCACCATATTTTCCGGCATTGGTGGCCAGTTCGTGCAGGGCCATTCCAATTGCCTGCGCTGCTTCTGCACCCAACCGCAGAGTTGGTCCGTCAAACGACACGCGCCCGCCGAACAGCGAACCAAAATGGGCCAGCTGGCTCTGGACCAGATCCAGCAGATCAACCCCCTGCCATTGATCCTTGACGAGCAGGTCATGGCTGGCGGTGAGGCTTGCGATTCGTCGTGTCAGCCGATCGACAAATGTCGCTGGATTATCGGAACGGGCCGTTTGCCGGGCCACCGCTTGAACGACCGCAAGCAGGTTTTTTGCGCGATGATTGACCTCACGCATAAGCAGGGCGTTATGGTCCTCCGCCAACTTGCGAGCTGCAATATCCTCCACCGCCGATATGAAATAATCGATCGAACCATCGGCCTTTCGCTCGCAACCGACTGTCAGATTTACCCATCTTGCAGTCCCATCCTTGCAGATATAGCGCTTTTCCATGCTGTAACTGTCACACTGCCCGTCGAGCATCCGCTGCACATTCGCCAAATCCGCAGCCAGATCATCGGGGTGGGTAATGTCCTGGAAAGCTCCCGATAGCAGTTCTTCGGCGGCATAACCCACGATCTGGCAAAGCCGCTCGTTGACATTGAGCCATGCCCCATCTGGCGCGACTTGCGCCATTCCGATCGCCGCGTTGTCAAAGGTCGCCCTGAATTTCCGCTCGCTATCGCGCAATTGCAGCTCACCTTGCTTGTATCGGCTGATATCGCGAAAGATAACCGACACTGAACTGGCGCGACCATCGGTGTCCAGCACCGGCGATGCGTCTATCTGAACCGGGACCAGCCGACCGTCCTTGCAGCGCCGCACCGTTTCGCTGACATGCTTGTTATTTCCTGCGCGGATTTCTTCATAGGCATCGCGCCGTTCGCCTATGCCGCCTTCGGGGATAATCAGCTCGTCCACCGAGCGGCCGACAGCTTCGGTTTCGGCGTAACCGAAAAGACGCATTGCCGCTGGATTCTAGGTCTTCACGAGACCGTCAAAGCCAACACTTATGATTGCATCGGTCGATGAAGTGACGATCGCGGCCAGCTGCAATGCTTCGTTGCGGGCGCGCCGCAGTTCAAGCTCGTATTGCATGCGCTCGGTTGCTTCGAAAATAATCGTGTTGATCAACCGTGGCTGATCGCCTGGCCCGGTTTTGAGATCGGAATTCATGAAGACATTCAATGGCTCTCGCCCGGCGCGTTTCAGCTGACAGGCGATTTCGTTGACCGATCCCTGCAGGCGAAGCATCGGTGCAATGTGCGTTTCATAGAATATCCGCCCGGGGACGGTGAGCAGATCCTGAAGCCGGGTGCCGCCAAGCAATGCATCACGATCCTGACCAACCCACGCCACCATTGTATCGTTGACATACAGGATCTTGCCATCGGGCAGCGATGAGATGAAGCCGCAGGGTGCGCCGTTCATGAACTCAACAATGGAGACGTCAGCGACGCCAGCAGGCGGGTGCGTGGTCATTGCTTCGCAAGCGCAAGTTGTGTCGCAGTCAGAAAAATGCGCATGGCGGCGATTGTTTCGTCCGGCGCACTCAAGTGCGGGCAATGGCCGGTCGCCTCCATCACGACGAGCTGGCTGTGCTGTAGGTTATGATCAAGCCACTGGCCGATTGAGAGGGGAGCGATGATATCGTCCTGGCATTGCAGAACAAGGACCGGATGCTTCACTAGCATTACGTCCGCGCGGTGATCCGACATGAAGGTGACCCGGCCAAAATGCTTCGCGATGTCGGGATCATTGCGACAGAAGTTTGCGGTCAGCTCTTCGGTCAGCACGAGATTGTCAGGATGCCCCATGATTGGCGCCGCCATCTTTTTCGACCAGCCGAGAAAGTTCAGATCGAGGTATTCAAGCAGCTCGTCGATTTCCTCGCGCTCAAAACCGCCGACATAGTCGCCGTCATTAAGGTAGGATGGCGAAGGCGAGACCATGATCAACGAAGAAAACCGCGATGGCTCGCGGTTCGCAGCAAGCACCGCAATCATGGCGCTCACCGAATGGCCAACCACGACAGCCTCCTGCACGCCGAGTGCATCGCAAATTTCCAGCAGGTCGGTCGCATGACCCTCAAGCGTAGCATACTTGTCACGATCATAGGCAGACAGGTCCGATCTGCCCGAGCCTGTCAGATCATAGCGAATGACCGTGAACTCGTTCAGAAATGCTGGCATTACATAACGCCACATGTGCTGATCGCACCCGAAACCGTGAACCAGGATCATCGCCTGCTTGCCGCTTCCTTCAACCTCGACGCAATTGCGACGAAGTACGGGGTGGCGCAAACTTGCGTTAGTGTCGGATTTGCCTTGCAAAATACCGTTACCCCAGTGCGAATTTCAGGAGGACCGCCTTGATGCGGCGAACATAGCAGCGACGTCACAGCATATGAATACAGACCAATGCGCTTCGCCAGAAGTTTGTAATGGCTGCTTTGCGATGCTGTAACAAGGACTAAAGCAAGGCGGAGGCCCGGTGCCAAAGCGCGCATTGGCCAACGCACGACCCCATTTTCCTTGCTTTTCTGCCCGCGCTCAACTACCCGCGCCCGGTCCGACGAGCCACCCGGCTCCAAGGGCGCCTGTCATGGCATCCGGCCCGGCAGGCAGATCGGCCCTTTTGGCCCGTTTTGGCAATAGTGCCACGGCGGAGAAAGACCGGCGGAAAAACCGCCCGGCCGGAAACAACGATAGTAGGATACCATACATGGCCACTACGGCTTTCCCCACTCGCGACGATTTCGCCGCGATGCTCAACGAATCACTCGGCGGCAGCGCCGACGGCGGCTTTGAAGGCCGCGGGGTCAAGGGCACCATTACCGCAATTGAAAACGACAAGGCCGTCATCGACGTTGGCCTCAAGAGCGAAGGCCGCGTGTCGCTTCGCGAATTCGCGCAGCCTGGCCAGCCCCACGGGTTGTCAGTCGGCGATGAAGTCGAAGTCTATGTCGACCGGGTTGAAAATTCTGACGGCGAAGCGATGCTTAGCCGTGACCGCGCCCGCCGCGAAGCCGCGTGGGACAAGCTGGAAAGCGAATTTGGCGAAGGCAAGCGCGTCGAAGGCGTGATCTTCGGCCGCGTCAAGGGCGGCTTCACCGTCGATCTCGATGGCGCCGTGGCCTTCCTCCACGGCAGCCAAGTCGATATCCGCCCGGTCCGCGATGTGCAGCCGCTGATGGATATGCCGCAGCCGTTCCAGATCCTGAAGATGGACCGCCGCCGCGGAAACATCGTGGTCTCGCGTCGCGCCGTCCTCGAAGAAACCCGCGCCGAGCAGCGTTCGGGCCTGATCCTCAACCTGACCGAGGGCCA
>JANOFJ010000192.1:0-2376 GCA_031413595.1 Novosphingobium sp.
CGCGGCCAACGCCCAGCAGGTTCGTGCATCGATCGCCCGGGCCGCACAAACCACCGGTGTCGACTTCAAATACCTTCTGGCCCAGGCCAAACTTGAATCGAGCCTGGATCCCGGTGCCCGCGCTTCCACTTCCAGCGCGGCCGGGCTCTATCAGTTCACCAACAGTACCTGGCTTCAGACGCTAGACCGGCACGGTGCGGCGCATGGTCTTGATTGGGCCGGCGCCGCGATTGCGGGTGGGCGGGTACTAAATCCGGCAATGCGCGGCCAGATCATGGATTTGCGCTATGATCCAGATACATCCGCATTGATGGCGGCGGAGCTGGCCAATGATAACCGCGCCGCCTTGACCGCTACTTTGGGCCGCGAGCCCGATCCGTCCGAGCTATACCTCGCCCACTTCCTCGGGGCCGATGGAGCAAGCCGCTTTCTGACTGCGCTGGCCGCCGATCCGGGCCAATCCGCCGCGGCGATTATGCCGCAGGCGGCGGCGGCCAACCGCGGGATATTTTTTGCGGGCACCACGCCGCGTTCGGTTGGCGCGGTGATGGAGATGATGCGGGGCAAGGTGGTTGGGGCGATGGAAGGCTCCTTCGTCCCCTCCACTTCCGGGGAGGGGATCGAGGGGTGGGGTCTGTCCACCGGGTCCAGCGCGCCGTGGGAGGAGAGACCCCACCCCAACCCCTCCCCTGAAGAGGAGGGGCTTAGTGCTCCGCAACGCCCATCCATGTCGGAGACCCTTCGTGCCACATTCGCGGTCGCCGGTAACGCGGCGCCGGCTCATGTTCGCGCCGCGTATGGCAAGCTTCAGGCATTCGGCCTGTGAGCATGTTCAGCCGGCCCCGCTTTTCCACCCTGGCACTGCCATTCGGAATTCTGACGCTGATCGGGCTGATGATCGTGCCCACGCCCGCGGTCTTGCTCGATATATTCTTCGTCCTCAACATCGCCCTGTCAGTGGCAATCCTGATGACGGCGATGAATGCCGAAAAGCCGCTCGATTTCTCGTCGTTCCCATCGGTTCTTTTGTTCGCGACGCTGCTGCGTCTGGCGCTCAACGTCGCCTCGACCCGGGTTATCCTGGTCAACGGGCATGAAGGCGGAGCGGCGGCCGGTCATGTGATCGAGGCATTTGGCGCCTTCCTGATCGGCGGCAATTTCGCGGTTGGGCTGTTTGTTTTCATGATCCTGATGATCATCAACATGGTGGTTGTCACCAAAGGCGCGGGGCGCGTTTCGGAGGTTTCCGCGCGGTTCACCCTCGATGCGCTGCCGGGCAAACAGATGGCGATCGACGCCGATCTCGCCGCTGGCCTCCTCACCGCTGACGAGGCCAAGGCCCGCCGCCGCGAAGTCGCGACCCAGGCCGATTTATACGGCTCGCTGGATGGTGCCTCAAAGTTCGTGAAGGGCGATGCCATCGCTGCGCTGCTGATCCTTGGGGTCAACATTATCGCCGGATTCTGTCTCGGCATGATCAGCCACGGGCTCTCCGCAGGCGAGGCGGCGGAGAAATACATCGCATTGGCAGTGGGCGATGCGCTGGTCGCGCAGGTTCCCTCGCTGCTGCTGTCGATTGCGGCGGCGGTGATCGTCACCCGCGTGTCCGACAGCCGCGACCTTGCCGGGCAGATCGGCGGGCAGTTCGCCGATCCGCGCACCTGGCTGCCGGTGGCGTGCATTCTGGGCGCGATCGGGATGATCCCGGCGATGCCGCAAACGGTGTTCCTGCCCGCTGCTGCGCTGGCTGGCTGGCTGTGGAACAGACTGCGGCTGCGCGCCGCGCGGCCTGCCCCGACGATTGAGGCGGCTGCAGTGCCGTTCGAGCCGGGTCGGATTTCCCTCGACGAAGTCTCCGATCATACGCTGGTCACGATCGAGCTTGGCTATGGCCTGGTCCACCTGGTCGATGATCGCCGCGGTTCGCCGCTGGTTGCCCGGATCACCGGGGTCCGCAAGCAGCTGAGCCAGAGCTTCGGCTTCGTCGTCCCCCAGTTCAGGGTGCGCGATGCGCTTGACCTTGCGCCGGGCGATTATCGCATCCTGCTGGGCGGTGTGCCGCTGGGCGCGAGTACGATCCGCCCGGACAAGATCCTTGCCATCGATGCCGGTGAAGCGCGCGAAATGCATGGCCTGAGCGGTGAGACGACGATCGATCCGAGCTTTGGCTGTCCCGCATTGTGGATCGATCCTGCCGCACGCGATCACGCGATTGCCGAGGGCTTCCTGACGGTCGATGCCAGCACAGTCGTCGCGACCCATCTCAACCAGCTGCTTGGCAGCCGTCCGCAAGCGCTGCTCGGCCCTGATGAAGTCAGGGCAATCCTGGACAGCGTCAAGGAACACTCCGCAGGTCTGATCGAGACGATCCTCGGT
>JANOFJ010000193.1:0-4752 GCA_031413595.1 Novosphingobium sp.
ATCGACACCGGCATTGCCGGGCAGATCTTTCCCGGGCTCCAGGTCAAGAAGTCGCGGCCCAGCGAGAGCGAATTGCTTTATACGATCCCCGGCGACGGCACGTCCGAAAGCACGTTTCTCCTGACCTTTGAGCCGACCGGCGACGGCGCGGCAACCATCATCCATGTCGCGATCGATGTGCCGCCGGTTCGGAGCAAGATCGACGGACTCGACAAGGTGCTGAGCGAGCGCAAGGTGGAGGCGGCCGTCGAAAGACTGTTCGAATCCGCCGGAGCATCGCTTGAACGGCGCGAAACCGGAAGTTCGCAATTAGCGGAATTCTCACGAATATTGACCGGCGTGGCGGTCGCCACCAACAGCAAGTACATGAATCGGATCAGCGAATTCAAAAGTGATCCGCAAAAAATGGCAGCGGCCCTGGCTGCACTCAACGGCTATGACGAATATGACGAAGATTACCGGCAGATGGGCCAGCCCGAAGACCCGCGCGCCGAGTCGCCCGTTGCAGCCGATCCCGAAGACGATGCCCGCAACGCCCAGTACGAGATGGAACGAGAGACCAGCGAGGCTTCCGAACCTGACAACAGCCTCAGCTATTGAATAAGCTCCGGTTCCGGGCCCGTGGGCTGCACCTCGGGCTGCGCCCCGGGTTGCGGCTCAAATTTCCAGCACGATTTTCCCGATAAACGCGCCTGATTCCATCAAGGCGTGCGCGGATGCCGCATCGGCTAGCGGGAAACTGCGGGCCATCACCGGGCGCAATTTCCCTGCCTCGACCAGCGGCCAAGCCAAGGTCATGATTTCCTGGGCCAGCAGTGCCTTGAACTGATTTGAACGCGGACGCAGCGTCGATCCGGTCAGCGTCAGACGCCGCACCATCACTTGCGCCATGTTGAGCTCTGCCCGCACCCCGCCCTGCACGGCGATAGTCACGTGGCGGCCATCTTCGGCGAGGCACTGAAGGTTGCGCGCGACATAATCGCCGGCGACCATATCGAGCACGAGGTGAACCCCCTTGCCGCCGGTGATCCGCTTTACTTCCTCCACGAAATCGGCGGCCTTGTAGTCAATCGCGTGGTCCGCGCCGATTTCCAGCGCAGCGGCGCATTTTTCTGCGCCGCCGCAAGTGACGATCACCGTCAGGTCGAACAGCTTTCCGAGCATGATCGCCATGCTGCCGATCCCGCTGGTCCCGCCGTGGACCAGGATCGTCTCCCCCTCTTTGGCCCAGCCGCGCTCAAACACATTGTGCCACACCGTAAACAGCGTTTCGGGGAGCGTCGCAGCCTCGGCCATGGACAGGCCTTCGGGCACCGGCAGGCAGTGATCGGCCTGCGCGAGGCAATATTGTGCATAACCCCCGCCCGAAATCAGCGCGCAGACCTTTTGGCCCAGCTGGACCCGGCCCACGCCATCGCCAAGGGCGACAATCTCGCCCGAAATCTCGAGTCCCGGGATCGGTGAGGCGCCCGGTGGCGGCGGATAAAAACCCTGGCGCTGGATCACGTCGGGGCGATTAACCCCGGCGTGGCTGACTTTGATCAGCACCTGCCCGGCATCGGGGCTGGGGACAGCCATCTCTGCCGCGCGCAAAACTTCGGGCCCTCCCGGCGCGTCAAAGCCGACCGCGATCATGGTTTCTGGAAGAATTACCGTCATTTACACTGCCCCTGTTGCCCGCAGGCCACGATGTCGACCTTAGCGCCAGCGACGGTTGACAGCAAGCGCGCGGCGTTCGAAGTTGGCACCATGGACGATGATGATCGCCCCCGTTCCCGCAATGATGCGGCCAGTCTGCTCGCCGCCGAGAGCCTTGATCGCTATTCGCACAACGAGCTGGGCGAGCGGATCGCCCAGCTCGAAGCTGAAATTGCCCGCGTTAAGGCCCACCGCGATAAGGCCCTGGCGCACAGGACAGCCGCCGACGCCCTGTTCAAGCCGCGCGGGGAGTGAGCATGTTGTTTGCCCCTCGAAATGTCCGGGCGGCTTCCTATTTAGGTTTGGTTAACCAAGCCCGTTCATACCTTCCGTTACACGAAGCGTCATTCCTGCCAGCGAGAGTCCGATAGATGCCCAGTTTCGCCCAGAGCCTTGAAAAGACCTTGCACGCCGCGCTCACCAACGCGTCGGAACGGGCCCATGAATATGCGACGCTGGAGCATTTGCTGTTGGCGCTGATCGACGATGAGGACGCGGCCGAAGTGATGCTGGCCTGCGGGGTGGAGCTTGGCGATCTGGGTGATGTGCTGCGGCAGTACCTCGATCAGGAATACCAGTCGCTAAAGACCGAGGAAAAGGGCGATCCGGCCCCGACAGCCGGGTTCCAGCGGGTCATCCAGCGCGCGATCCTGCACGTCCAGTCATCGGGCAAGGATATTGTCACCGGCGCCAATGTGCTGGTTGCACTGTTTTCCGAGCGCGACAGCTATGCCGTGTATTTCCTCCAGCAGCAGGACATGAGCCGGCTCGATGCGGTGAGTTTTATCAGCCACGGCATCGGCAAGGGCGGCAAGCGGATCGAGGATCGCAGCCCCAAGGGCACTGAAAGCGAAGCGCCGACGCCCGACGACAAGGGTGATGGCAAGGGCGATGGCAAGTCCGGCAAGAAAGATTCGGCGCTCGACCAGTTCACCGTTAACCTCAACGAGCGGGCGCTGGCCGGCAAGATCGATCCGCTGATCGGGCGCGGCCCGGAAGTTGACCGGACGATCCAGATCCTGTGCCGCCGCAGCAAGAACAATCCGCTCTATGTCGGCGATCCGGGGGTCGGCAAAACCGCCATCGCCGAAGGTTTGGCGCGCAAGATCGTTGAAGGTGAAGTGCCGGAAGTGCTCGCAAATGCGGTGATCTATTCGCTCGACATGGGGGCATTGCTGGCCGGGACGCGCTATCGCGGCGATTTCGAGGAACGGCTCAAGCAGGTTGTAACCGAGCTTGAGAAAATGCCCGACGCAGTTTTGTTTATCGATGAAATTCATACGGTTATTGGCGCAGGAGCAACCAGCGGCGGGGCGATGGATGCATCCAATCTGCTGAAGCCCGCGTTGTCCAGCGGGGCGATCCGCTGCATCGGCTCGACCACCTACAAGGAATTCCGCAACCACTTCGAAAAGGACCGCGCACTGCTGCGCCGGTTCCAGAAGATCGATGTCAACGAGCCGACAATCGAGGATACGATCAAGATCCTCAAGGGCCTGCGCTCGGCCTTCGAGGACCACCACAAGGTCAAATATACCCCCGATGCGATCCGCACCGCGGTGGAGCTGTCCGCGCGCTACATCAACGACCGCAAGCTGCCCGACAAGGCGATCGACGTGATCGACGAGGTGGGCGCGATGCAGATGCTGGTGCCGCCGTCCAAGCGCAAGAAGACCATCACTGCCCGCGAGATCGAACAGGTGATCGCGACCATGGCGCGGATCCCGCCCAAGTCGGTCTCGTCGGATGATCGCACTGCGCTCGAACATCTCGACCGCGATCTGAAGCGGGTCGTGTTCGGCCAGGACAAGGCGATCACCGTGCTGGCCTCCGCCATGAAGCTCAGCCGCGCGGGCCTGCGCGATCCCGACAAGCCGATCGGCAGTTTCCTGTTTTCAGGGCCAACCGGCGTCGGCAAGACCGAAGTCGTGCGTCAGCTCGCCAGCATCATGGGCATTCCGCTGCAGCGCTTCGATATGTCGGAGTATATGGAGCGCCATTCGGTCAGCCGGCTGATCGGCGCACCTCCGGGCTATGTCGGGTTTGATCAGGGCGGACTGCTGACCGATGCGATCGACCAACAGCCGCATTGCGTGCTGCTGCTGGACGAGATCGAGAAGGCTCATCCCGATCTGTTCGGCATATTGCTGCAGGTGATGGACAACGGCCGGCTCACCGATCACCACGGCAAGACGGTCGATTTCCGCAATGTCGTGCTGGTGATGACCACCAATGCCGGCGCTTCCGACATGGCGAGCCAGGGCATCGGCTTTGGCGATGTGTCCAAGGAAGATGCGGGCGACGAGGCGGTGAAGCGGATGTTCACCCCCGAATTCCGCAACCGGATCGACGCAATCGTGCCGTTCTCCTATTTGCCAACCGAGGTAATCAGCCGGGTGGTCGACAAGTTCATCCTCCAGCTCGAACTCCAGCTGGCCGAGCAGAACGTCCACATCCAGTTCGACAGCGATGCCCGCGAATGGCTCGGGACCCGCGGCTACGACAAGCTCTACGGCGCGCGGCCGATGTCCCGGTTGATCCAGGACAAGGTCAAGCAGCCACTGGCCGAGGAGCTGCTGTTCGGCAAGCTGCGCAACGGCGGCGAGGTGCATGTCAGCGTCAAGGAAGGCGCGCTGGGATTCGAACTGACCCCGGCTCCGCCCAAGCTGGTTCGGAAAAAGGCAGCCAAGCCTGCGAAAAAGCCGCGCGCAAAGTCGGGAACCGGCGAGGATGACGGCGAATAGGCTGCGCTGCCCCCAGGCTCTGATCTGGTAATGACTGTCGCGGCTAGTTGCGCCGCGCAACAATTGCCGCGCAGCAAGTGGGGGGTGAGCTCACGATCTCCAGCGGGCGAGCCTGCATTTTAGTTACGGCGGCAAGGGATATGTCAGTCCTCGGTCACGCCGTCGCATGCGGCGCGGTGGTGCCGTCCGTTCTCGACATAATGCGCCACGCCTGCGCGCATTTCGGCGATTGCCGGCTCGTCCAGCTCACGCATGAAGCGCGCGGGGCGGCCACCCCAAAGTTGGCGGGATTCGATGACCTTGCCTGACA
>JANOFJ010000194.1:0-15975 GCA_031413595.1 Novosphingobium sp.
GTCCAGATCTTCTGGCCGTTGACCACATATTCATCGCCGTCGCGCACCGCGACAGTGCGCAGGCTAAGCGTATCGGTGCCGCTGGTCGGCTCGGACACACCGAACGCCTGAAGCCGCAGCGAGCCGTCAGCGATGCCCGGCAGATAGCCGCGCTTCTGCTCCTCGCTGCCATAACGCAGCAGTGTGTTCATGATGTACATCTGCGCATGAGCCGAGGCTCCGTTGCAACCGGCGGCCTGGATTTCCTCCATGATTACAGCGGCAGCATCAAGTTTCAGCCCCGAACCGCCGTATTCCTCCGGGATAAGCGCGGCGAGAAAGCCGGAATGCGTCAGCGCATCGACGAACTCAGCCGGATAGGCCCGCTCGCGGTCTTTTGTCCGCCAATATTCGCCGGGGAAATCGGCGCAAAGCGCCTGCACCGCGCGGCGGATTTCCTGGATGTCGTCGCTTTCGGTCATCAATTTACGCCGGTATCTGGTTGAACGGGATGCCCTTGTCGGGGCGGTGGTCCTGCGGCAGGCCGAGCACCTTTTCGGCGATGGTGTTGAGCAGGACCTCGTCGGATCCGCCCGCTATCCGCCCTGTCGGCGCATTGATCCAGCTGGCGGTCCAGTCCTCCTTGACGAAGGCGTGGGGATCGAAGGCGAGGCCGGCATTGCCTTGCAGATCGATCGCCAGTTCGGACAGTTTCTGGCGGCTGCGGACCGCAACCAGCTTGTTGAGCGAACCTTCCGGTCCCGGCACCATTCCCGCCTGCATCATCAGCATGGCGCGGGTGGTGATCGATTCCAGACCGGCGCGCATCGCGAAATTGCGGGCGATCTGCTGGCGGATCCGGCCATCGGACAGCGCAGGTTTGCCGCCCACCTCGCACTGCCGCGCCAGTTCGACAAACTCATCGAGGTGCGGGCCGAAGCCGCCGCTGTCGGTCGCGATATAGCGTTCGATCATCAGCGTGGTCAGTGCAACGCCAAAGCCGTCGCCGACCGGGCTCATCCGCTGCGAATCTTCCAGCCGGACATCGTCGAAGAACACTTCGTTGACGTGGCTGTCCCCGCCCGCCAGCTTGATCGGCCGCACTTCGACCCCGGGCGCGCGCATATCGACCCAGAAATACGTCAGCCCCTTGTGCTTGGGCACGGTCGGATCGGTCCGCGCGACGATCACGCCATAGTCGCAATATTGCGCCCAGCTGGTCCAGACCTTCTGGCCGTTCATTTTCCAGCCGTTTCCATCCGGTTCAGCCCGGGTGCGCAGGCCTGCAAGGTCTGAGCCGCCCGCCGGTTCGGAGAACAGCTGGCACCAGATTTCCTCACCCTTCAAGGCGGCGAGGACGCGCTGCTTCATCCATTCCTTGTCTTCGCCATAGCGGATCAGGATCGGCACAGGCATGCCGAGCGAGATGCCGAAATAATGGCCTGGCATGCCGAAACTCATTTCCTCGGTATCGAAAGATACCTTTTCGATATGGGTCAGGCCCTGCCCGCCAACGTCCTTGTCCCAGTTGATCCCGGCATAGCCGGCATCGAACTTGGCCCGCTGGTAGCGGCGGCCAAGCGCCAGATCGTCCTCCACCGAAAGCCCCCGGCGGGCATCGCGCCCAAACGAAGGGGCAACTGATTGCAGCCAGTCCCGGGCGGTGCTGCGATAGGTTTCAAGCGCGCTCATGCTGCCACTCCTGTCAGTTCACTGGCCAGCAGATCTTCCCAGAAATACATGTTACCGGTCTCGATCGCCAGACTGCGCGTGCGGCGCATATGGAGGTGAAGTCCCATATCCCAGGTTACGCCGATCCCGCCATGCACCTGGATGCAATCGCGCGCGGCGGTATCGTAGGCCTCGGTCGCAGAAATCCGCGCGGCGGCAGCGGCCCTCAGGAGACCCGGCTGGCCCTCCTTGGCAGCGGCATCGATGCAATTCGCGCGGGCGATCTCGACCAGTCCGTACATTTCGGCAATCCGGTGCTTGACCGACTGGAAGGCGCCGATCTGCTGGCCAAAGGCCTTGCGGGTAATGGCATAATCGCGGGCGATAAACAGCAAAGCCTCAGCCCCGCCGACCTGCTCATGCGCAGTGACCACTGCCATCCGGGCGAGAATGTCCTGCGCCAAGGCAGCAGCTTCAGCGCCTTGAGCCAGAAGCGTGGCCGGGGTGCCGGCAAAGGTCAGGTCGGCATAGAGGCGGCTGTTGTCAAAGCCGTCAATAGCTGCGCGCGAAACATCGCCCAGTTCGGCCAGCACCAGCGCGGGCTGGCCATCATGGCTCGCCCAGACAATCGCGAAATCTGCTTTGAGCCCGGCGGTCACGCCCTGCTTCACGCCTGACAGCTTGCCGTCCGCGAAGGTAACGCCGGGCCGTGGCGGCAGCGGCGCGTTCCCCTCTGCAAAAGCTACGGTGCCAAGCGCCTCGCCCGAGGCCAGCGCAGGGAGCCAGCGGGCCGACAGGTCTGCGCCGCCTGAAGCCAGCAAACCCCGGCTCGCGCCGTAGCCCACTGTCAGGAACGGAGCGCCTGCAGTTGCCGCGCCGGTTGCCTGCGCGACCAGCCCCAGTTCGACCAGACCAAGCCCCAGTCCGCCGTGTTCCTCGGGGATCGCCAGCGCGGTCCAGCCCTGTTCGACCGCTGTTTCCCAGAACGGCTGGTCAAACTGCCCGGTTTGCTCAAGCAGCGCCAGCAAGCGATCCTTGCTGATGCGGGCATCGAGCACGCGGCGCGATTCGTTTGCTATCGCCTGCTGGCCCTCGTCATAAAGGATCGACATCTGGTGACACCTCTGTTCACGTGAGGGCAGCACAGACCGCGCCCGTTTAATCGTTTGATTAAATCGGGCATAGCGTTCCTGCAAGCCAAAGCGACAGGAATCTTTCCCCGTTGCCCGGAAGTTCAGGTTCAGCGGACCGCGGGCTGCAGCTTGCGGTCTTCCAGCACCACCACGTTGGAAGGTTGGTGCAGCAAGCGGTTCCACGCATCGAGCGCCGCCACCTTGTAAGCCTCGGCCAGCGTCGGATAGTTGAAGCTGTTGTCGATGAAGTAATCGATCGTGCCTTTCAGATTGATCACTGCCTGGCCGATGTGAATCAGCTCGGTCGCGCCCTCGCCGATGATGTGAACCCCCACCACGCGGCGCGTCCCGCATTCAACAATCAGCTTCAGGATCCCGCCTGAAATCCCCATGATATGCCCGCGCGAAGTCTCACGGAACCGGGCGATCCCGCATTCATAGGCGAGCCCCTTGGCTCGGACCTGCTCTTCGGTCAGCCCGACCGACGACAGCTCTGGCACAGCATAGATCCCGATCGGAAACGATTGATCCGCCGCCGGCCCCGGCTGATCAAAGGCATGACAGGCGGCAGTGCGCCCTTGCTCCATCGAGGTTGAGGCAAGACTGGGAAAACCGATCACATCGCCAGCCGCGTAGATATGCGGAACAGCGGTCTGGTAAGTCGCCGGATCGACACTCAGCCGTCCGCGGCTATCGGTGGCAAGCCCGCAGGCACCAAGATTAAGACTGCTGGTCGCCCCGACCCGCCCGGCCGTGAACAGCACCATCTCTGAATGGATCGTCCGGCCATCATCGAGCACGCAGATCGGCATTCCGGCAGGTGAAAATGCCACCGTCTCGACCTTGCTCGAAAGACGCAGCGCAATGCCGCGGTCGCGCATCTGGTAGATCAGATGGTCGACGATCTCGCGGTCCATGAACTCGAGGATGGCGGATCTGGGCTCGATCAAGGTAACCGGCACATCCAATGCGCTGAAGATCGTCGCATATTCCAGCCCGATTACCCCGGCACCAACCACGATCAGGCTGCGCGGCACGCGCGGGTTCTGGATGAAATCATCGCTGTCGAGCACTGAAGTGGCGTTGAAAGGAATCTCGGACGGGCGGTAGGGCTCGGTCCCAACCGCGATCAGCACCCGCGCAGCCTCGACCACTTCCTCGATCAGGCGTTCGCCCACCCGGCAGCTTATCGCGATCTGGTGGGGCCCGAGAAACTTGCCCTCGCCAACGATGGTCCGCACGCCGTTGCGCGCGAACTGGTGTTCCAGAACCGCGATCTCGTGCTCCAATGTCTTGCCCAGCCGGCTGGACAAATCCTCGGAGCCAATGATGCACTTCACCCGATAAGCCGGCCCATAGAACCCCCGCTCGCGCCAGCCAGACAGGTTGAGCACAGTTTCGCGCAGTGTTTTGGACGGGATCGTGCCGGTGTGCACCGATACCCCGCCGACCCGCGCGCGATTGTCGACCACCAGCACGCTCTTACCCAGCTTCGCCGCCTGGATCGCCGCGCGCCGCCCGGCCGGACCGCTGCCCAATACCACCAGATCATAGATTGCCATTTTCGCTCCTGGATTGATCAGGAGTTAGAACGGCAGCAACGCGGGATTGTTAGGGCGGGAGGCTGTTGCCCCAGTATGGCTACCGCCGCGTTAACTAAGCCTAGGTACCTGACCTTCACAGAACTTTGCGACACCTCGGTGCATGGACCGGGCCCGCCTCAGATTATCAGCGCTTGCGCTGGCCGCAGCAAGCGTTTGCGGCGCTGCCCCTGCGCAGGCGTCGATCGGTTTCGGCATCTTGCCCGTTTCAATCGCATTTTCGGCGATGACCCCGCAGCGGACGCTGTGCGCATCAGGGCTAGCCGCCGGTAGCCTGGACACAAGCAATTCGCTTCAGGCGAACGGCTCGGTGAGCAAGACTACCGCACTGCTCGGCGGCAAGGTCAGCCAGCTTGAACTGATCGCGCAGCAGCAGGCGGCAGGCAGTGCGCTGCAGGGGGCACGCACCGCCTTGGCAAGCGCAATGGCTGCTGAACCGCGAGCGGATCGTTCAAGCGGCAATTGCCGGCAATTCGCGCTTCCAGCGGATCTCCAAAGCCAAACGCGTCCGGGCCTCCGCACGACGCCGCGAGGACCGGACGATTTCCTCGCAAGCGCGCGGGTCAGCATCAAACATACCAATTTCGACGCTTCGTGGAACCGCGTCCGGCGCGAAAGTTTGCCGCGCGGCCTGACCAGGGAACTTGCCGGACTGGGTGCTGGCCGGTCGGGATCCGATATGCTCGGCGCGGTGAACGCCTGGACCAATGCCAGGGTCCGGGATGTCGATGACAGGCTGCAATATGGGCAGGCCGATTACTGGGCCAGTGCGAGCACCACCCTGACGCGCCGGGCAGGCGATTGCGAAGATGTCGCTATCGCCAAGATGCAGATCCTGGCGGCAATGGGGATTGAGCGGTCCGATATGTATCTGACCATCACCCGCGATTTGATCCGCAATGCCGATCACGCAGTTCTGGTAGTGAAAGCCGATGGCAAATTCTGGCTGCTCGACAATGCCACCGATCAGCTTCTGGATGCTGCGGCAAGCAACAATTACCGGCCAATCATGTCATTCAGCACTGCACGCAGCTGGCTGCACGGAAACTGGCATCCTGCTGCCCGGTAAGTCTAGCGCCCGGTAAGTCTAGCGCTCAGTAAGCGCTTCGTCGAATGCCCGCAGCACTGGCTTGAGCAGATAGGTCAGCACGCTTTTGCGGCCGGTAATGATTTCGACATCGCAGATCATCCCGGGCATGATGGGCAGGCGCTGGCCGTTCTTTTCGATAAAGGCGCGGTCGGTCTCGACCATGACCAGATAATAGGCCTGCCGCTCAACCTCATCGTAAATGCTGTCGGCGCTGATATTGCGGACCCTGCCCGTCAGGCCGCCATATATCGAGAAATCATAGGCAGTGACCTTGACGTTGGCCCGGTCGCCCACCTTGATGAAGGCGATGTCCTTTGGCTCGACGCGGGCCTCAACCAGCAGCTTGTCACCCTGCGGGACAATCTGCATCACGGTCTCACCGGCGTTCAGATATCCGCCGAGCGTGCTGACCTGCAGATCATTTACAAAACCCGTGGTCGGCGCCCGCAGCTCGTTGCGATTCTGGCGCGCCGATGCGCCCTTGATCGTCTCCTGATTGACCGCCAGCTTGGTCGCCACTTCGCTGCGTTCGCTGAGCGCCTGCTGACGGAAATCGAACTGGGCCTCGCTGAACTGGGCCTGCGCCTCACGGATGGCGGCCTGCGCCCGGCCCGCACCTTGCCGCGCGGCGGACAGGCGGCCTTGCACATCGACCAGTTCGCGCTGGGCGGTGATCAGTTCGGTTTGCGGGATGACCTTTTTGGCCACCATCGGGGCCAGCATATTGACTTGTTCCTGGGCGAGGCGCGCGCTGTTCTCAAGCGCCGCTATGGTTGCCTGGCCTTCCTGCAAATCCCGGCGGCGTTGCTCGATTGCGGCCGACAGCCCGCTTTGCTTGCTGCGCGCCGTAGCCCGGCGAACGGCCGCAAGCTGCGCTTCTTCGGCACAAATCGATCCGGCAGCACAGCCACCAGCGCCGGCGCCATTGCCGCCTTCCTGCGATAGCCGATCCGCCCGGGCAGAAAGCCGCTCGTTCTCGGCCTCCAACTGGCCCAGCGCCGATGCGGACTGCGAATCGTCCAGCCGGACCAGCAGATCGCCCTTCTTCACCAGCTGTCCCGATCGCACCAGAATGGCGCTGACCGTCGCGGGCTCCGCCGCCTGGATCAACTGGACTTTGCTCGATGGCACCACCTTACCCATGCCGCGGGTGATTTCGTCGATCCGGGCGAGTGCCGACCACAGGATTACCAGAAACATTCCGGCTGCGCAGATCGCGATCAGTCTGCGGCTGGGATCCCATTCGTCAATCCCGAAGCGCTCTCGCACTTTGGCAAACAGGCTCATTGCTTGGTCACCGGCTGGATTTCGCCGCTGTCAGCGACCTTCCTTGGCGTTGTCTCGGCGGTGCTGGTCTGCTCGACCACTTGCTTGTAGCTGCTGCTGGCCTCGGTCGGGTCGGGAATTGAAGGCCGCCAGCCCTTGGTTACATCAAGCCGCCCGCCGACATCGGTCTCTGCATGGCGGTCGGTGATGAGCGGCGTAACTGTCAGGCCGGGGGTCAGCAGCTCGATCGCGGGCGGAGCTTCCGGGTTTGAAAGGGTCCGCAGGCGCAGCATCTCGAAGTTGATCGCTGGAATACGCTCAATCCCGCTGTAACGGTCCGAAAAGCTCGCCGAGCGCCCGGCACCGCCATTGAACCGATAGAAGATATGCCGCCCGAGCTGGGTGATCTTGCCCAGCTGAAATGCCCATTTCGGCAATACGTAATTGGCGTGGTAATGGGTCGCAGTGCCGACGCTTGGCTCAACATAACCGGCCAGTGCGGCCCGCGCGACGCCTTCAGCCTCCTGCCAGCGATTGGCGGCCGGAGCGCGCAGCAGCGAGCCATCACAGGTGAAGCTGAACTGGCAGCCGGTCTGCCGTTCGGACCCTTGATAGATCACCCCGCAAACGCTGTTGGGATAGGCCGGGTGCCGCATCCGGTTGAGAATGACCTGAGCCACCGCACGGCGGCCCTGAAGCGGCTCTACCGCTGCTTCATAATAGACCGCCTGGGTCATGCAGCGCAGCGCCGTGGGATAGCTGCCACCGGTTACCGAACTCGCAAGTGCAAAGCGCGCCGGATGATCAAGCGGGAGACCCGACAGCGGAATCGCAGCGTTTTGCTCCTGCGCGGCAAGGCCTTCGACCACAATCTGCGATTTATCATCCACCGACATGTTGGCCACTGTCGGAATATCGTCGAAAGCAAAGCGCACCGCCGGCTGGTTCGCGCCCTGTCCCCACGAAAGCCCGCTCGCCTGCGGAACCAGCAGGACTGCGCCGACGATTACGGCAAAAAACAGGACAGTAAGGAACCGGACCGGCATGCGCCGCAGGGGATTGCCGGCACGTGCGCCCACCTCACCGTGGTGGGCGAATTCGGGCAGCAGGCCCAGATCCAGAACGGCGGCGTCTTGCATGTTCAAACCTTCAACCCGGCGCCAGCAGAGGCGATGATCTCGTCCCTCGGACCGTCGGCGACAATGCGCCCATTGTCGAGCACGATAACCCTGTTGCAGATCGAAAAAAGGGCCGGTCTATGGGTCGAAATAACCAATGTCTGTTCAGCTGTCAGCGATTGGGACAGTCGTTCTACCACAAGTTTCTCGGTCTGGCTGTCCATCGCACCAGTCGGCTCGTCGAGGAACAACAATTTTGACGGGCTCACCAGGGCCCGGGCAATCGTCAGGAACGAGCGTTGTCCGCCCGACAGCTGGCTGCCTGCTTCACCAACGGGCCGGTCAAACCCGCCGGCGTCCTTCGACAGGAACTGTTCGGCGCCCACTGCCCGGAGCGCGGCGAGCAACCGTTCGTCACTGACGATTCCCGCACCCAGCGCGAGATTATCCTTGATCGTGCCGCTGAACAGGCTGGAATCCTGCCCGACAAAGCGGAAGGCATTGCGCAGATCCTGCGGGCGATACTGGCGGCTGTCGATCCCCTCCACCAGCATCGATCCGCCATCGGGGGCGTAGAGACCGCAAAGCACCCGTCCAAGCGTCGATTTACCCGATGCCACCTTACCGATCAGCGCGATCCGGTCGCCCGGGTTGATCACAAGGGTGATCCCCGAAAGCGAATTTGCTGAAGCGCCGGGATATCTGAAGTCCAGCCCTTCCATCCGGATCCGGGCCGAGCGAATGGTCGGGGTAAGCGAGGCACTGCCTTGTTTGCGCTCGTCGCTCTCCTCCCACAGTTGCTGGATCGATTCGAGCGTCTGGCGGGCTTGCTGGCCGCGGGTCAGGATGAACGCGAATTGCGCCACCGGAGCAAGCGAGCGGGACGACAACATGACGATGGCAATGATCGCGCCCATGGTGATCTGTCCGGCGGCGAACATGTAATAACCGCCGACAATCAGGCCGACGTTGGAGAATTGCTGAAAGGTGGATGCCAATGAAATCGCCGATGAGCTGATGTCGCGCAAATGCTGCTGCGACTGCGTGCCGAGCTCTGCCAGACGCCGCCAGCGGCCGAGCATCACGCCTTCGCCCGAAATGCTTTTCAGCGTTTCGATGCCGGCAATCGATTCGACCAGCAGTGTCTGCTGCAGTCCGTGGTCAGCCTGAGCCTCACGGGCGGCCTGAACGACCTTGCGCTGCAGCCGCATGCCCAGCAGGCCCATAACCAATGCCGAAAACAATGGCACCAAGGCCAGCCAGCTCGCCAGATAGGCGATCATCGCGATAAACAGGAACAGGAATGCCATATCGACGATCAGCATGATCGTGGTCGAGGCGAAGAATTCGCGCACGATGGCATATTCCGACACTTTTGCGACGAGGTTGCCGGTATGGCCTTTGCGCGTCGCCAGAGGAGCCGAGAGAATCTTCGAATAGATCTTCTGCGACAGTTTGAGATCAAGCTCGCGCCCGATCTCATCCAGCACATTGGTGCGGGCCCGGCGCAGCGCATATTCGAACCCGAAGGCGATAATCACGCCCAGCGCAAGTACCCACAAGGTCGATTGGGCCCGGTTCGGAATGACCCGGTCATAGACATTCATCGAGAACAGCGGCAGCGCTAGGGCCAGGAGATTGACCAGCAGGGTTGCGACAAGCACTGGCTTGAACTGGCGGCGCTGTTTGTGGATTTCACTCCAGAACCAATGGCTTCGTGCCTGTGTTTCCCATGGCTGCGCGGCATCGCGCAGCGCAGTCGGATCACCGAACACGGTCGCCAGCCAACCGCCGAAATCCTGCTGGACACTTCCCAGCGGCTCCCACTCCGCCTCGCCGGTCAATGGACGCCAAACCAGCAGATCATTGTCGCGCAGCTCGTGAGCCACCACCACGCCGCCATCGGCAAGCGCCAGAATTGCCGGATAGGCCTCGCGCTTGCGCGGCAGCTTGGACGGGCGCTGCACATCGCAATTAAGCCCGAGCAATTCCAGCACCGGTTCGGCCTGATGCAGCGGCATCCGCCCGTCCGGTGACAGGGCAATGGCGGTCAGCATCCCGGGCGAAAAGGCGACGCCGAACCGCTCTGCCACCTGGCCGATGCACGCAACCAGCGGGTCGGAGAGCTGCGGCTTGGGATCGGGCGCGTCGGCCATCAATATTGCCTTATCCTGGCGGCTTGGCTGGTCGCGGACCAGTCAGAGCCCGGAATCATTTGGGTTTGGTGCGGTATTCCAGCTCGGCGGGCTTGGCTGGTCCGTATTTGAACCGCGCCCGCTCGTCCTCCCCGGCACCTGCGCCAGGCTCGACAGCCAACCCGGTCAGCAGGCGATTGGTTGCAGCCAGTGCCTGATACCGTGCAAACATTTGCGAGAAGCGCGACGTTTCCAGCCGCACCTGCACATTGTAACGGGTATTCTGCGCATCGAGCACATCGAGCAGCGAGCGGCGACCGACATTGAACTGGCTGCGATAGGACAGCAGCAGATCGTCGGTCACCCGGCTCTGCGTAGCAAGTTCATCGGAAACCCGGGTCTGGGTGCGCAAGGCGTTATACGACGAGCGGACATCTTCTTCGGCTTCACGAACCACCTGATAAAGCTGATACCGCGCCTCGCTCGAACGGCGGATCATCTCCTGATATTTGGCTTTGTTGATCCCGCCGTCGAAGACATTCCAGCGCATGAAGGCGCGCGCCTGAACATCGCGGGTTGTGCCGCGGAAACCGTCGACATCCTCGCCGATTCGGCCGGTCACATCAACCCCGATGCGGGGGAACAAATCACCCTTGGCGCTATCGGCCAGAGCGTGTGCCGCATCGACATCCGCTTCGGCTTCGCGGACCCGCGGATTGTTGACGCGAGCAATGCCGATTGCTTCATCAACCGATCCAGGCAGATTTTCGGCCAGCGTGGGCGGGAGTGTGACTTGATCCAGATCCAGGCCGGTCAAGCGGCGCAGCGTGATCTTTGCCTCATCCAAGGCTTGCTCGGCTTCCACCTGACGGACCACGGCTGCCTGCAGTCGCTCTTCGGCCTGCTGCTGGTCGGCAATCGAAATCGAGCCCTGCTGCACACCGGTGCCAAGATCATTCACCAGGGCCTGATGAAAGCTGACATTGTCTTGACTGGCCGCGACAACGCGCTGCTGCAGCAATAGATCGAGATATTGGCGGGAAACCTGCAGCGCGATAAACTCGGACCGCTCCACCACGCGCAATGATGCGCCATCGACCCGCGCGGCCTGACGGAGCAGTTCACCGCGGCGCCGGCCGAAATCAGCAACGATATACTCGACCTTGGCAAAGGCCTCGAGCGGGTAGAGCTCCTGATTCTGGATCCCGAGCGAGCGCCGGGTGGTATTGTCGAGATGGCGCACGCCAGCCGAGGCCTCGACATCGACGCGCGGCGCATAGAGGCCCTGCGCCTGCTTGCGCTCAAACTGAATGGCTTCCTTGTTGTATTGCGCCTGGGCGATCTGCGGGTTGGAACTGACCGCAACCCGCACCGCTTCCTGCAGCGAGATCGGCGCGGACTGAACCATGGCAGTCTGCGCCATTGCAGAATGGGCAGAGCCAGCGAGGAGAACAGCGCTTCCGGCGATCAAAAATTTACGATAAATCATGACTTTGGCCCCAAACCTACCTGTTCACGCTTATTTCAACGCGGCGATTGCTCGGATTGCGTTCGCCGTCAGCGGTCGGAACTTTGGGCTCCGATTCGCCGCGCCCCGACACATTCAACACCGATCGGGCGACGCCCTTGGCGGCCAGCAATGCGCCGACTGCCTCTGCTCGCCGGACCGAAAGGGCATTGTTGTAACCGTCGCTGCCTGATCGGTCAGCGTGCCCGGTTACGGTGATAGATTTCCAGCCGCAGGTGCGGACATTCTGCTCAACCGCATCCAGAGTCTCGATACTGCTCGCGGGCGGAACGGCGCTGTCCCAATCGAAAAACACGATTCCCGCGATCGGCTCGTCGCAAGCGCCGGAAGAAGGCGGCGGAGCTGGCGGCGGCGCCACCACGGGCGCTGGCGGCACGAGCTGCATGCGGTTCGCAGCGTCGACGCACTTGCCGATGCTGATCGGATCCTTCGTCCGGCTCTTCAGGAAACCGAGCGCAATGCCGCACTGCGCCTTTGCCTGCGAAGCCCAGCCGTACCGCGAATTATTGAGCCCAATCACCGACCGGTCCAGGGTCAATGCCAGCGACGTATCATAGCGCGACTGGATTTCCCCGCGGAGCGATCCGACATCCATCGCCATAAGCTGTTCCGACCCGGCCTGAGCAAAAGCGCAGGCCGGCCAGGCGGCCGCACACAATGATGCTGCTTTCAGTCCTCGCCCCAAATTCCCCAGCATTGCCAATCCTTTTAATGGTTAATGCCACCAATATTGCAGTCTTATGCCATGGCAGCAGTGTCTTGATGGTCAAGCAAAAAAGCCATTTCAGGCGGTGACGGAACTGGTTGCATCGCACCACCTACCTGGCTGTCGAGCAGACCGATCAAGGCGAAGTCATCCGTGCCCTGCAACGCGCCGGCCTCACCGAGGCTTCCAGCGGCAAAATGATCGACAATGCTGTCAACCGCATGGCTCGCGGCAGTGTCGGCAAAAGCCTCCTGGATTGCCGGCAGATCATCCGATGCGATCGCCGCAACCTTGCTCGCGGCCGTGGCTTGCATTGAAAGAAGCGCATCCATCGCCTGCACCGAGTTCGAATTTGCTGCAAACAGATCGCTTGCGCCCGCGCCAGCCGCATTGGCTTCAGCAGCCATATCCGCGGTCTGGTCATCGAACAGGCTGTGGTCGTTTGGCGTTGAAAGTTCTGCCGCGGCTGGCTCATGTTCTTGGCCAACCGTCCCGCTGTCAGAGTTGGCCGCAGATTGCAGCGATCTGGCATCGAAGAAATTGGCGTTGAGGCCCAAATTCTCGCTAGTGCCGCCCGTCAATGATTGAAGGCCATGATCGGCTGCGCCGCCCGCATCCGGGCCGATCCGCGAAGTTCCCGCTTCATGCGCGGCCGCTGCCAGCGGCAAAGCTGCCGCAGCGATTGCGGCCAGCATGCCGGCGGACGCTGCCGATGTTGCAATCATTTCAGCGGTGCGTCCAGTGAGCCGGTCAAGCGCGGAAGTGGCGAAGCTGGCATCGGCAAGTGTACCACTGGTGCCATTGGCCCAGGTGAAGCTGCCGGTTCCGTGGACCACCACGTCGCCGTCAGCTGCAGAGTAGCTTACCCCGTCGCTGACCAGCGCAATGCTGGTGATGCCCATGTCAGTCAGCGACTTGAATTCGCCAGCTTCGGTCACTCCGTTGCCGTTGGCATCCTGCCAAACTCCGAACTGGGCGAAGGCCGCATCGCTGGCGCTCAGCACGCCATCGTGATTGCTGTCATAACTGATGGCCAACCCTTGGAGATCAGTCAGGCCATTGCCGCCAAAGACGATTTCCGAGCCGTCGTTGATGATGCCATCACCGTTCAGGTCAATCGCCAGCAACCCGTCGTCCCTGCCGGCCCATGCGGTGCTTTCGGGCGTGCCATCGCCGGCATAATCGAAAGTGACCCCATCTGCCCGCGCTGCAAATTCCACCCCGTCGCCATCGAGGTCTAGAACGATGGGCGGAACGTAGTTTGCCGTGATTGTCAGATTGCTCGAAGCCGAGACATCGCCGTCCCCGTCGATCACTTCAACCGGGACGTTGAAAATCACCGGATTGGTGTTCTGGGTCGTCGCGCCGAAATCACCGATCTGGAAGGTATCGCCGGACACAAACCTGTATTCGATGCTGTTGTAACCGTTTTCCGTATATGTTGCGATGACCGTACCCGCCAGGCTCGATCCCGACTCTCCGGCTACCCCGGCTACATTGACCGATCCGTCGCCCATCAGCTGTACCGTGAACACGTGGCCGTTGATCGTATAGTTGGTTGCCGTCGTCGTCACCGTGATCAGCGACCCCGTCACGCCCAGATAGGCGATGGAAATCGTCTTGATGGTATCGATAACGCCGTCGCCAACCACAGTGTTGCCGTCCGGATCGTCGTAGGCGGTGATGTTGATGGTGGTTCCGCCCGATGATTTGAACAGGGCGGTGGTTCCATTGGCGATATAGTGCCCATCGAACACATGGTCGCGGTTGGCCACCGTATCGTAATTGCCGCCGCCATCGGCAGGGTTGCCGCGCAGGTCGGTTACGAAATCGACCCGGAACACTTCACCGCTGCCCACTGAGGCGCCGCTGCTGACGCCGCCGGTATTGGCAGTGGTATTGATCGTACCGGCATTGAGGCCACCGACCTCGGGTGTCAGCAACAGGTCATTGCTGTTGTTGTCGATCGGCGAGCCAACCGTCTCCCCCGTCGGGATGAAACCGGCCCAGCTGTTGTTGCCGCCAACGAAATTGTACCCGCCGTTGTTGAAATCGATCACCGTCAGCGAGTCGATCCGGCCGTTCATGTCGACCGAGTATTCACCGCTCGCCGGGTTTAGCGTGATCGTGAAGATGACCAGGGCTCCGGCCATGCCCACCAACGTTTGATCATTCACAACATCGTAAATGATCGGCACAAAGTTCGACGTCAGACCGCTACTGGTGCCATCAAGCGAAGGTGCAAAGCGGACCGTTCCGCCATCAGCGCCGTAATTGTTGGCAGCATTGTGATCAGCATCAAGCCACTGCGTGACAGTGGGAGCCGATGCAGAGTTCCCGACGGTGACCGCCAGCGGCGCTACCGCGGTCGGCGTATCATCATCAAAGGTAATGTTGAGGGTACCAGTAGCGATGGAGCCATCGCCGTCGGTGACCCGATAGGTCAATGCAGCAAGGGCGTCGTTTTCAGCACTACCGGCGACATGCAGGACATTGTCGAGCAGCGTAAGCGAGTAAGCCCCGGTTGAGGGAGTGACGACCACCGTGAACAACGCCGTTCCATTGCGTGCGCCGCCAGTGATGGTTGCCGTCAGCGTGTTGGTTCCCGCATTCCAGCCATAGGTCACCAGCTCGGTGCCGATTGTGGCGGTCAGCGTGTTCATGTTGGCCAGCGTCACCACTCCTGGGCCATCGAGCCCGAAGTTGTTCGGCAGGATGCCCGAGAAGGTCGCCTGGTTGTTATCGCCATCGGCGTTACCATCGGCCAGGTCGCCAGTGCCGCTGGCAATCCCGCCGCCGAGTGCATCATCATCGACGCTCGCCGCAGTTGTACCAGCGGTCGGCAGATTGGCGTCACCTGTAAAGGTGAACGTCAGCGTCGCCGTCGAAGTGTCACCTTCGGCGTCGCGCATCGTATAGGTGAAGCTATCCACGGCCCCGCTCGGCACCGATGCAACCGGAGTATAGGTGTAGCTGCCGTTGGCATTGATCACCAGTGTGCCATGGCCAAGATTGAAAGTCCCGGTCGTGGTCACCACCACAGGCGTATCCGCCCCGGACTGGTCATTGGCCAGGACATTGCCGCCAACCGTTGCCCCGCCTTCAATCGTTGTCCGGTCGTCATTCACCGCAATTGGACGGTCGTCCTCGATCGTGACCGTCAGCGTTGTGGGAACCGTTACCGTGCCATCGCTCACGCTGACCGGGACAACAAAGGTCTTGATGTCCTCGACATTGATAGTCGGATGATCGACCGACTGCGACAGCGTGATAGTATAGGCGCCGGTGTTCGAGATCGCGATACGGATTACTTCAGTAGTGCCGACCGAACCGATCAGAGTCCCCGTACCAATCCCGGCCCAGGTCACCAGCAGCCCGTCGGCGGTCAGTACCGCGCCCGGATCGCCAAGCGTCACAATCGAGGGTTCAATATCGACGTCGGTGATCGAAATTGTCCCGCTGGCGGTCGCGCTGTCAGTGGTATCGGATACCCCAGTGGTATCGGGGATGCCGTTAGTCAGGCCTTCTTCCGAAACAGTCGCCGTGCCGGTGCCAACCACCGGCGCGTCATTGGCGCCGAACACCGCGATCGTCAGGCTCGAGCTCACGCTCGCGGTGCCGTCGCTGGCGGTGTAGGCGAACACGTCGTCGAGCGGGGCGTCGCCGCTGTCGCGCGCCTGGATCAGCGCATAGGCGGCCGGGTTCTGCGCCTCGGTATAGAGCGCGTAGCTGTAGCTGCCATCGGCGC
>JANOFJ010000195.1:0-3243 GCA_031413595.1 Novosphingobium sp.
GCATTTTCTTCTTCCCCTCTTTCTGCTTGTCGAGCAGTTTCCTCTTGCGGCTGGCGTCGCCGCCATAGCATTTCGCGGTCACGTCTTTCCGCAGCGCCGAGATCGTCTCGCGCGCGCGATGACGCGCCCGCCGATCGCCGCCTGGATCGGGATCTTGAACAAATGTCGCGGGATCAGTTCCTTCAGCCGCTCGACCATGCCGCGCCCGCGCGCCTCGGCGGTGCCGCGGTGGACGATCATGCTCAGCGCGTCCACCGGCTCTTCGTTGACCAGGATGCCCATCTTCACCAGATCGCCTGGGCGATGGCCGATCTGTTCGTAATCGAAGCTGGCATAGCCGCGGCTGATGGATTTGAGGCGATCATAGAAATCGAACACCACTTCGTTGAGCGGCAGTTCATAGGTGATCTGGGCGCGGCCGCCCACGTATGTCAGGTCGGTCTGCACGCCGCGGCGATCCTGGCACAGCTTGAGTATGGAGCCGAGATATTCGTCCGGAGTGTAGATCACCGCCTTAATCCACGGCTCGTCGATCTGTTCGATCCGGCTGGGATCGGGGTAATCGGCGGGGTTGTGGAGCATGATCTCTGCGGCGGCGTCGGTTTTGGATTTGCGGAGCTGGATGCGGTAGACCACCGATGGCGCGGTGGTGATCAGATCCAGATCATATTCGCGGGTCAGGCGCTCCTGGATGATTTCGAGGTGGAGCAGGCCGAGGAAGCCGCAGCGGAAGCCGAAGCCCAATGCGGCGCTGCTTTCCATCTCGAAGCTGAAGGAGGCGTCGTTCAGCCGCAGGCGGGCGATGGATTCGCGCAGTTTTTCAAAATCGGCGGCGTCGACCGGGAACAGCCCGCAGAACACCACTGGCTGGACTTCCTTGAAGCCGGGAAGCGCCTTGGCCGCGCCCTGTTTGACGGTGGTGATGGTGTCGCCGACCTTGGCCTGCGCCACTTCCTTGATCTGGGCGGTGATGAAGCCGATTTCGCCGGGGCCAAGCTCGTCCAGTTGCTCAATCTTGGGGCGCATGCAGCCGACCCGGTCAACCAGATGTTCGGTTCCGCCGGCCATGAATTTGATTGCCGCGCCTTTTTTGATCACGCCGTCGATCACCCGGACGAGGATCACTACGCCCAGGTACGGATCGTACCATGAATCGACCAGCATGGCTTTGAGCGGCGCGGCGCGATCGCCCTTGGGGGGCGGGATGCGGGTGACGATCGCCTCGAGGACTTCGGCGATGCCGATGCCCGATTTGGCGCTGGTGAGGACGGCGTTCGAGGCATCGAGGCCGATGATTTCCTCGATCTCGGCGCGGACTTTTTCGGGTTCAGCGGCGGGAAGATCGATTTTGTTGATCACGGGGACGATCTCGTGGTCGTGCTCGATCGACTGGTAGACGTTGGCGAGGGTCTGCGCTTCGACGCCTTGGGCCGCGTCGACCACGAGCAGCGCGCCTTCGCAGGCGGCGAGCGAGCGGCTGACTTCATAGGCGAAGTCGACGTGGCCGGGGGTGTCCATCAGGTTGAGCTCATATTCGAGGCCATCGTTGGCGGTGTAGCGCAGGCGGACCGTCTGGGCCTTGATGGTGATCCCGCGCTCTTTCTCAATGTCCATGTTATCAAGAACTTGCGCGCTCATCTCACGCTCGGTCAGCCCGCCGGTCAGCTGGATCAGCCGGTCAGCCAGGGTCGACTTGCCATGGTCAATATGGGCGATAATGGAGAAGTTACGGATCAGAGCCAGTTCAGTCATACGGCCCGTTAGCAGCAGAGCACCGCGCTGTCAGCAGCCCATTCAGGCAGCGCGATCCGGCTTGAGCTTGGGAACGATCTGGCCAAACTTGGGCAACGAGAACGCGCTCGCACCGCCAAGCTGGGTTGGCAACTGCATGCCGGGCGTCAGCGCCGTAACCGGCATCCCCGCTGCCGCCAGCACATAAGGCGAAATGCGGTGCCTGGTGCACAGCCCGCCGGCACCATCATCGACCAGCGGGCTCTCGAACTCGATCCCCTGGGATGATGCCGTCGAACGCCGCACCTTGGCGACCGCGAGTTGGCCTTCGCCAAAATCAAGGACGAATTCAGTGCCCTTCGGAACGTCAAGCAGGCCCTCGATCATCGCCCCAGCACTGGAATAGTTGCGCATCATGACTTCGTAGCGATGATCTTCGTGGATAACGCCAATCTTGCGGAAAACTGTCCGCCGATCGGGCCGGTACTTGCCGGGACCGCTCGGTTCGATCACCCAATCGCCGCTGATCATGGCTTCGCGAACTTCGGCGAAGGCGACCCCGCGAGAATAGATGAACCCCTGGATCTGTTTGACCTTCAGTTTGCGCATCGTTGCAAGCTCGTCATGCGCCTCAATGCCCTCAGCCGTAGTGTCCATGTCCAGTGCTTCGGCAAGGCTGATAATCGCCGTGATGATCGCTCCGTTGCGATTGCCAGGTTCAGTGACCCCGCGAATGAAGCCCTGATCGATCTTGATCTTGTCGAACGGCGCCTTGCGCAAGTAGGCAAGCGACGAATAGCCCGTACCAAAATCGTCCAACACTAGCCTTACACCCAGATTTTTGAGCGCGGAGAACATGTTATCGGTTGCGGCAACATCGGCAAGGAAGATCGATTCGGTCAGCTCCAGTTCAAGCCGATCGGGGCTGATGCCCGAATTTGTGATCGCTTGCGCCACGATTGCAGGAAATGCGAGGTTGCTGAACTGCGCTGGCGACACATTGACCGCGATTCTGACGTTGCCTGGCAACTGGACGGCATCATCGCATGCGCGGCGCAAGGCCCAATCCCCCAGGGCACCGATCAGATTGCACTCTTCTGCGATCGGAATGAACAACGCCGGCGAAACGTTGCCCAGTTCCGGATGCTCCCAGCGGATCAATGCTTCGAGTGTGACGACCTTGTTGGATTCGCTATCGACGATCGGCTGGTAAGCCAACCTTATCTGATCCTTGGCGAGGGCATCGCGCAGATCGTTCTCGATCTGGCGGCGGCGTTCAGCCTCGGAGTGGAGTTCGCTTGAATAGAACCGGAAAAGTCCGCGCCCGCCGCCTTTCGCGGCATAGAGCGCCAGATCGGCACTACGCACCAGCTCTTCGCTGTTGATGCCATCGTAAGGGGCAATGGCAATGCCAACCGACGCGCCGATAATGCAGCGGCTGCCTTCGATCGAGTAGGGCTGCGAGATCATCGAGATGATTGTCTTGCCGATTTCACCCAACCGCCCGCGATC
>JANOFJ010000196.1:0-13726 GCA_031413595.1 Novosphingobium sp.
AGGATATTCTTGGGCGTCACCTCGTCGCGCAGTTCGGGCGAAAGTCTTTGCCTTCTCCAACGATTCCGCAGCGCCACGGCCACCGCGCGCTTGGCGTCGGCCTGACCGATGATGTGCTCATCCAGCGCGGCAACGATCGCCTTGGGGGTAAGATTGTCTAACATGGGAATTCCTGTGCGGGTCAGGCGTCGATGGCTTCGAGTGTAACCCGGTCATTGGTGAAGACGCAGACTTCGGCTGCCACCGCCATGGCGCGGCGGGCGATCTTTTCAGCGTCATTTTCATAATCAAGCAGCGCCTTGGCGGCGGCAAGCGCATAATTGCCGCCCGAACCGATCGCCGCAACGGCGGTATCGCCGATCGCTTCGGGTTCCAGCACATCACCATTACCGGTGAGGATCAGCATGACGTCCTTGTCTGCAACAATCATCAAGGCTTCGAGGTTGCGGAGATATTTGTCGGTCCGCCAATCCTTGGCGAGCTCGACCGCGGCACGCATCAGCTGGCCGCGATTGGCCTCCAGCTTGCGTTCCAGCCGCTCGAACAGGGTAAAAGCATCGGCCGTGGCCCCGGCAAACCCGGCGATTACGCTTCCCTCACCGTCGGGACCGTTGGCACCCAGCCGCCGCACCTTGCGGGCATTGGGCTTCATCACCGTATTGCCCATCGAGACCTGGCCATCACCCGCAATCACGGTGCGGGTGGCGGTCTTGACACCGATGATGGTAGTTCCGTGCCACTGGATCATGCCGTGGCTGGCGCTGCTATTGTCCATAGGGCGCAATATGGAAGTTATTACAGCCGGTTCAAGCTGTGTTGTTGCGCCAGCCGGGAGGCTGGATGCGGTACCGCACGAGGGTTCAGCGCAGCTGGACCCGGTCATCGCATAAAATCAACTTCCGTTCGGTCCCCCGCCTTGGCCGCTGCCGCCACCGGTGCCGGGGGCGCCGACGGTGCCGATATTGCCGAACAGATCTTCAAAGAACGAGCGTTCGCGGCCCAAAGTCGGGGTCTTGTCGCCATCAGGATCAAGCCGCGCGACCTTTTCCATGCCCGAGCGTTCAACTGCCAGAACATTGCCTGCCTTGTCGAATCTGACCCGCATGATCATCTGCTCGCGGGTGCGCGGGCGGGTGAAGGCGGCCTGCTTGGTATCCATCGAAACATAGTACCACGATTGCTCACCGAACTGGCTGATGAAGGTGGGCCGGCCCAGCGTCCGTTCAACCGAGAGCTGGTTGTCGACCCCCGGCTGAACCGATTCGACCAGACCCGGATCGACCAGATAGCCGCGATGATCGCGGATCGAGCTGCAACCAGAGGCGGCGCCTGCCAGCAGTGCTGCGACCGCAACTGTGCGACCCATTCGTCCAAAACCGTGCATGCCGTATCGCTCCATTCTTCAAACGGGGACACCAAGGGGCATTGCCTGCCCCGCGCACCGTCCTATATCGGCCCGAGCCTTAAAGCCCCTTGCCGAACATCGCAATGGCGCTTGGCCAACCAGGGTTTAATCCCTGCTGAATGAAAGGACGCCAGCCTGCCGTGTCACTGATATCTCGCTTGCTGGGCCGCGCGCCCGATGATCGCGCTGCGCTGCAGCCGCTGTGGCATCGCGTAATCGAGATCGGGCGCGAGCCGCAATGGTATGCCAAGGGCGGGATTGCCGATACGCTGGCCGGCCGGTTCGACGCGATTTCGCTGGTGCTGACGCTGGTGCTGCTGCGGATGGAGCGTGACGCGGCGCTGGTTGCGCCCTCGGTGCGGCTGACCGAGCTGTTTGTCGCGGATATGGATGGCCAGATGCGCGAAAGCGGGGTCGGCGATCTGGTGGTCGGCAAGCATATGGGCCGTTTGATGAGTGTGCTGGGCGGCAGGCTGGGCGCCTATCGCGAGGCGCTGGCGATGCCGGATGAAGCGGCGCTGGAAGAAGCGGTATCGCGCAATGTCAGCCTGATCGAGGATGCCAACCCGGGCGCAATTGCTGCTGAAATACGGGTGCTCGCCGCCCAGCTGGCCGGACTTTCGGGCGAGGCGCTGCTGGCCGGAGAGATTGCCCGATGAGCGCGAGTGAGTTCAGCAGACCCGCGGATACGCGCCAGATTGACGCCGCGCCGCTCCATCTGATCGCAACCGAAGGCGAATGCGCCGCCCTCGCCCGGCGGTTCGATCTGGTCAGGGTTTTGCGGCTGGAAGCCACGCTGTCATTGGCAAAAGAGGACGCGGCAATCCTCGCCACCGGCACGCTGAGTGCCGACATCATCCAGAGCTGCGCGATCTCGGGCGAGGATCTGCCAGTGCTGATCCGCGAGCCGCTGTCGTTCCGGTTCGTACCGGCCGGACAGTACCAGCCCGATGAGGAGCTTGAGCTGGAGGCTGGTGAACTGGACGAGATCGAGTTTACCGGCACCAGCTTTGATCTGGGCGAAGCTGTCGCGCAGAGCCTGGTGCTGGCGATCGATCCGTTCGCCGAAGGACCGGATGCCGAGCGGGTGCGGCGCGAAGTTCTCAAGGATGCGGGCGAGGCCGGGCCGTTTGCGGCGCTGGCGGCATTGAAGAAGCCGGACTGATCGTCGTCCCCGGCTTGACCGGGGACGACGCAAATCTCAAAACGGAATATCATCATCCAGATCGTCAGCGAAACCGCCTGCGCCGCCGCTGGGTGCACCGCCGCCCTGATTCCAGCCGCCGCCCGACGAGCTGCCACCGCCGCCGCCACTGCGGGCCCCGCCGCCTGACGAACCACCGCCGCCAGCGCCGCCGCTACCTGGCGCGCCATCAAGCATGGTCAGGACTGAACCTGGCCCTTGCAAAACAACTTCGGTCGAATAGCGATCATTGCCCTGGGCATCCTGCCATTTGCGGGTGCGGAGCTGGCCTTCGATGTAAACCTTGCTGCCCTTGCGCAGGAAGCGCTCGGCAACGCCGGCCAGCCCTTCGGAAAAGATCGCGACCGAATGCCATTCGGTGCGTTCCTGCTTTTCGCCGGTGTTCTTGTCCTTCCAGCTTTCCGAGGTGGCGATGCGCAGATTGCACACTTTGCCGCCGTTCTGGAACGACTTCACTTCGGGATCTGCCCCGAGGTTACCGACGATGATAACCTTGTTGACGCTGCCTGCCATTTTGAAATTCGCCTCTCTACAACCCTAGAGCGACTGCGCTCCAATAGGTGATTCCCGCGAATATGTAGGCCAGAGCGAACAGATAGAGCAACATGAAGACGGGCCATTTCCACCCGTTTGTTTCGCGGCGGGTGACGGCGATGGTGCTCATGCACTGCGGGGCGAACACAAACCAGGCGAGGAAGGCCAGCGCGGTGGGAAGGCTCCAGCGCGATTTGAGCTCATCGCCCAGCTTGCGCGCGGTCTGCTGATCATCCTCGGCGGCCACCGCATAGGTCGTTGCGAGCGAAGCGACCGCCACTTCGCGCGCCGCCATCGCTGGAATCAGCGACAGGGCGATATCGCGGTTGAAGCCGATCGGTTTCACCACCACGGCCAGGCCATTGGCGAGCTTGCCGGCGATCGAGGCGTCAACCTGGTTCTGGCCCTCGGCGGCGCGGGGGAAGTTGAGGAGCAGCCACAGCACGATCGTGACCATGAAGATGATCGTCCCGGCCCGGCGCAGGAAGATCCAGGCGCGCTGCCACAGGCCGATCGCCAGATCCTTGATGGTCGGCATCTGGTATTTGGGCAGCTCCATGATGAAGCCCGAGGCCGCGCCCTTGGTCACCGAGCGGCGCAGCACCAGCGCCACCACCATCGCCCCGACGACACCGATGACATAAAGCCCGAGCAGGACCAGCCCCTGCATCCCGATCCCGAAACCGACCGAGCGGCTGGGAATGAAGGCAGCGATGATCACGGTATAGACCGGCAGCCGCGCCGAGCAGGTCATCAAGGGGGCAATCAGGATGGTGGTCAGCCGGTCACGCGGATCGGAGATGCTGCGGGTCGCCATGATCCCGGGAATGGCGCAGGCAAAGCTCGACAGCAGCGGGATGAAGCTGCGCCCCGACAGGCCGACGCTGGCCATCATCCGGTCCATCAGAAATGCGGCCCGGGCCATATAGCCCGATGCTTCCATCGCCAGAATGAAGAAGAACAGGATCACGATCTGCGGCAGGAACACGACGACCGAGCCGACCCCGGAGAGGATCCCCTCGGTCAGCAGGTCGCGGATCAGGCTAGGCGGCAGGGCGCTGCGGACGCCAGTTGAAAGCAGGTCGACACCGGACTGGAGCGCATCGGCAAACGGGGTCGCTCCGGCGAAGACCGCCTGGAACACCACGAACAGCATAGCAAACAGGATCAACGGTCCCAGCCAGGGATGCAGAAACAGCCGGTCGAGCTTGCTGTGAAGCCGGTGCCGCGCGGTTTCCGAAATGATCGCGCCATCGGCAATCGCATGGGCAGACAGCCGCCGTTCGGTCATGCCGACGTGGGGTTGGGGATGTTCGGCCTTGCGTTCTTCAGCCGCGCCGATCGCCTGGGCCAGTTCGATCAAGCCGCGGCGGCGCACCGCAACGGTCGGAACGACTGGCACGCCCAGCGCGCTTTCCAGCGCGGCAGGATCGATCACCAGTCCGTCCCGCTCGGCCAGATCGACCATGTTGAGCGCAACCACGGTTGGCCGCCCCAGCGCGATCACTTCCAGCGCAAACACCAGATGCTGTTCCAGGTTCGAGGCATCGAGCACCAAGACCAGCACTTCGGGCGCGGGTTCCCCGGGAAACTCGCCGAGGATGACCTTGCGGGTAACCTCTTCGTCGGGGCTGGTGGTGGTCAGGCCGTAGCTGCCCGGAAGGTCGGTCAGCTCGATCGGCGCGCCCGAGGGCAGGATCAGCCGCCCCGCCTTGCGCTCCACCGTGACGCCCGGATAGTTGGCGATCTTCTGCCGCGCGCCGGTCAGCGCGTTGAAAAGCGCACTCTTTCCGGCATTGGGATTGCCGACCAGCGCGGCGGAACGGTGCCTGCTCACACCACTTCAACCTGCATGGCACGGGCATGGGCGCGGCGCAGCGCCACGGTCATCCGGCCGATCATCAGGGCAATCGGATCGCGCCCGGCAAACACGCCGCGATGCGATACCGCGACCCGCGCGCCGACATCGATCCCCAGCGCGCGGAGCCGCTGCCCCTCTTCATCGACCAGCAGCGACCAATCGACCGCAGTAATGCGGGCGCGTTGGCCAGTGGGGAGCAGATCAAGCGTCATGGCCCGGCGCTGCCAGAACCAATAGCTAATTGCAAGTCATTCGCAATAATTGACCGAGATCAAAAAGCCCGCGTCAGCGCGCCGGATAGCGCAGCCGTCCAAGCAGGCGGGCCATGCTGAACGTCTCGTCGCGGGGCTTGAGCAGCCGCGCCTTGGTCTTTTCGAACTGCATCACATCGCCGATTCGGCGATCTAGGAAAGCGCGGGTATCGGCATGATCCTCGCTCTGATCCTGGGCAAAGACCGCCAGCGTCGCGGCATAGATGCTGCCCAGCGTCATGCGCTTGGTATAGTGATTGTAATCAGTCGCGGCATCGCCCGCCAGCCGCCACATCGCATCGGCGCTGTTCCAGCCAAGCCTGAGCGTGGCAGGCAGATTGAGTGGCATCGCCATGATTGCCAGCGCCCGGCGCAAAGCCTCTTCGCGGCCGGCCAGCGCATCGAGCCGGAACTGAACCAGCGTGCGGATCCGCTCACGAATCGGCAGATTACCCACCCGCGTTGCCGGCAGAGCTGCGGCCATATCGGCATCGATCCGCGCGATCCATGCGCCGATCAGATCCATCGCCCCGCCCGGAAAGGCGAGCACGGCCACATCGGGGTTCACCCCCTGGCTGGCTGCTGCAGCGCGGATCGCCGCATCGCCCCAGCCATCGAAAATTGCCGCTTCGGCAATCGCCGGCGCGAGCGCGAGACGCAGCTCATCGAGCGTTGCCTCGGCAAGTGGGATGACCTTGCTCATAGCGAGGGGCCATAGGACGGGCGGGCGCCCTGGTCCCTGGACTTGGCGCTATTCTTGATCTCGTTGATCAGGGCGCCATTCTGGCCCTCCAGCAGTGCATAGTCGCGTGCCGAGCGGCCCGAATTGTCAGCCCGATCAGGATTCGCCCCAGCTTTAAGGAGAGTACGCATCAACTGGATGTTGCGGTTGTGGACCGCGGTGATCAAGGGCGTTTCGCCGGCATTGTTGCTTTCATCGACCCGGGCCCTCTGGGTGATCAGCAGGTCCACCCCTTCAACAAACCCAAGGTTGGTTGCCAGCACCAGCGGCGTGATGCCCCTGGCATCGCGGATATTCACATTGGCGCCCCGGCCGATCAGGAAGCTCATCCAGGTCAGATCGCGGCGCGCGGTGACGATGTGCAGCGCGGTTTCACCGGTCGTGCTATCGCGGGTGTTGATGATCGTGGTCCCCGGCGCATCGAGCTTTTCGGTAACTTCATCACCATTTTTCTTGCGCACCGCTTCGAGGAATTTGTAGCTATCGGAAAATTGCGCCTGCGCCGGGGCCGACCAGACCCCGGACAAGACAAACGCCACGCCCAGCACCATCGCTAGCCCGCGCAAAATTGGCCGTGACTTGAACACTCTGACTTCTCCTGTTGCGGTGAAATCTGTTCCATTCCACCGGGCAATCACGAACCGCCCAATCCGCTTCTTGCGCCGCGCGGTTTAGCAGAGCATGAACCGCCGCGCCATGACCAAGCTTTTTCTTGCCCCGATCGCCCTTTTGCTGATGCTGCCGCTGTCGTTGGCGGGCTGCGATAGTTCAACCGTCACCCCGGCTCCGGTGGAAACCCCGCCGTTGGCCGGATCGACTATCGGCGGGGCCTTCACTCTTGCTGACAAGACCGGAAAGCCGGTCCGCTGGGAAGACTTTGCGGGCATATACCGCATCGTCTATTTCGGCTTCACCTTTTGTCCCGATGCCTGCCCAACCGATGTAGCAGTGCTGATGCAGGGACTTGCCCGGTTTGAAAAGGCCCATGGCGCGGCTGCGACCAATATCCAGCCGATCTTCATCTCGATCGATCCGGCGCGCGATACCCCGGCAAAAGTTGGTGAATTTGCCGCTGCCTTCTCGCCCCGGCTGCTGGGGCTGACTGGCACCGCAGCACAGGTGGATGTGGCGGCCAAGGCATTCAAGGTCTATTACGCCAAGGGCAATCAAAGCGCCGGGGGCTATCTGATGGACCACAGCCGGATCGCCTATCTGATGGACCGGGACGGCAAACCGCTGAGCATGCTGCCGGTTGATATGGGCCCTGATGCGGTTGCCGCGGACCTTGCCAAATGGGTGAAATAACCAAGCCCGCGCCGTTCTGGGAGAAACCCATCGAGCAGCTCAACCGCGATGAGTGGGAAGCGCTGTGCGATGGCTGCGGGCAGTGCTGCCTCCACAAGGTGGAAGATGAAGACACCGGTGCGATTTATCCCACCAATGTCGCCTGCAAGCTGCTCGACATTCACTCGGGCCGGTGCAGCGATTACAAGAACCGCCGAACATATGTTCCCGATTGCGTCCGGCTTACCCCGCGTCTGGCCGCCGAGATGCACTGGCTGCCCCAGACCTGCGCCTATCGCCTCCGCGCCGATGGCGAGCCGCTGCGCGAATGGCACTATCTGATCAGCGGCAGCCGCGAAACGGTCCACAGCGCGGGCATTTCGGTGCGCGGCAAGGCAATCAGCGAAGATCTCGCCGGGCCGCTCGAAAACCATGTCGTGCTGCCACCGGGGCTGGAGCTCGCGCCCGATGAATGATTGCCCCGCAAATGCTTGACTGGTTGCGCCGCCCCGCTGCGGAACTGCCGCAGATTACCGTCGCCGGACGAACCCTGCCGGTGGTGATCAAGCGGCTGGAACGATCACGGCGGCTGGCGATGCGGCTGGCTCCCGATGGCAGCGAGGTGCGGATCACCATGCCGCGCTGGACCCGCACCGCCGATGCACTCGCCTTTGTGCAGGAGCGATCCGATTGGCTGGAGTTGCAGCTGGCCAAACTGCCCGCCCCGGTCGCGCTGATCAATGGAGCGCCGATCCCCTATCGCGGCGCAGAACTGGAGCTGCAGCACCTTGCCGGGACCAGCCGCCGGGTGCGGATCGAGGACGCCGCGCTGGTGCTGGGCGGCCCTGCTGAAAATCTCGGCCCTCGCCTGCGCCGCTGGCTGGAGGGCGAGGCGCGGCGGTTGATGGCGGACGATCTGGCCCATTATTGCGCGCGCGCAGCGCGAACCCCGCCCCGGTTGATGCTGTCGAGCGCCCAGCGCCGCTGGGGAAGCTGCGCCCATGGCGGCACAATCCGGATCAACTGGCGACTGATCATGGCGCCGGACTTTGTTCGGCGCTCGGTTGTGGCGCATGAGGTGGCGCATCTGGTGCACTTCGATCACAGCCCGCGGTTCCATGCGCTGCTCGGCGACATCTATGAGGGCGACATGGCGGCGGCTAACCGCTGGCTCAAACGCGAGGGCCGAAGCCTCTACCAGCCGTTCGGCTAGGGATACTCCCGTAACTGTCTGTTAACCACATTGGGCCGATTAAAGGGCGATGGTCCGTCACCTCTTGCCTGTTGCAGCACTTGCGCTGCTGGCGATCCCGGCTCCCGTGGCGGGACAGGACGCGTGCCGGCTGTGTTTCAGTTCTGACGGACTTGCCGAGGGCGAGCCGCCGCTGACCATCGAAATCCACACAAACCTTGTCTTCAGCCGCTTGGCGTTGTCAGGGAACGAAGGCGGCAGCGCCGCAATCGATCCGCAAAGCGGTTCAAAGCGCACAGAAGGCGGAATGATTGATCTGGGCGGAATGTCGGTCCAGGGGCGCGCTCGGATAATCGGCGTACCGCGGCGTCCGGTCAGGATCGATATGCCGCGGCAGGTGATGATGAGCGCGGCCGATGGATCCAATGCCGAATTGACCGAGATGGTAACCGACCTGCCGGCAAATCCGACGCTGGATGCCAATGGAACGCTCGAATTCACCTTTGGTGGGAAGCTTAACGTGAAGGGCCGCCAGGGCGGCAATTTCCGCGGACGCATCCCGATTTCAGTCGATTATAACTGAATCATAGAGCGTGATGCGAAAAAGTGGGAACCGGTTTTTCGTAATAAATCACGCGGCAACAAAGAGTTATAGAGCATGGTGCGATTCAGCCTTATCGCATCTTGCTCTAGCGCTGCGCAGCGGTTGCCCCTATCTTGGGCCAATGTCCTATTGGCGCAACATCAATCCGGTCGGCGCGATTGCCGATTTTCGCACCGTGTATCAGCAGGCCGGGCGTAACCGCTGGCGCTTCGCCTTTCTGGCCGGGCTGACCACACTGGGGATCTTCTCGATCATGAACCAGGAAAGCTGGAAGAAGCCCCGCGTCAAGGCCGAGATCACCTATATAACCTCGTGGCGCGCCGATCGCAGCGATGCCGAAATCATTGCCTCAAACATCGCCAACCAGAAGCGCAAGGAAGCCCGCGCCGCCGAGCAGGCCAAGCGCGAGGAAGCGGTGCGCAACATCTACAAGAAGATCGGCCGGGCCTCGGGCATGGATGTCGATGCGATCGAACGCAAGGCGCAGGCTGACAGCGCGGCCGAAGCGGCGAGCAAGGCACAGGTGCCAGTTGCCACAACCCGGTGACATGCGCTGGCTCGATGCTGCGGCGCGCCTTGCCGCACGCGCCCGGCCGCTCAGCCGCCCCAACCCGGCAGTCGCCGCGATCATTGTCCGTGACGGCAAGATCGTCGGGCGCGGCTGGACACAGGCCGGCGGGCGTCCGCACGCCGAAGCGGTAGCGCTGGCCGAAGCCGGTGTGGTGGCCGATGGTGCGACGCTGTATGTCACGCTCGAGCCCTGCGCCCACCCCAGCGTGCGCGGCCCGGCCTGCGCCGATCTGATCGCGCGGAGCGGGCTTAGCCGGGTGGTTGTCGGCGTCGCCGATCCCGATCCGCGCACCGCCGGTCAGGGCATGGCCCGGATCAAGGCGGCGGGGATTGCGGCAGAGCTGCTCCCCTCGCCGGCCTGTGAGGTGAGCCTGGCAGGATATTTGAAGCAGGCCACGGCCTCACGCCCACATGTCACGCTCAAGCTTGCCACCTCGCTCGATGGCAATATCGCGCAAGCAAATGGCACCAGCCAGTGGATCACCAGCGAGCCGGCCCGCGCCCACGCCCATGTCCTGCGCGCCTCAGCCGATGCCATTCTGGTCGGCGGCGGGACATTGCGCGCGGATAACCCCAGCCTCGATGTCCGCCTGCCCGCGCTGGAGCAGCGCAGTCCGGATCGCTGGGTGCTGACCCGCGGGCCCGCACCTGAAGGGTGGAATGTGCTGCATAGCCCCGAAGAGATCACCAGCGCGATGCCCGATGTGCAGTATCTGATGATCGAAGGCGGGGCAGGTGCGGCGGCGGCGTTTCTGGGGGCCGATCTGGTCGACCGGCTGGTGCTGTATCGCGCGCCGATCCTGATCGGCGGGGGGAAAGCAGCGCTGGGCGACATCGGCCTGACCAGCCTGGCCGAAGCGCATGGCCGCTGGCAAATGACCGACCGCCGCCAGCTTGGCAACGACACAATGGAAGTCTACGAGCGCTCCTCATGTTCACCGGAATAGTTACCAGCATCGGCACGATCCGCGAAACCCGCGCACTGGGCGATCTGCGCGTCATCGTCGCCTGCCCGCTCGATCCTGCGACCATCGCGATCGGCGCCTCGATCGCCTGTTCGGGCGTGTGCCTGACGGTGGTGGAGCGCGGCGGAACCACTGGCGACGCCTGGTTCGCGGTCGATGTCTCGGGCGAGACGATCGCCTGCACTGTCCCCGGCCAATGGACCACCGGCCGCGCCCTCAACCTCGAACCGGCGCTGCGGCTGGGGGACGAGCTGGGCGGGCATATCGTCACCGGTCATGTTGATGCGGTTGGGCAGATCGTTGCTGCAACGCAGGTCGGCGGATCGTGGCAGCTGATCGTCGCCGCGCCCGCCGCGATTGCCCCGTTCATTGCCGCCAAGGGCTCAGTCACGGTCGATGGCGTTTCGCTGACGGTCAACGCGGTTACCGACCAGAGCGATGGCGCGGTGCATTTCATGCTCAACATCATCCCGCACACCGGGGAAGTCACCACGCTCGGCAGCCTCAAGGCAGGGGACGCGGTGAATCTGGAAATCGATGTGCTGGCCCGCTATCTCCAGCGGATGCAGAGCCTCAGAGGCTGAGCGGCCCGCTCGCAAAGCCCTCGCGGGTGATCTCGTAGGTCACGTGAACCACCCCGGCCCCGGCCCGTTCGGTAATGCTGGTTTCATCGGTCAGCTGTCCGCCGATGTTCTCCATCGCCCGGCGTGAGCGGAGATTGTCCTCTCCCACGCGGAACTTGACCCGCTCGACGAACCCCAGCGCATGGGCCAGCATCAGCCGCTTCATCTCGCGATTGGTTTCCCCGCCCCAATAGTCGCGAGAAAGGAAGGTCCAGCCGATCTCGACCGAACCGCCGTCTGCCGGATCATAGCCCTGCATCCGCGAGCCTCCGATCATCGCCCCGCTCGCCCGGTCGATCACTGCCAGCGCCCCGCCCTGCGCCAGTGCATCGGCGAAATAGGCGCGGAAAACCTCCTCTTTCCAGCGGTCATGCGCCGGATGAAGCTCCCAGACCAGTCGATCGGAGGCGACACCAAACAGCGCGTCCCAATCATCCGCGCGCAGGGGACGGAGCAGCAGCAGCTCGCCCTCCAGCGTCGGCTGCCGGTCCATCAGCTGGTCACATCAGCCAGCGCGGCGATGAACTTGTCGATATTGGCACTTGTGAGCCCGGCAATGTTGATCCGGCCCGAACCCGCCATGTAGATCCCGTGGTCGGAGCGCAGCTTCTGGATCTGCTCGCCCGACAAGGCCAGCAGCGAGAACAGCCCGTTCTGACCGCCCAGCGGCGCCAGATCAAGCGTCCCGACCTTGCCAGCCTCGGCTAACCGCGCGCGGACCTGGTTCATTCGGGCGCGCATCGTATCGAGCTCATCCAGCCACTGCGCGGTGAGCCCCGCATCCTCAAGGATGATCCGCACCGCCGCCGCGCCGTGATCGGGCGGCATTGACCAGTTGGCGCGGGCCAGCGCGTGGCCGTTGGAGAGCACCGCGCCCAGCTGATCGGTCGCCGCCACCATCACATAGGCCGCACCAACCCGGTCGCGGTACATCCCGAAATTCTTGTCGCAGCTATAGGCGATCACCGCCTCGGGCACGGCTGCCAGCACGCGGCGGACGCCGTAGCTGTCCTGCTCCATCCCCTGCCCCAGCCCCTGATAGGCCAGATCGAGCAGCGGCAGCAGCTTGGCTCCGGCGACCAGACCCGCAATCTCGTCCCACTCAGCATGGCTGTAATCGATACCGCTGGGGTTGTGACAGCAGCCATGGAGCAGGATCGCATCGCCTTCACTCGCCGCCGCAATTGCGCCGCGCAGCGCGTCCACATCGGTCACGCCCGCCGCGGTCGCATGAGCAAAGCCCTTCAGCTCCAGCCCAAGATCGGCGTAGATCTGCGCGTGGTTAGGCCAGCTGGGCGTGCCCATCCAGATCCGCGTGATGCCCGCCTTCTTGGCCAGCGCCACCGCGAGGCGCACCGCGCCGGTCCCGCCGGGGGCCTGCATTCCCTCGATGCGTCCGCCCATCGCCGGGTCTTCGCGCCCGAAAATATAGGGCATCAGCGCATGGACAAAGCCCATGTCGCCTTCCGGGCCGAGGTAGGATTTGGAGGTCTGCGTATCCAGCAGCCGCTGCTCCGCCGCCTTGATCGCGCCGAACACCGGCGTATCGCCCTGGCCGGTGCGGTAAACCCCCACCCCCAGGTCGATCTTGTCGGGCCGGGGATCGGCGGCATAAAGCTTGATCAGCGCAAGCAGCGCATCGGCGGGCTGTTGAGGCAGGGTACAAAGCATGGCGCGGCCTTTGCCGATGATGGCGGGCCGGAGCAAGAGGCAATTACCGCCCCCCTTTCGCACCGCCCCCTTTCGCCAACCAGCACCTTCGCTATGGTGGCAGGCGATAAACGGGGAGGGATTGCAGGAACCATGCGGAAACGGACAATTGCACTGGGCGCGCTGGGGATCGTGCTGGCGGCGGGCGCGCTCAGCTTTGCCAGCCTTGACCGGGAGACGCGCGGCATCCTGCTGACCTTGCCGACCAGTGCCGACGTGCTGCAATGGTCGCAAGGCCAGCGCGACGCCGCTTTTCGCGGGCTGGACCGGCTGCCGATGCTGGCCGGATCGCGCGTGATTGCGCCCGCCGCCACCCCCCTGCCGCTGCCGCCGGGCCAGCCGCTGACCATCCCCGGCATCGATCAATATATGGCATCGCAGCGCTCAGCCGCGATCGTCATCCTGCAAGACGGCAAGCTGCGGTTCGAACGCTATGGGCTGGGGTTTGATCGCAGCGGCCGCTGGACCAGCTTTTCGGTCGCCAAATCCTTCACCTCCACACTTGTCGGCGCGGCGCTGCAGGATGGCGCGATCACCAGCCTGGAGGACAAGGTTTCGGCCTATATCCCCGATCTCAAAGGCTCCGCCTATGACGATGTCAGCATCCGGCAACTGCTGACCATGTCATCGGGCGTGCGCTGGACCGAGGATTACGAGGATACGTCTCCGACGTCAGCCGGTTCAACAACGCCAAGCCCGACCCCGGGATGGACGCCACCGTCAGCTACTTGCGCAAACTACCGCGCGCCCATCCGCCCGGCACGGTGTGGCATTACAACAC
>JANOFJ010000197.1:0-1692 GCA_031413595.1 Novosphingobium sp.
CATTCAGATATTGAGCTGAGGCGATGTTGGTAATGATCCGCGCTTCGAGCAGCGGACTTTCGATCTTGCGTGCAATACCCAAGGCAATGCGAAATTCACGCAGGGCGTCGGCCAGTTTGCCCATTTCCTTGAAAGCATTGCCGCGATTGTTGTGCGCAGCCAGCGAAAGGTTTGGATCCTCGCCATAGGTTTCGTTGGCGAGGTCGTAATAATAAAGAACCCGCTGATAATCGCGGGCTTCGGAATAGATTGAACCGATGTTCTGGTAGACGATCGCCTGGCTGCGCCGTTCGCCCAGCTTCCCGAATATCCGGTGGGCCTGATGAAGCGAGGTCAGGGCCGACTGCAGATCGCCGGTTTCGTTGGCGATTGCTGCGTTGGCCTTGAGCAGGTCGGCGTGCAACTTGCTTCCGGGCTGGTCCTGAACCGCGACCGCCAGAGCATCAGTGATAACCTTTCGTGCTTCCTTGGCGCGGTTGAGGCGGATCAGCGCCTCGCCTTCCAGCCATTGGCCAGTGGCGATGGCGATCCGGGCCTCGCTTCCGGACATCCCCTTGCCGATTTCAATCGCTGCTCGAGCGTCGCGCAGCGCCGAACCCGGATCCGACATCATCACGGCCTTGGCCGAGGTCAGATGACGTCCGAACTCAGCCGCTGGCCCGCTGTTCGCCGCCACGGCTGACGAAGATGCCGGCTGTGCAAATACTGCACCAGCCGGCATTACCAATAACGTCAGTATTCCGATTGCAAGGCGGTAGTAATTAAACAGTGAAGTCTCCCCCTCGCTGGCGCGAGCGCTAAGCGCCTTACTTACCAGCGGACGGTTGACGTTCCGTTAAATCTGCCAGTATCAGACGAGTCTCAAAATTCGAACCGCACCCGGCCCCCCGCAATGTAATTCTCATCTGCCCCGCCCGAGCCCGCGTTCATTTCGGCCCGTCCGAACAGGCTCAGCTCGCCGCGATTGCCAAGTACTGGCGTCGCATAGAGCATCTCGCCGATGTAGCGCCGTGACTGGCCGGCAATATCGAACTGCTGGGTCACCGGGCCGATCTCACCGGTTGTGCGATCGATAACCGCAACCGAGGTGAACTCCATCTTGCCTTGCTCGATATGAAGCGGCTGGGCGATGGAAAGGCGCAGCTGGTCGCGCTTGCCGACAATCCCGGTCTTCGCCGCAGCGAGCGCAAATGCGGTGCTCAGGACACCGCCCTGGCTGGTGGAAAATGCCTGGTTCTTGCCGTTCGCATGGGTTCTGGCACCGGTTGCCGACAGCGAAAGCTGCAGGCCCTGGCCAAGCTCGGCAGTCGCCGAGAGCGTGGCGGCGTCGGTCACCGAACCGTCTCCCAGGTCTCCCGGCTCAACCGACTGGACGCCCAGCACGGCAGCCTTTTCGTCCAGCCGCGTATAGCTCAATGTGGCCGAAACCGCCGGGCTCACCCGGTGCGTAACCGCCATATTGAAGGCATTGGCGCGGTAGGGCTCAAATCCCTTGAGGGCGATCTGATCAGCATGATCGAGGCCCGGCAGCTGCGAATGCACAAGCCGGTTCTCGGAAAACCCTGCGGTTACCTGCAAGTCCGGTGCGATCTGATAGCCGATTGCGCCGAACGCTCCGCCTGAGGCAAAGCCCAGCACCGGATTGACTCCCCCGGTGCTGCTGCTGTGATCGGAAGTCAGTCCGAATCCGGT
>JANOFJ010000198.1:0-22111 GCA_031413595.1 Novosphingobium sp.
GGGAAAAGCAACTTCGCCGCTCCACGCCTCGGCGAAGATTTCTTCCCAGCCATCGAACTGGCGGACGAGTTTCACATCATGGCCGCCGGCGCGCAGTCCCTCGGCCAGAGTGGGGCCGGGCCGGGGGGCATCGCTGGTGGGCCGTGCTTGCGCGCGTTTGAGCCGGCCGCGTTCGGCCATTGCGGCGCGGGTGACAATCAGACGGAGCGCCGCGCCCTCGCTGGCGCCGGGCGGGAGACTATCGACCAGCGCTTCCTCACCGTTGGCAAAGCGCGCGGTGCCGCGTTTCGATCCGGCCGAGCGGGCGATCAGGATGGCATCCTCAACCAGGCCCGCACCCAGCTTGCCCGGCCAGGAAAGGCGTGCCGCGATATTCTGGCCGTTCTGGATCAGTACTGCCCGGTCCTCGCCGATGCCTGCTTCGATCAGCCACTCAGCCAAGGGGAAAGCCTGCGGAGCGCAGCAGCGCGCGGGTTTCAAACAGGGGCAGGCCGATGACGCCCGAATGGCTGCCCGCGATCCACGCGATCAGTCCTTCGGCGCTGCCCTGAATGGCATAGCCGCCAGCCTTGCCGTGCCATTCGCCGCCTGCGACATAGGCATCAATCTCGGCCTTGCTGAGCGGCTTGAAACGGACGATGGTTTCCGACAGGCGTTCGCGCAGCAATCCGTCGGGTGATTTGAGCGCGACCGCGGACAAAACGGTGTGGCGCCGGCCGGAAAGCAGGGCGAGGCACTTGCGGGCGCTGACCTCGTCCTCGGCCTTGGGAAGGATACGGCAGCCCAGCGCAACAACGGTGTCTCCGCCCAGCACATGGCTGGCCTCCCCAGAGATGGCCAGCGCCTTTTCCCGCGCCATGCGCTGAGCATAGTCGCGCGGGACTTCGCGGGGGAGGGGAGTTTCATCGATATCGGCAGCAGCGACCTGTGCCGGGATCACGCCAAGCCGGGCCAGCAGTTCAAGCCGGCGCGGACTGGCGGAAGCGAGGATCAGCAAGGGCGCGGTCACGCCCCTGCTCAGAACTGGCCGGGACCGCCGCGGCCGGGCATGAAGCGATAGGTGATCCGGCCCTTGGTCAGATCATAGGGGGTGAGTTCGCACAGCACCTCGTCGCCCACCAGCACACGGATGCGGTTCTTGCGCATCTTGCCAGCGGTATGGCCCAGGACTTCGTGATCATTTTCGAGGCGGACGCGGAACATCGCGTTGGGCAGCAGTTCTACCACCGTGCCGCGCATTTCGAGGAGTTCTTCCTTCGCCATCCGTAATCTGTTTCCATATTCGTCTAAGGGTCAATCCGGCGCGCCATAGCCCCGGTCCGTGAAAAAGGGAAGCCTTGCCGGATCTGATGCATGATGTGGCGCTGATAGGAAGGCGAAGAGACCCGGTTAAGCTGGTAGCAAGGGAAGCGCGACAATTTGTTACCGTGCATTGACTTGTCATTGCGCCAAGCTTGCGCCAGTCATCTGCGCGAACGGGAGGGTTCATCAGGATTGGCCGGATAATTGAAGTATTTCAGTAATGTAGCTCAACTCTGTGGCATTTCTCTGGCGTTGTGTAGTGCTCCGGCCTTGGCCGAGGAGGCCGCTCCGCTTGACACAATCCCGCCGTTGGATGGAACCGCATCGCCGTCAGACACCAACGAGATCCTGGTCATCGCCACGCGTTTGCGCGGTCAACTCGATGTGCCGCAGATGCCGGTCGCAACGCTGAATGAAGCTGAGATTGCTTCCTATGGCGCTGCCTCAATCGCCGATCTGCTTACGGCACTAGCACCGCAGACGGGGTCCGGGCGCGCCCGCGGTAGTGGCTCGCCGGTGGTACTGATCAATGGCCAGCGCGTCGCCAGCTTCCGCGAACTGCGCAATTTCCCGCCTGAGGCGATCCGCAAAGTTGAAGTGCTACCCGAAGAAGTGGCGCTGCGGTTTGGTTATCCGCCCAACCAGCGCGTGGTGAATTTCATTCTCAAGGATAATTTCACCAGTAAAACGCTCGAATCGGAATTCCGGCAGCCCTGGGCTGGTGGCAGTTCTACCGCGGAGTTCGAAGGTTCGATGCTGCGAATCAATGGCCCAAGCCGACTGAATCTGACCGCTACTGCCAGCGATACCACTCCGCTTACCGAATCCGAACGCTCGATAATTCCGACTGTGCCAGTTGCACCAGGCCAACTCGATCCTGCGCCATTCCGCACGCTGATTGCCGACAGTCGTGATCTGGGGCTCAATGCAACCTGGACCAAAGGATTGGGCAGCGGGGGGCTCGATGGTCAGTTGAGCCTCAACGCGGCACTCAGCCGTTCGGATAGTCGCTCGCTGTCAGGGCTTGATCCGTTCGACGAGCCGCTGGCGCGCGCAAATGGAACCACCAGTTTGCAGGGCGGGGCGGGCTTCAACCGGCGGTTGGGCGAATGGCAATTGTCCGCTACGGTTGACGGCAATCACAGCGACAGCGAGACGCGGATCGATCGCCGTGATGGTAGCGGCTTTGATACCGCATCGGCGCGAAACGACAGTCTGACGGGCCTCGTCACCTTCATCGGGCGGCCGTTTCGATTGCCGGCCGGCGAGGCGAGCGTTACATTCAAGGCTGGCTACGCCTATTCCGGGCTCGAAAGCGACGACACCCGCAGCGCGGCAGGCGTCACCAACCTCAGTCGCAGCGATCTGTCGGCCGGGCTAAACCTGGGCCTGCCGCTTACCAGCAGGCGCGAAGGCGTGCTGGGCGGGGTCGGCGATGTGTCGCTGAATTTCAGCGCTGGTCTCAATCGCCTATCCGATTTCGGTACGCTCAAGGACTGGAGTGCTGGCATTAGCTGGTCTCCGACCGAAACGCTGGGCTTGCAGGTCAGCTATATCGTCAATGAAGCCGCGCCGGGTCTGTCAGAACTGGGCGGACCGATCACCCTTACATTCAACGTCCCAACCTATGATTTCAGTCGCGGCCAAACCGTGCTGGCGACGATTTCCGGCGGCGGCAATCCCGCGTTGCGGCGCGAGACGCAGCGCGATCTGAAGATTTCGGGTAACTGGCAATTACCATTCCTGCGCAATTCGAACCTGCTGATCGAATATTTCCGCAACCGGTCGGAAGATGTGACCGCCTCCTTCCCGCTGCTCACCCCGGCAATCGAGGCTGCGTTTCCCGGCCGCGTGACACGCGACAGCTCTGGCCGACTGGTGGCGATTGATCGGCGACCCGTGACATTGGCGCAGCAGAATGGATCGCGGCTGCGCTGGGGTCTCAACCTGTCCGGCACGATCGGCAAGGCGCCTCCGGGCGGCGGAATAACTGGTGGCGAGCGGCTGGGTGGCCGGTCCGGCGGCGGACGCTCCGGCGGCGGTGGACGTTCAGGCGGCGGAGGCATGGGCGGCATGAGCGCGATGATGGGCGGCCCCGGCGGGCAAGGGCGCTGGAACATCAGCCTATACCATACCTATCGGCTATCCGAACAGGTGCTGGTCGGGCCAGGTGGCCCGTCGCTCGATTTGCTGAACGGCGATGCGCTGAGTGGCGGCGGCGTGGGGCGGCACGCGCTGGAGCTGGAATCCGGGACATTTTACAAGGGCATGGGGGTCCGGCTGGTCGGCCGCTACAATGCTCCCACAACGGTCAATGGCAGCGGTCTGCCCGGCTCATCGGACTTGCGCTTTTCAGGTCTGTTCGGCTTTGACCTGCGGGTTTTTGCGGATCTTGGCCAAAAACAGGCGCTGACCAAGCTGAGCCCATTCTTCAAGGGTGCGCGGCTATCCTTCAGGATCGATAATATCTTCGATGCGCGGCAGAAGATCACCGACGGTTCGGGCGCAGTGCCGCTCAGCTATCAGCGCGACTATGTCGATCCGCGCGGAAGAGTGATCGAGGTCGAATTGCGCAAGATGTTTTAATGCAGCTTGGTATCCGGGAACATCCAGCGCTGTGAAAGACGCGGCGCAAAGGGTTGCCATTGCCCTTCGGGCTGCCACAGCCGATCAGCGATCGCGATCATCACGCTGGGGTTGACGCCAAGGCCAAGGTGGCTGGCGCGGACTTCGATATTCTCGGTCTGGCCTTGCGGCTGCTGGACCGAGCCCCGCCAATGGACGACCCCATCGGTCTTGGTCAGGATCGAGGTGGTCGGAACTGGCGGAGCGTTGTGCAGTCCCTTGAACCGTCCGGGCCGGATAGGTTCCGGCTTCTTCCCGTTGAGATATTCAAACGTCCCACTGGCGTTCGAGTGGTTGCGATCATTGCGGATCGGACTGCCGAGCGAGATAACCAGCCGCACCGCTTCGGGATGCATCTTGGCGAGCTCGCGCGCGAAAACCCCGCCCAGGCTCCAGCCGACGATCGAAACCTTGCGCCCGGTCATGCGGTGGATCGTCAGCAGCCGTTCCTCCATCTCGGCAACCCGAGGATTGTCGAACCGGACATTGCGGCCAAGCTCCCAGCCATAAGCGTCATAGCCCAGATCGCCCAGCAAGCGGCGCAATGGAACGGTCGAGCGATCCGACGCGAGGAACCCGGGCAAGACCAACACTGGATGGCCATCGCCTCGTGGCAGCATCGCCAGCAAGGGGCGCGTGGCATAAAAGGCAGCAAGCTCAAACACCGCGCGCGGTTCGGCCAGCGCCAGCAACCGAGAGGGCGGACGGGACTGCCTTGCCGGCTTTGTCTGGGCAGCGGTCATGCTTTTGTACTCTTTGAAGCGCTGGCAGATCGGGACTTCGGCTTGGCACCAGCCTTGGCCTGCGGCTTGGCTTTGGGCTTGGCCTGCGGCTTGGCTTTCGGCTTGGCGTTTGCCTTGGCCTGGGGCTTGATCGTGATCTGGGGTCTGGCCTTGGTGGCGGGCGGGACCTCCTTTGGCGCAATTTCAGCCGCCTTGGCCGCAGCAAGAAGCTCGTCAAAGCTGTCCTGGATACATTGCGAGTAAAACTCGGGATCGGGCAAAAGCTTGCGGCAGGCGGTGAAGGCGATAGTCGCTTCCTTGACGTAGCTTTGCACCACATGGCCCAGACCAAGCCCGTCGGTCAGGCACAGCAGCCCCATCATGCTCTCCAGCCGGGCGCCGGTCGAGTAAATCGCCACCGGTGGCCCCGGAACATTGGTGACCACGGTGGTGAAGGGCGGACCGACCCGGTTGGCAAGGCCCAGCCGGGTATAGAGCTGCGCGCCCAGCGCCATGAACAAGGCCGGGCTGACCTTGCTGATCTCGGTCATGTTGCGCGCACCAAGCGCGTCGGTCATGGCCTTGCTGTTGGTGGTCTGCGAATGAACGTAACGCAGCCGCTCGGCCGGATCTGCAATGTGGGTGCCCAGCGGCGCGATCATCGCCGCTACCTGATTGCCCATATCGCCCTTTTCGTCTTTCGAACGGACCGAGATCGGTGCCATTGCGGTCAGCGTCTTTTCGGGCAGATCATTCTTGGACAGCAGATATTTGCGCATCGCCCCGCCCACAATCGCGAGGAAAACATCATTCACCTTGGCACCCGGTGCGAGCGCGCGGATTGCCTTGATGTCGGCGAGGGCAACGCTGCGGCCTTCGACTACCCGATTGGGAGAGATGACCGCATTGAAGCGGCTACGCGGGGCCAGCATCTCGCCGCTTACACTGATGTCTTTGGCGGCAATCGCCCGGATCGTCCGGGCTAGGCCCGGAACTGCGCGGGCAAATGCCTCGATCTGTTTGGCCGGGTTGGTGATCGCGTTGAGCCAGCCCTTGGCGAGCAGCGCCATCGGATTGGGCATATCCTCAGGCTTCCACATGTCCGGCTCGTTGGGGGGCGGGGTGTGCGCTTCGAGGGTATGCAGCGCGTCGAGCAGATCAATGCCGCTCATGCCATCGATGGCGGAATGGTGAACCTTTGTGACCATGGCGAAGCTGCCCGGGGAAACGCCGGGGACGTTGTCGAGACCTTCGATAACCGTGAATTCCCATGGCGGGCGGCTGAGGTCGAGCGGGCGCGCAAAGATCCGCGCAGCCTGTATGCACAGCTGCCGCCAATCACCGGGCCTTGGCAAGGCGACATGGCGGACATGATATTCAAGATCGAATTCGTTGTCTTCGATCCAATAGGGATAGTCGAGGTCGAACGGCACCCGAACCAGCTTTTGCCGCACAGTCTTGGACAATTGGATCCGGCTTTCGAAATGGCGCAATATGTCCTTGAACCGCACAAACCCGCCCGGCGCGGTCTCGGGATTGTAGACCAGCAGCGAACCGATGTGCATCGGCGAGTTGCGCGTTTCCATCGCAACGAACGATGCATCCATGCCCTGAAGTTGGCGCAAGCGCGATTTCCTTGTTTCAAATGCTCACCAAACAGGCGGAGCAGACCTCAACATGGGTATCATACCGGGGAAAGCGGTCAACAAGGCGCTTTCAAGCGCGGAGCGGAATGCGTATCTCGCAAACCATGCCTCCCGCCAAACCACCCAAGGATCAGCATTCGTCTGACCGCTTCAACGAGGATCAGGCTTCCTACACGCTGCGCGGGATTGGGCAGCCCGACCTCGAAGCCGGTGTCGCCGCGATTCGCGAAGTGGTGCAGACACTCAAGCCCAAGCCCGGCGTCTATCGGATGCTCGATGCGCGCGGTGATGTGCTCTATGTCGGCAAGGCGAAAGCGCTGAAAAATCGCGTGGCGAATTACGTGGCGGTCGAGCGCTTGCCGCTGCGGCTCAAACGCATGGTCAGCCAGACCCGCGGCCTGACGATCGTCACCACTAATTCAGAGGCTGAGGCACTGCTGCTCGAGGCGCAGCTGATCAAGCGCTATCGCCCGCCTTACAATGTCTTGCTGCGCGATGATAAGAGTTTTCCCTTCATCCTGCTCCGCGCCGATCATGCCTTCCCTCGGATCATGAAGCATCGCGGGGCCAGGAAGGCCAAGGGCAACTACTACGGTCCGTTTGCGAGCGCCGGATCGGTCAACACCACAATTAATGCACTACAGAAGCTATTTCTTCTAAGAAGCTGCAACGATGTATTTTTCTCTCGAAGGGATCGTCCTTGCTTGCTCTATCAGATCAAGCGGTGTTCGGCGCCCTGCGTCGGGCGGATCAGTGAGGCTGATTATGCCGAACTGGCGGGCGAGGCGAAGGATTTCCTGGGCGGCAAGTCATCCGCGGTACAGGCCAAGATCGCCGCGCAGATGGAGCTGGCCGCCGAGGCGCTGGATTTCGAGCGGGCGGCGATGCTTCGCGATCGGCTTCGTGCTGCGACCTTCATCCAGGGCAGTCAGGCGATCAATGCCGAGGGTGTGGGCAATGCCGATGTCTTTGCGATCGCCCAGCAGGGCGGCCAGTTCGCGATCCAGGCCTTCTTTATTCGCGGCGGGCAGAACTGGGGGCATCGCGCGTTCTTCCCGAGCCACACTGACGGTTTGGCGGAGGACGAGGTGCTGAGCAGCTTCCTTGCCCAATTCTACGAGGAAGTCCCGCCGCCGCGCCTGATTCTGGTCGATCGCGCGCTGCTTGAGGCGGATTTGCTGGCTGAAGCGCTGGCGCCGAGCGCCGGCGGCAGAATTGAGATATCCGTGCCCCAGCGCGGTGATCGGCGGCGGCTGGTCGAGCAGGCGCGGCGTAATGCTGCCGAAGCGCTGGAGCGGCGGCTGGCCGAGACTGGAACCAAGGCAAAGACCTTACGCGAAGTAACCGAATTCTTTGAACTTTCAGAGGTTCCCCAGCGAATAGAGATCTACGATAACAGCCATATAATGGGCACCAATGCGCTGGGGGCAATGGTTGTCGCCGGGCCGGATGGCTTCCTCAAGGGCCAATACCGCAAGTTCAATATCAAGCGTCCCGAAACCGCACCGGGCGATGATTTTGCGATGATGAACGAAGTATTTAGTCGCCGTTTTTCACGTGCTATCGATGAAGACCCGGACAAGGACAGCGGGACCTGGCCAGATCTGGTGCTGATCGATGGCGGCAAAGGCCAGATGTCCGCTGTCAAGGACGCGCTGAGTGAACTCGGGGTTGAAGACGTGCCCCTGGTTGCCGTCGCCAAGGGCCCGGGCCACGGCCGCGAGGGCCGGGAAGTTTTCCACTTCGCCGATGGCCGCGAAAAGACCCTGCCGGTCAACTCGCCGGTTTTGTTCTATCTGCAGCGGCTCCGCGATGAGGCGCACCGCTTTGCCATCGGCGCGCACCGCGCCAAGCGCAGCCGGGCGATCAGTGCCTCGCCGCTCGATGAAGTTCCGGGTGTTGGCCCGGCCCGCAAACGCGCGCTGCTGCTGCATTTCGGCACCGCTGGGGGAGTCCGGGCCGCTTCATTGGAAGATCTGCAACGCGCGCCCGGGATCAGCGCAGCGGTGGCGCAGATAGTCTATGACTTCTATCACCCCAGCGGGTGAAGGCGGGCTGACGCCAAGTACCGGGGTTTGCGTGTTAGGCCCTGTTCGGCCCGGGAGGGAGTGGGGCCGAACAGGACTGAGGCTGCGCGCTTAGAAGTCGATTTGGGCGCGAAGTGCGAAGGCATCGGTTGAGTAGCCACGCTGGTTGACAGGATCGGTCGAGGTCGGATCCGCTGCCAGAGCGAACGGACCGCCGCGCACTTCACTGTGGATGTAGTTCGCCAGGAACCGGACATAATCAGTCGGGATCCAGGTGAGTCCAAGGAGATATCCGGTCTGTTTGCCGCCACGTGCCTGACGGGACGTAACGGATGACAGAGAATTCACGCCCGTAGCAAAGGTGTTAGTTGGTGCCGCGATCAACTTGGCGTCGTCAAGATCAAGGTAATCGAAGCGACCAATGATCTGGAAGGCGCCCATTCCGCCTTTATTGACGGGATTGAGTACCTTGGTCCGGTCCCACTGGCCGTTCTTGTAACCGCGGGTTTCGCCAGTCAGGAAATAGCCAACTTCGAAGTGACCACCCCAGAATGTCGGGTTCTCAAGGGGCGTTACGCCGGTGCCGCCGGCAAAAGCATCGAGCCCGGTGCGGATGTCGCCAGGACGGTAGGTGCGAACCTTGGTCATCTGCGCCTCGCCGCCGATATGCAGCGACTTGAACACGCCATAAGCTTCGACGCCGAAGATATCATCACCGTGCGCGGCGATGTTCCCGGTGTCGACGAACCGCACGTCGGTGGTCTGCAGGAACGGACGCGCGCGGTAGCGGCCGAACTGGTTGGTCGAAGGAGCGCCGGTAGAGACGCTTGCCACGCCGCCGTTATTCGACTGGAACTCGCGGTGTTGGAAGTTTGCGCCGAGGTGCACGAAACCGGGGCCGACGAATGGCGCGTAAGTCACGCGGCCTGCGCCGATCCAGCCGTCATTGTCGACCGAAGCGTCGATCGAATGCGCGGCGAACAAGCCAGCGTCGGCGCGGAACAACCCGTCGCTGGACTTGATGCCGGCCGAAAGCCCTAGGCGCCTGGTGTTGCCGAAGGCGTCATTGATTTGCGCGCGTTCGATGAAGCTCGACCAGCGCGAGCTGGTTTGCTGCTCCATACCATTAAGTGATTCGTGGTTGCCCAAAGTCAGCGAGAACGGCTTGTTGGCGGGGGCATAGGTCAGGATGACATCGCCAAAGCCGACTGCGCTGTTGGCATAATCAACTTCAGCCTTGTAGCCAAAGCCGCCGGGGATCACGCCCTCAACACCGATGCGGGCACGGCGGATGCGGGCGTTGAAACCCAGATTGCGGTTCGCCACGTAATTGTCGGGCTCGCCCGCGTAGGCGGCGTCCAGCATCAGGCGGCCACGCACCTTGAAGCTCCAGCCTTCTTCCTTGTCTTCGCTCAAGGGTGCGCCCTTCCATGTCGGGCTGGCCTTGGCGACCTGGACCTTCAGCGCGTCGAGCTGGGCCTGCAAAGCAGCAATCTGCGCCTCGAGAACGGCACTGCGAGCATCCGAAGATGAGCGATTGGCTTCGTTTTGCCCAACTTGCAGCAGCGCCGGATCATCGGGCGATGGCGCATCGGCCGGCGGTTCGGCCTCTTTTTCCTGAGCACGAGCTGCAGGCACGAGGGCAAGCATGCTGACGCCAGCGAGGACGAGCCAGGCGGCACGCCTGGGGGATTTCTTGGTCATTTTGGATAGTCCTTACTTGAGGCCGGCCGAGGTCATCGGCGTCATGCTGGTGGCAAAGCGCGCGCTGCGCTGGCGTTGGGCCGTGCTCATGGCGATCAGACCTGATTGCCGCAGGTAACCACTCGCGCCGAAAGTGCCTTCGCGGACGTACTCGGCCGCATAGGCGCGGATCCCGGGAATGGCATCGAGATGCGCATTCTTGATGTAGATGTACATCGGCCGGGCGCCGGGATAGCGGAAGCTGGCAATGGCTTCGTAAGACGGCTGCACGCCATTAAGCGAAAGGCCTTTGAGCTTGGAAAGGTTCTCTTCGAGGTAGGAATAGCCGAACAAGCCCACGGCACCCGGATTGGCTTCGAGCTTCTGCACGATCAGATTGTCGTTTTCACCCGACGCCACATAAGCGCCGTCCTCGCGAACACCCTTGCAGATCTGGTTGTAGCGAGCCTCGTTGGTCTTTTTCATCGCTGCCATCGCTGGGCTGCTGGCGCAGCCTGGCTCCATCAGCAGATCCTCGACCGACGAGCGCGTCCCCGATGTCGACGGCGGACCGTAGATGCGGATCGGAATGGCCGGGAAGCTGCGATTGACGTCCTTCCAGGTCTTGGTCGGGTTGGGCTTGCCGAACGGCGTCTTCGCGAGTGCGTAATAGAGTTCCTGGGTGGTCATGTTCGACATGCCGGTCGCGCGGGCCGTTGCCATTGCGATGCCATCAAGGCCGATCTGCACTTCGGTGATCTGCGATACGCCATTGGCGACGCAGCTGCGGAATTCCGATAGCTTGATCCGGCGCGAGGCGTTCGAAATGTCCGGGTGCGAAGCGCCCACGCCCCCGCAAAACAGCTTGAATCCGGCTCCGGTTCCGGTCGATTCGATAATCGGCGCGGGAATGCCGGGATTGGCGCGGCTGTAATGCTCTGCCACTGCCCGGGAGAAGGGATAGACTGTGGAGGAGCCGACAATCCGAATGTTCCGACGCATTTGCTGCGCGGCCACGGGAACAGCGACGACGCTGGCGGCGCCAATCGTCAGCATGAGCTTGGTAGAGAATTTCATCGTAACCCCTATCGAGAGCAAGTGATGGCGTGACGAAGCGGCACACCGTGACCCGGCATTAGGGGTGATATGTTTCAGTTGAGCGACAGTTAGGTAACGGTAATGCTACAATTAGCAGACAGTCACTTTCTGGCCCGGATCAGCTCGGTTGGGAGCATGCGCGATGCGCCTGGCAGAGGCGCTCGCGACCGATTCTCTCAGCTTTTGGGCTTTGCCCGTCGGATCATTCCTTCCTGCGCTACGCTCGCTACCAGCCGCCCGTCCTGGGTGAATATCCGACCGCGGTTGAAACCCCTGCCTCGGCCAGACCAGGGACTGTCGGTGGCATAGAGCAGCCATTCGTCTGCGCGGAAATCATCGTGGAACCAGACTGTATGATCAAGGCTGGCGCTGACTACCTCACCCCGGCTCCAGCTGAGCCCATGCGGCAGGATGCTGGTTCCCAGTAGTTGCATGTCGCTGGCATAGGCGAGGATGGTGCGATGGATACGCGGATCATCGGGCAGCGGAGCGACCGCCCGGAACCAACTATGCGAGAGCGGCGCAGCAGGCCCCTCGTTAATCCAGTGCCGCCCTTCGACCGCGCGCAGTTCGATCGGCCGGGGCTGGAGGAACAAGTGGCGCTGGCTGGGATCGGCGCGCTCGGCAAATGCCCGGCGCAATTCGGCCTCGGGTGGGAGCTCGTCGGGCCCGACCACCTCGGGCATCGGGCAGTCCTGATGACTGAGCCCATCCTCAAGCTTCTGGAACGAGGCGGTGAAGTTGAGGATCGGTCGGCCCTGCTGGCTGGCGACCACGCGGCGGTTGGAAAAGCTGCCGCCGTCGAAATCGCGGTTCACCGCAAAGTCGATCTCATGCTCTTCGCTGCCGGCGCGCAGGAAATAGCTGTGGAACGAATGGGCGAACCGGTTCGCATCGACAGTCCGTTCGGCCGCAGCGAGCGCCTGGGCGATTACCTGCCCGCCAAAGACCCGGCCAACTCCGCCCCGCTTGCGCCGACCTGTGAAGCGGTCCTCGCCCGAATCTTTGACGTCGAGGAGTTTGACCAGCCAAGCGACAAGCTGTTCCGGAGTTGGTTCGTTTTCGTCCATCCCGTGCCTTTGCGGCTCGGTTAGGCCTTCGTCAACCGACCGATTAAACCCGATTGCACAGCTTGCGGATAACCCGCCAGCCGATGGCCTTGAAGGTGTTACGATGCGGCCAGCGGCGGGTACTGGCCGGTTTCAGGCCGATCCGGCGGATCACCGCGTTGAAGGCGCGGGCATCGGCCTCGGCAAAACTCCATTCAGAACGCCAGGTGATCGACAAGGACACCGAAGGCTCCGGGCCATTGCGGACGAAATGCGGGGCCATTACCGGCACGAACAAGGCATCACCGGCGCCGAGCAGAAACTCCGTTCCGCCGCTGGTCAGCTCGTCATGCCAGGTCAATTCACGGCCGCCGCCGGTGTGATACGCCTCGTGCACCTCGTCGGGCGCATAGGCGGGATCTCCAGCCGGAAACTGTGTCATGACCTTTGAGCCGCGGATCTGAAGCAGGATATTGTGCTCCGGATCGAAGTGATAGGGCGTGACTGCGTTCGGTGAGCTGATGAAAATATAGCCTTGTGTCTTGATCATCCGGCCGGTCTTCGTCTCGATCTCGGTGCGTATTTCGGCCAGCAGATCGGCCAGTAATGCGGCATAGGCAGGGGCCTGTTCGATATTCTTGAGAACCGCCCAGCTGCCGCTCTGCGCGATGTTGCGGATTGTCTCGCCAATCGGGATGCCAGTCGGATCGGGTTTGCCGTTAACGCCGATAGGCTGGTCGGCCTTGTTGTATTCGATTGAGGTATCCGGCAGCATATCTGCCAGTGCAGCTAGTGCCTCAAGATCAAGCAGCGGGTGGCGGCCAAGCTGGTGCGGCAGGATATGCGGCACTTCCGGATAATCGGCGGCGAACAGCAGCCGGGCTGCAGGGGTAAAGACGGTCATCGCCGCAGTCCGGCCGGGTTGCGGCCCAATTCAGCGCCGACGACCGCCCGAAACAGCCTTTGGCGCAGCGTTCCGCCAATGCCGATCGAGAGCCGCCCGATCGCGCGGCGTTCGCGCCAGATACGATCGATCATCGGATGATCGGCAGCCGCGCAGCTGTCGCACCACTCGATCCCGGTACGTTCCAGCAGGGCGAGGTTTTCGCGCTGAATCAATACCCCGGGCGAGTAGCGGGCATAGCGCTCGTCAAAGGTTGTCTTGTAGGAGAAGGCGCCCGTCCCGGTGAGGAAGTTGACCAGCATTGCCACCGGCTGTCCGTCCAGCGACAGAGTCAACCGCTCCAGCTTGTCCTGCGCGGCAGCGCCGGCCAGTGCATCGCTGAACAGATCCTGGGTGACCTGGTGCGAGGCGAGGGCAGAGGAGCCCGCGCCTTTCCAGCCGGAATGTTCCAGCGCGAGGAAGCTCTGGGTCCATTCCGACAGCCCCGCACCATCGGCCTGTCGTTTGAACCGGAGTTCACCCAGTTCGGCCAGGCGGTTGTGCTGCCGGCGCAGCTCCTTGCACTTCTTGGCCGATAGCGCCGCTTCGATATAGGCCTCGGGCGAAAGCTTTGACCGAAGAAGCGCGCGCTCTTCGCGGTGGACCAGTGCGGAAGTTCGGCCCTGTTCGGCCAGCACGGCGGCCAGCGCATCGTGCAGGGGTCCTGCGAGCGCAAGGTGCGAGAGGTGAAGGAACAACGCGGTGCCCGCATTGGTATCGGCCCATTCGAGCAATGCCCTCCAGAAAGGCAGTTCCATGCCGGTCGCGACGAGCGGAATTCCCAGGAAGCAATTGGCATGGATCCAGCTGCGGTGATGCGGGATCGGCCAGCGATAATACCGCATTTCACCCTCCACCGGCAGCAGCCCAGCAAGCTGACCGTCGCATTCGAAGCGCAGCAGCTTAACTTGGCCGCGGGGGTCGAGCGCGCGGAGCGAAGGGAGCAGGTACCAACTTTCGAAGAACGGGTTGGGCTCTGCCGCGCAGGCCGCCAGTGCGTCCCAACGGCGGCGCGCTTCGGGCGATTCCATCGTTCGCCAGCTAGCGGCATGGAGGCGCAGCGCAGGCACCGCCACTGCCGCGTCGGTTTCCCGCGCGAATGGTGCCGCAGCCAGCCTAGCTCTGCTCGCCAAGCGAATAACCCCTGTTGCCCCGGCCCAATCGGCCAGCAGAGCAGGTTTACCAACGGAAAACCAAGGAATCGCTAACGCGGCCAGCCAACTGCAAAAAGTAAAACCCCGCCCGGATTGATCCGGACGGGGTTTTCCATTCAACCAACATTGGTTTGAGGGTTTACACCCCGGCTTGCGCCGCCAGCGCTGCCAGCAGCAGCAGGGCAACGATGTTGGTGATCTTGATCATCGGGTTGACGGCCGGGCCAGCGGTATCCTTGTAGGGATCGCCGACCGTGTCACCGGTAACCGCAGCCTTGTGGGCTTCAGAGCCCTTGCCGCCATGGTTGCCGTCTTCGATGAACTTCTTGGCATTGTCCCAGGCGCCGCCGCCCGAGGTCATCGAAATGGCCACGAACAGACCGCCAACGATCACGCCCAGGAGCAGAGCACCGAGGGCTGCAAAGCCCTGGGCTTGCCCCGCAACCGCAGTGATCACGAAGTAGACCACGATCGGTGCCAGCACCGGCAGCAGCGACGGAATGATCATTTCCTTGATCGCCGCCTTGGTGACCAGATCGACCGTGCGGGCATAGTCCGGCTTGGTCTCATAGGTCATGATGCCGGGGTTGTTCTTGAACTGCTCACGAACGTCCTTCACCACTTCGCCAGCCGCGCGGCCCACAGCGGTCATACCCATCGCACCGAACAGATACGGCAGAAGCGCGCCGAGCAGCAGCCCGACGATGACATAGGGATTTTCAAGGCTGAAGCTGACCTGAAGGTCTGGGAAGAACTCCTTGAGGTCAGTCGTATAGGCGGCGAACAGCACCAGCGCTGCGAGGCCAGCGGAACCGATTGCATAGCCCTTGGTGACGGCCTTGGTGGTGTTGCCCACCGCATCGAGCGCGTCGGTCTTTTCACGGACCGAATCGTCGAGACCGGCCATTTCGGCGATGCCACCGGCATTGTCGGTCACAGGACCGTAAGCATCGAGCGCAACGACCATTCCGGCCAGCGCCAGCATGGCAGTGGCAGCATAGGCAATCCCGATCAGGCCAGCGAGCTGGTGAGCGATGATGATACCGGCGCAGATAACCAGCGTTGGCAGGGCAGTTGATTCAAGGCTGATGGCCAGACCCTGGATCACATTGGTGCCGTGGCCGGTTTCCGAAGCCTTGGCGATCGAGCGGACCGGGCGATAGTTGGTCCCGGTGTAATACTCGGTGATCCAGATGATCAGGCCAGTGATGACCAGGCCGAGCAACGAGCAATAGAACAGCGTCCGACCGTTGAAGGCCTGATCGCCGATGGGGCTTTCCATATTGCCGCCCAGCGCATAGCTGATTGCCCACCAGATCGCCGGGACCGAGAGGACCGCAGTGACCAGGAAGCCCTTGTACATCGCGCCCATGATGTTCTTGCCGCCTCCAAGGCGGACGAAGTAGGTGCCGATGATCGAGGTGACGATGCAGACGCCGCCAATCAGCAGCGGCAGCGCCATCATTGGCATCAGCAGATCGCCGATGTTCTTGAGCAGCAGCGCAGTCAGCACCATGGTCGCACCGATGGTGACCACGTAAGTTTCAAACAGATCGGCCGCCATACCGGCGCAATCGCCAACGTTGTCGCCAACGTTATCGGCGATAACCGCAGGGTTGCGCGGGTCATCCTCGGGGATGCCAGCCTCGACCTTGCCGACCAGATCGGCGCCGACGTCAGCTGCCTTGGTGAAGATGCCGCCGCCAAGACGCGCGAAGATCGAAATCAGCGAAGCGCCGAACGCAAGGGCGATCAACCCATCGACTACGGTGCGATCCTTGCCGCCAACCGTGTGACCAGCAATCTCGGTGAGGTAGTAGAAGTATCCCGAAATCGCCAGCAGAGCGAGGCCAGCCACCAGCATACCGGTGATCGCACCGGCGCGGAACGCCAGCGTCAGACCCTGTTGCAGGCCGGTTTGCGCCGCAGCGGCTGTCCGGACGTTGGCCCGGACTGAAATGTTCATACCGATGAAGCCGGTCGCGCCCGAGAGGATCGAGCCGAGCAAAAAGCCAGCCACCGAGACCGGAGCCCCGCCGCGCGGCATGTCCAGAAAGACATACACGAGGACGGCGACGATAGCGCCAACCAACGCAATGGCGCGATACTGGCGGCTAAGATAGGCCTGCGCGCCTTCCTGGATCGCGGCTGCGATTTCCTGCATCTTCTCGTTACCAGCCGAGGCGCTAAGCACCTGACGACTTGTGATAAAACCGTAAGCAACGGCAACTAGCCCTAAGACCATCGCGATCGTGACAATATTCACGGAAGCGCTCTCCCTGTTGAGTTTTCCATAACATTAACCCCGCAGATGCGGGGCAGTCCCGCGCGGCTATAAGCAGGAATCTGCCTAATGCAACGCTTTACCATCGGTTCCACTAGGGCTTTTCCCCGATATGCAGACCTAGCGATGCTCGTAGCCAAGCGCACCGTCGGGCGCGATCCCGTCAAGTAGCACCGGTGCCTCGCCTGCCGCGAGGACTGTCCCGATCAGCGCGGCTTGCACCGGCAGCGCGCGGTCCGGCGGGAGTGTAAACAGCAACTGGTAATCATCGCCCCAGCGCAAAGCCTCGTCGCGGCGCGCTTCGGGGGTTGCGATTGGAACCGCGGCCCGGTCGATCGCCAGTGTCATGCCCGAAGCACGGGCCAGCCGCGTGGCATCGAGCAGCAGCCCATCGGAGACATCCATCATCGCGCTGACCAGCGGGGCGAGCGCCTGTCCCTCAGCAAGCAACGCGCGCGGGCGGCGATAGGTGAGGCTATCACCTGACCCTGCCTTAAGGGCTTCCAGGCCCAGCATCGCCCCGCCAACCGGGCCAGTCAGATAGATCAGATCGCCAGCCCGTGCACCGGCACGCGAGGGGACCGGGCGATGCGTTGCCCGGCCGAACGCGGTCAATCCTAGCACTTGCGGGCCGGCGCCCGAAACCGTGTCGCCGCCCAGCAGCGGAGCACCGTAATGCTCCAGCGCCTGGCCGAGCCCGGTCAAAAATCGGGCATCGTCGCGGCCCATCATATAGCCCAACAGCACACCGACCGGCTCGGCACCCTTGGCGGCAAGATCGGACATGTTGGTAGCGACCAGCTTCCAGGCGACATCCGCCGGGTCTTGTCCGGCCAGCACATGCACCCCCTCGACCAGCGTATCATGGGTCAGAATCAGAGCCTCGCCGCCAAACTCGATTACCGCCGCATCATCATCCAGATTGCGCGCGCCGGGATGGGTGGCGATCCCGCGCAGCGCTTCGATCAGGGCGAGTTCGCCGCTCAGCGCGCGGGCCTAGCGGACCGCCTTCGCCACGGCATCAAGCACGCCGTTGACGAATTTTGCCTCGCGCGCGGCGAAGAAAGCATGGGCGACGTCGAGATATTCGCTGATCGCGCTGCCGGTCGGCACGTCGGGACGGGCCAGCAGTTCATAGGCACCGGCGCGAAGGATCTGGAGCATGGTCTTGTCGAGCCGGGCGAGCGTCCAGCCTTCGGCCAACCGATCAGCCAGCAGCGTATCGATTTCATCGCGGCGGGCGGTGACGCCTTTGACCACATCGTCGAAAAAGCTGACTTCGGCGGCGGCATATTGATCGTCGTCGATTTCGGCGCCCAGGCGGTGCTGGTGAAATTCGTCGAGCAGCTGGACCAGCGGCGTCTGCTCCATCTCGTGCTGATAGAGCGCCTGCACTGCGGCAAGGCGCGCGGCGGCGCGGGCCTGAACTTTACTCATATGCCAAGCCTAACTTCGATCGAGCGCGCATGGGCGGGAAGGCCCTCAGCTTCGGCCAGTGCTATCGCGGCAGGGCCGATTGCTTGCAGCGCGGCCTCATCCAGCTGGATAAAGCTGGTCCGCTTCATGAAATCGAGCACCGAGAGCCCCGAGGCGAACCGCGCGCGGCGACCGGTGGGCAGCACATGGTTAGGTCCGGCGACATAATCACCGACCGCTTCCGGTGTCATCCGGCCGAGGAATACGGAACCGGCATGGCGGATCGAATGGAGCAGCGGTTCCGGGTTTTCGACTGCTAGCTGGACGTGTTCGGCGGCCAGTGCATTGGCAAGCGCCGGGGCTTCATCCAGATGCGCAACCTCGATAATAACGCCGTGGGTGTTCCAGCTTTCGCTCGCTACCCGGGCGCTGGGGAGCATGGCCAGCTCCACCCCGATTCGGTCAGCCACCGTATCGGCGAATAGCGCGTCGTCGGTAATCAGGATCGATTGCGCGGCGGGATCATGCTCGGCTTGGCTGAGCAGGTCGGCAGCGGTCCAGTCGGGGTCGTTCTGGCCATCAGCGATCACCAGGATTTCGCTTGGGCCTGCCACCATGTCGATACCCACCACGCCGAACAGCTGGCGTTTGGCTTCGGCGACCCACGCGTTTCCGGGGCCGGTGATCACATCGACCGGCTTGATCCGGTCCGTCCCATAGGCCAGCGCTGCGACGGCCTGCGCCCCGCCAATCCGCCACAACTCATCCACTCCGGCGAGATGAGCGGCCGCCAGAACCAGCGGATTGACCTGACCCTTGGGGCAGGGCGTGACCACTACCAGCCGCTCCACACCTGCCACCTTGGCAGGGATCGCATTCATCAACAGCGACGAGGGATAAGCGGCCCGCCCGCCTGGAACATACAGCCCGGCGGCATCAACCGCCCGCCAGATCGCGCCCATCCGCACGCCGACCGTATCGGTATCGTCGCGGTCCGAGGGGCGCTGGGCTTCATGGAAGGCCCGGATTCGCTGGGCCGCCAGTTCCAGCGCAGCGCGCAGTTCGGGCTTCAGATTATCAAAGGCCTCTCGGCAGGTTTGCGCCGAAATGCGCCAATCCGCATCAGCAGTAAGCGTATGCCCGTCAAATTTCGCGGTGAGTTCAACCAGCGCCTCGTCGCCGCGCATGCGCACGTCGTCAAGGATGACCTTCACATCGCGAGCGACATCGCCATCGCTCTCGCGCCGGTCATTGACCAGGCGGCGGAACGCTGTTTCAAAACCTGCATCGCTGGAATTGAGCCGCAGCATCAAGCTGCTTTCAGTTCGGCGACCAGCGCCCGGAATGCCTCGACCAGGCGGCCAACCCGATCATCGGTTTTGAGTGCGGCGCGGTTGACGATCAGCCGCGCCGAAACCGGCAGGATCACGCTGGTTTCAACTAGGCCGTTGTCCTTGAGTGTACGGCCGGTCGAGACCAGATCGACGATCCGGCTGGCGAGGCCAAGTCCGGGGGCCAGTTCCATCGCACCATTGAGCTTCACCACTTCGGCCTGAATTCCCATGCCCTCAAAGTGACGGCGGGTCAGGTTCGGATATTTGCTCGCGACCCGCAAGTGGCTGGCGCTGGCGGCGTTATCCTGTCCAACCGGCTCGGCCACAGATAATCGGCAGTGACCGATATCGAGATCGACCGGCGCATAAAGGTCCGAATAGGCGAATTCTTCCACCACATCGGAGCCGACAATCCCGGCTTGCGCTGCGCCGTGGGCCACAAAGGTCGCCACATCGAAGGCCCGGACCCGGATCAGGCGCATTTTGGGGTCTTCGCAGGCAAACGAGAGAGAACGGTTGCCCTTGTCGTGGAAGCCAGCTTCGGGCACCACACCGGCACGCGCCATCAAGGGCAGCGCCTCTTCGAGGATGCGGCCCTTGGGGACTGCGAAGGTCAGCTGTCGGATGGTCGGGGCGATTGTCATAGCGCGGCGCGTTTAGGCGGCATGGGGGCAAAGGGCAAGGATCAGGCGATGAGCGACCAATATCAGTACATCGACATCGACGCGAGCGGCGAGGATGCAATCCTTACCGCCTTTGCAAACCAGGTCGCCTATTGCCGGGCCGCCGATGCGCCGATCACCGCGCGGGTCTGTGGAGGCCTGCTGGAGCTGCTGCGACGAGGGACACGCGGGGCTATTCTCGATGCTGTGCGGCATTGGCCGGGCGCGCCGCTGGCTGATGCGCTGCCGTTGCGGATCGCGGGCGGGCTTCATGCGCTTCATCTGGGCGGGATCGGGCCGGCGCTGGCCAAGATCTATGACGGGGCGGAGGGTGTGGATGATGCCGCAATCATCGCTGCCGCGCTCAACAAGCATGAGGCGGCGCTGTTGCCGTGGCTGGATGGACCGCCGCAAACCAATGAAGCGGGGAGGTCGTCCAACTTCATCGGCGCGATGCTGTGGCTGGCGGAGCGTGGTCTGGGCCCTCAGTTCGAATGCCTGGAAATCGGCTCCAGCGCGGGAATCAATCTGATGCTGGCGCGGTACCACTATGATCTGGGCGGGGTCAAAGTCGGGCCAGAGCCCGGTGCAATGCGGTTTACGCCCGAATGGAAAGGCAATCCTCCGCCCGATCACGCCATCGAGATCGTCTCGACCAAGGGCTGCGATGTCGCCCCGGTGGACCTGACCGATCCTGCCCAGGCGCTGCGGCTCAAGGCCTATATCTGGCCCGAACACGCCGTGCGGTTCGAGCGGATGGAAGCGGCGGTTGCCGAAGCGGGCAAGTCTCCGCCCGATCTGGTGCGGATGGACGCTGCGAGCTTCGTCGAGGCAGAGCTTGCAAAGCCGCAGGCCGCAGGGACAACCCGGGTGCTGATGCATTCGATCGTGTGGCAATATGTTCCCAAGGACCAGCAGGCGCGGGTTAGCGCGGCGATGGAGGGTGCGGGCGCGCGGGCAACTGCAGAGCGTCCGCTGGCGTGGATCGCGCTGGAGGCCAACCGGACGGTCCATCTGCACGAGCTGGTCGTGCGATACTGGCCGGGAGGAGCCGAGCCGCAGATGCTCGCCCGCGCGCATCCGCACGGCGCCGTTATTGATTGGCGGGGGTAGCTTCGCGCTTCGCGGCGCGAACGGCATTGCGGGCTTCGGTCCGGCGGCGAATACGCCCTGCTATCGGCCAGCCGCGCGCTTCCATCCGCTCGATCCAGCCGCCGTGGTAGGATACCCATTCCCAGATCGCGACCAGCAGGAAAATGGTCAGGCCCAGGCTCGCAAAGCCAAGCACCTGCGGAGCGGAGAACCAGCCCCAGACGCCAAGGATCACAAACAGAATTTGTCCGACACCGTGCGAGAGCGGGAAATTGGTATTTCGACTGCCGAAGCGTTTGAAAAACCCAAGTCCGGTCAGATAGAGGATTGCACCGCCCGTTTGTGCCAGAATGAACGTAATGTCCGCCGGTTCAGACCAATGTTCCAGCAGCAGCGCATCGGCCACCGCATAGATCACGATCCCCGCCACGATCGGCATGTGCAGATAGGTAAAGGCATTGCGGGCGACCAAACCCGGCTCACTATGGTCCTGAATATGCCGGGCGCCGCGGACCGCGCCGAGATCGAAATAAAGCCACCACATCAGCGCTGAACTGCCAAAAGCAACCGCGAACGCCACGGTGGCTCCACTGCTCATTTCGAGGCCAAGGAAAGTCGATCCGATCACAACGATGCCTTCGCCAAGTGCGATAATAATAAACAGGGCGCAGCGCTCGGCCATATGGCTGCCGGAAATGTCCCAGTTGGCTGCTGTCGAGCGGCCGAGCCCGGGAACGACGAACATCGCCATCGGGCCGAGGTATTCGATCCCCAGCGCCAGCAGCCACCACGCCAGCCGCTCCTCATCGCTGCGCAGCACGCCGATCGCCCAGAACACGGCGGAAACCGCAAACCAGATCGAGATCCGCACCATATTGCGGGCATTCGCCGGGTTTTCGCCAGCGAACATCGCTGCCATGCACAGCGTCCGGCCAAGCTGCAGCGTGACATAACTTGCCGCGAACAGCGCCGCACTGGCGGTAAAGCCCTTCGGCACCGCAACCGCCATCAGCAGGCTCAGCATCATCAGGACCAGCATCATCAGACGGACGGGGAGCCGATCGGGGTTGGCCC
>JANOFJ010000199.1:0-13111 GCA_031413595.1 Novosphingobium sp.
CGCCAGATTGACCTCGACCGGAATCGCCGGATCCTTGAGCACGAGGTGGCAAGGTTGGTCCTCCGCGTGATTGGTGAACGACAGCGCCACGCTCGACAGGCGGTCAAAGCTCACCACCCCATCGGGTTTGGGATAGCTGATCGGCTTGAACAAATCGGCGCGCATGGTTTCCGAGGCATCGGTGTGGTGCTTCATCGTGATCGGCAGGCCGATCTTGAGCGTGCGCATCCACATGTCGATACCGGCAAGGATCGTGCCGACATCGCCGCCGAACTTGGCCACCAGCGGCTCGGCATTCTGGACCAGCTTCAGCTCCTTGGCGATCCAGCTGTCGCGCACGGCGGCGTCATACTCGCCCAGCTCATCATGCTCGCGGCCCGCTCCGATCGCCGCAACAATCGCATCTGCAGCCAGCATCCCGCTTTTCATCGCGGTGTGACTGCCTTTGATCCGGGGGACGTTGACGAAGCCGGCCGAGCAACCGATCAACGCGCCGCCCGGGAAGGCCAGCTTTGGCACCGATTGCCAGCCGCCCTCGTTGATCGCCCGCGCACCATAGGAAACGCGGCGCCCGCCTTCCAGAATGGCCCGGATTTCCGGGTGCTGCTTCCAGCGCTGGAATTCCTCATACGGATGGACGTAGGGGTTCTTGTAATCGAGCGCAGTAACGAAGCCGAGCGCAACTTGATGGTTCGCCTGATGATACAGGAACCCGCCGCCCCAGCTGTTGCTGTCGCTCAGCGGCCAGCCTTGGGTGTGAATCACGCGGCCAGGAAAATGCTTGTCGGGATCGATGTCCCACAATTCCTTGATACCGAGGCCATAGACCTGCGGCTGGCAATCGCGCTCCAGATCGAACTGGTTTTTCAGCCGCTTGGTCAGATGGCCGCGCGCGCCTTCGGCAAACAGGGTGTATTTGGCGTGGAGTTCCATCCCCGGCTGGTAATCGCCCTTGTGGCTGCCATCTTTGGCCACGCCCATGTCCTGGGTCGCGACGCCTTTGACCGCGCCATTTTCGTGATACAGCACTTCGGAGGCCGGGAAGCCGGGGAAGATTTCCACGCCCAGTTCTTCGGCCTTGCCCGCCAGCCAGCGGCACAGGCTGCCAAGGCTGCCGGTGTAATTGCCGTCATTCGACATAAACGGAGGCATCGGCCAATGCGGGACCGCCATGTGCTTCGTCGCGCCCAGCACCCAATGCCAGTTATCGGTCACCGGAGTTTCGGCCATCGGGCAATCGCTGGTCCGCCAATCGGGCAGCAGTTCGTCGAGCGCCTTGGGATCGACCACCGCGCCCGAGAGGATATGGGCGCCGATTTCCGAACCCTTTTCAAGGATGCAGACAGTCAAATCGGGATTGACCTGTTTGAGCCGGATCGCCGCGCCAAGACCCGCAGGCCCGCCGCCGACGATGACGACATCAAAAGGCATCGATTCACGTTCACTCATGGCCGTTCCTGTTCTCTGACCAGTTTCATTAATCGCACGGTTGAGCCTTGATTGCTGCACTGCGACAGGTCAAGAGGCTAGAAGTGATAGTAGCTCCAACCGAACCGGATTTTGCGGCCCAGCTGGCCGCTGCGATCGATTGGTGGCGCGCAGCTGGCGTCGAGCATGATTTCGCCGACGAACCGCGCGGCTGGATTGCCGCGCCTGAGGACGGTTCGCCGGAAGCAGCGGCACAGCCTACAGCGGCGGCAACTCCGAAATCTATGGCCCCGCCGCTGGCTTCGACGCCGCCAATCGGGGCCGAGCAAGCGCAATGGCCCGCCACTCTTGTCGATTTCAACAATTGGTGGCTGACCGAGCCGACGCTCGATCACGGCGAAATTGCCGCGCGGCTTGCCCCGCGGGGGCCTGCGGGCGCCGAACTGATGTTGCTGGTCGAACATCCCGAGCAGCAGGACAGCGACAGGCTGTTATCCGGCCCGCAAGGCAAGCTGCTTTCCGCGATGCTGAAGGCGATGGGTATCGCCGACGAGGCGGTCTATTTCGCCAGCGCCCTGCCCCGCCACACCCAGATGCCCGATTGGGCGGCCCTGCAGCGCGGCGGATTGGGCGCAGTGCTGGTCCATCACATCGATCTGGTGGCCCCAAAACGGCTGATCACCTTCGGCCGGAGCGTCGCCGCGCTCATCTCGTCGCCTATCGGCCACGACCCGGCGAAAAGCGCTGAAACTTCACCCCAACTTAACCATGAGGGAACCAGTGTGCCTCTTTTGGCGGTGACCGGCCTCGATATGTTGCTGGCAAAGCCACAGGGGAAAGCCAGATTCTGGGGCCGCTGGCTCGAATGGACGGAGACCAAGGCAAGGTGACAGGCGCTGTGAAAATGCGGGTACTGGCCTATGCACTGGCCGGAACTGCGGCTGTGCTGCCGGTTGCGGCGCAGGCCAATAGTGCTGCTGTTGAATATTTCCGCAACCGTGCCGATCGCACGGCGGTACCAGCGCTGCTCAGCCAGGACGAGCGCGCCTATTACCGCGAGTTGTTTGCCGCGATCGACAAGGCCGACTGGCCCCGCGTCCAGGCGATGTTTGCCCAGAAGTCCGATGGTCCGCTGCACGCGGTCGCCCGCGCCGAATATTTCCTCGCGCCCACCTCGCCCAAAATTGAGGTCAGTTCGCTGACCGGGTGGCTTGATTCCGGCAACCAATTACCCCAGGCCGAACAGATCAGCCAACTGGCTCTGAAGCGCGGGGCCAGCGTGGTCCCATCGCTCCCAAGCGCCCAGCAACTGGTCAGCCTGCCCTATACGCCCAAGCGCATTCGCCCGCGCGAAGCGCAGGATGGCACCATGCCGGGCGGCGTTGCTGCGGGCATCCTTGAGCGGATCAAGAATGACGATCCTGCCGGCGCCAAGTTGCTGCTCGACGGGATTGACGCCGCGCTCAGCCCCTATGCCCGCGCCGAATGGCGGCAGAAGGTGGCATGGAGCTTTTACATCGAGAATGATGATGCCTCGGCCTATGCACTGGCGCAGACTTCAGGCGACGGCGCCGGGCCGTGGGCCGCCGAGGGCTGGTGGACCGCAGGGCTTGCCGCTTGGCGGATGGACGATTGCGCCGGGGCCGCAGATGCCTTTGCCCGGACTTCCGCCGGGGCCGAAAACGCCGAGCTGATCGCGGCTGCGAACTATTGGCAAGCCCGCGCGCTGGTCCGCTGCCGCAAGCCCGAGCAAGCCGCCGTTCCGCTGCGCCTGGCTGCTGCCCGCGATGAGACGTTGTACGGTATGCTGGCCGCCGACCAGCTTGGCATCAAGCTGCCGGAAAGCCACGGCGCGCCCGATTTCACCCAGAGCGATTGGCAAGGCTTGCGCGATGTCAGCAATGTTCGCACCGCGGTCGCCTTGGCAGAGATCGGCAAGGACGGTCTGGCGGACGAAGTGCTGCGCTACCAGGCACGGATCGGCTCGTCCGCAATCTATCAGCCGCTCTCGCGTCTCGCCCGTGATCTGGGTCTTCCTTCGACCCAGCTGTGGATGGCCTATAACGCCCCACGCGGCGGCAAGCCCGAACCGGCAACCCGCTTCCCGACGCCCAAATGGACCCCGGCGGGCGGCTGGAAGGTCGATCCCGCGCTGGTCTATGCCCACGCGCTGCAGGAATCGGTGTTCCGTACCTCTGCCGTGAGCCCGGCTGGCGCGCGCGGGCTGATGCAGATCATGCCGTCAGCGGCCAGGGACAATGCCTCGGCGATCGGCGTACCGGGCAGCGCAAGCGACCTCGCCAAGCCCGAAATCAATCTCGCTTTCGGCCAGCAACATCTTGAACTGCTGCGCAATTCACCCGGAACCCAGGGCCTGCTGCCCAAGGTGATGGCAGCCTATAACGCCGGGCTTACACCGATCACCCGCTGGAACGGCGAAATCCGCGACAAGGGTGATCCGTTGCTATGGATGGAATCGGTCCCCTATTGGGAGACCCGCGGCTATGTGAACATCGTGCTGCGCAATTATTGGATGTACGAGCGTCAGGCCGGCGGCCCTTCGGAAAGCCGCATCGCGCTGGCTCAGGGTATGTGGCCGACCTTCCCGGGTCTGACCCGCTCGAAAGCGGTGCGAATGGGCAGCAACGGGATGGTCCTGCGTGGCCGTTGACAAGTCCCGGACTTTCAAGCCGATCAACATCGCAATTCTGACCGTATCCGACACGCGCGGACCGGAAGATGATACCTCGGGCGATCTCCTGGCCCAGCGGGTCAGCGACGCGGGACACCATTTGGCGGGCCGCGCGATCGAAAAGGATGAAGTTCCGCGCATCACCAACCGGCTCAACAACTGGATCGATGATCGGAACGTCGATTGCATCATCATCACCGGCGGCACCGGCCTGACCGGTCGCGACGTGACGCCTGAGGCGCTCGAGCGGATCAAGGAAGCGGGCGGCGGACGCGACATCCCCGGCTTTGGCGAGCTGTTTCGATGGCTCAGCTTTCAGACCATCGGCACTTCCACCATTCAGTCACGCGCCTGCGCCATCGTGGCGCGCGGAACCTATGTGTTCGCCCTGCCCGGCTCCAATGGCGCAGTGAAGGACGGCTGGGACGGTATTCTGCAAGAGCAGCTCGACAGCCGCAACCGGCCCTGCAATTTCGTGGAACTGATGCCGCGGTTGAAGGAAGTCTAGCCGCGTTGTCCCCGGCTTGACCGGGGACCGCTGGCCTCGTCGTTGCGACCTCGGAATGATGAGGCCAGCGATCCCGGATCAAGTCCGGGATGGCGATTGCAATTTCGTTCCTTTTATGTTCTCATTGCCAAATGAGTCCCCCACCTGTTCATGGACGCGGAGCGCAATCCGCGCTTGTGCCGCAGCGCTTCGGCCTGGCGAGCCGCGAAGCCGATGGCGACTGGCTTGATGCACGCGAGGAAGTGGACGGCCCTGGGCCCAAATTGCGCACCAGCGTGACCCTCGAACACGCCCGCACGATCATCAGTTTCAACCAGTCGCCCGACATTCCGTTTGACCGCTCGATCAACGCCTATCGCGGCTGCGAGCACGGCTGCGTCTATTGTTATGCACGGCCCAGCCATGCCTATCACGATTTGTCGCCTGGCCTCGATTTCGAGACCAAACTGTTTGCCAAGCCGAACGCAGCGCAGCTGCTGCGCGAGACGCTGGCCAAACCGGGCTACCAGCCCAAACCGATCGCGATGGGGACCAATACCGACCCCTATCAGCCGATCGAGGCTGACTACCGCATCACTCGCAGCATCCTCCAGGTCTGCCTTGAGGCGCGCCATCCAGTGACGATCACTACCAAGTCGGCCCGGGTGCTGCGCGATCTCGATCTGCTAACCGAGCTGGCCAAGCTGAAACTGGTGGCGGTGGGAGTTTCTGTCACTAGTCTTGATCCCAAGCTATCTGGCCTGCTTGAGCCGCGCGCTTCTTCCCCCGCCAAGCGGCTCGCGGTGCTGGGCCAACTGGCGGCGGCAGGCGTACCCGCGCATGTCTCGATTGCCCCGATCATCCCGTCGATCACCGATGAGTTCATGGAGGGCATCATGCAGCAGGCGGCCGGATATGGCGTCCGCTCCGCCAGCTGGATCATGCTGCGCCTGCCCCACGAGGTTGCGCCGCTATTCCGTGAATGGCTCGACGTCCACTACCCCGACCGCGCGAGCAAAGTGATGGGGATCGTCCATTCGGTCCGGGATGGCCGTGACAATGATCCGGGCTTCTTCACTCGGATGAAACCGCAGGGTGTGTGGGCAGATGTATTCCGCGCGCGGTTCAAGGTCGCGTGCCAGCGGCTGGGGATGAACGAGGAGAGGCTGGAGCTGGATTGCAGCCAGTTCAGGCGACCGAGTGTCGACGGGCAGATGCAGTTGCTTTGATGGCTTGATCCGGAGAAACGTGCGCGGTCAGCCTGCGTCGCTCTGCGCAACTTTGCCGAGCATTTGCTCAAGGATGAAATGCGGCACCGTTAAGATCGACAGCAGCACAAACGCTGTCCTGATGATGCTGGCATCAACCGATGCGGTGCGATCAGCGAAAAAGATCACAGCGGCCATTCCAAACGACAATGCCAGCACCGCTCCGCCGATCATCGCCTTCCTGCTGTTCGAGGCAGCACCGGATTGCCGCAACGCCTCTGCCAGATGGCGCGGCGAATGCAGGCCGCAAAAGAACACAGCGAACCCGGCCAAAGGCGGCAGAACCAACGCAGCAACCAGGCAGCAGATCACGTCGAGCCCACTTAGACCCTGCGCGCGTGTGAAGGCCTGCACCCCGAACAGCAAACTGCCGATCAAAGCCGGGATTGCGGTGCAGGCCAGCAGCGCAGCAATCGTGCCGCCATGGCCATCACCGGTCAGCGTTTCGAAGATCGCCGCGACTTGCGCGGGATGGGCCAGGGCCGGGCTGGCAATTAGCGCCCATCCAACCATCATCGCGAAAAACGGATCGACTCCGGTGCGCCAGTCCGCCCCAAAATGGATGATCGACAGAACAATAAAAGCCACCAGCGCCAATGCGGGCAGGACTGCCCAAAGCACTGCCATGGCTGCGGCGCAGGCGGCGTAGGCTGCGGTGATTTTCAACTTGCCGGCCAACCCTTGTCGGCCGAACCGGAGCGCGGCGATCTCTACATCCAGCGTGCCGTGGGGCACCCCGCACAACATGATCAGCGCGGCAGCAATAGCGGTCGCGGCTGGTCCATCGAGACCGCCTGAATAGAGGTTGGCCAATATCAAGCCGGCAGTGACAAGCGGCATGAACCACCTGCGCAACTGGGCCGCTTCGGTTATGCTGGTGCGGCCATCCAAGCTTTCAGTGTGTGCTTTTGCGAACATCTGGCCAGGCCAGGACAAGAACCGGGAGGTGAGCAAGCCCACCTCCCCGATCTCTTCTGTCTATCAAGCCTTGGCCATGACCTGCTCGCCATATTCCGCATTCGATTTGCGGGTGGCAATAAGATAGATCAATACGCCGAGGCCTGCCTTCGCGATCAAATCTGCAATCGTGTAGCCAACCTGTACCCCAACCATCACGTTGGATCCGCTAAGATTGGTGTATGGCAGCATATAGACCATCGGGTAGAAGCCCCACGATGCAAAGGTCAGCAGGCGCGCTTTCTTGACCAGTTCGCGCACACTGTCCGGCTGGCTGGCGATTGATGCGCTGAGACCAGCGAACAGCTGCCACATGATGTAAACGAATGGAATTGCGGAGAGCGTACCCCACAGCGCGCGGGTCGGAATGTCGGTCGCGATTTCGCCCGGGTACCCCAGCACGACCATCAACGCCGCGGCAAGCCCGAGACTTGTTGCCTTGGACAGTGTCTCGGATGCCGACAATCGCATTACCAGGATCAGCTCGATCAGCAGCAGCGGAACGGTCAGCAGCCAATCGACATAGCGATAGGCATCATTGAAGGCATATCCGGTCGCCGTTACGACCCCGTCCTTGAAATCATAGGAGGCGTCCCAGCTCTCGAAGATCCGGTAGTAATGATAACACGCGATCGCAGTGACCAATCCCGATATGGTCAGCGCAGTCTTGTAAGCTGGGCCGACTTGCGAGCGGCTGAGCCACAAGAACAGAGTCGCTGCGCCCATGGTTGCGAAAGTGAAAGAAAAAGCATTGTAAACAAGGGAAAACTGCCCCGCTGTGAGTGTGTCCACGTTACGACCCTCCTGATTATGGTTTATTGCTCGTTTTCTGGTCCGGCGGCAGGGTTTTAGGCTCGCGAAGGGGGGGGACAACCTGACCTTAAGGCCGTGCCCCGGGCCAGAAGCGGAATCCGTTCAGGAGCGTGAGCAGGACCGGGCAAGCCAATTGCGCGAATTGCTCTGGGAAGGGCTGGACCGGCGGACCTGTTGGGCCGGAAAACGCAATCGGTGGGCGCTTGTGAAAATTCCATGTCTTGGCTAATCGGTCAGCCACGGGACAAAGCGGTTTCCCGTTGAGGCTTCGGCCCAATAACCGCGTAACTCCTTAAAGGAGAGTACGCATGCGCCCGTTTGATCCAACCCCCGGCATGGTCGTCCCGCAACTGTGGTCGCGGCGGCAGGCGGTGACCGGATTACTGCTTGTTGCAGCATGTTCGGCCTGCGTCCATCGGCGGGCTGGTCGCGAACCGATCGTCCTGTTTGTTTGTCAGGCCGGGACCGCGAAAAGCGCCATTACCCGCGAGATTTTCCGTCGCCGCGCCGCGACGCGCAATATCGCCGTCACGGCATTTTCGCGCGGGCTGGTGATCGAGGACCATGTCTCGCCCGGCTTGAAACTGCAGCTTGCCGCGGACGGGATCGATCCCGGCGCCGACCCCTATCAGGTCTTGACCGAGCAGGACTGGCAGCGCGCTGACATCCTGGTCTGGTTCAATCCGTTGCCGCCCGAAGTGAAACACCGCAACCTGCGCGACTGGTCAGACCTGCCATCCTTCAACGACAGTTTTGCAATCGCGCGGCCTATTCTGGACCGGCGGATCGATGCGCTGCTTGACGAATTGGCGCACCGCCGGTTCTAGCTTACCTCGCCTTCATACCCCGAACCGGATCAGCCGGCTGTCCGCTATCGACGCCGTCCGGTGCGGGACCACGTCACGGATATAGTCCTGGTTCTTGACCATCGCCATGAAGGCGGCGCTGTTTGGGTAACCCATCACGAAGGCTTCGTCCCATTCATCCACCGGGCCGGTGACGACGCATTCAAGCGGGCCTTCCCAAACCATCGCCGCACCGGAGCTGCCGACCAAGGCCTGAAAGCCCGCGCGGTAAATGGCGTATGCCTCGCGCCCGCTCATTCCTTTGCCGTGGTTCGGGTGGCTGGCGGGGTAATCTGCCAGATCCTTGAACTTGATCAGATTGAGCATCCGGATCGGCGTGTCGCGCGGGAGTGATTTGAACAGTGTCCAGTTTTCGCGGGAGGGGTCGATGTGGGGCATGGCATTCTCCTTTTCCCCTCCTCTTCAGGGGAGGGGCAGTGAGACTTGGCGGCTGTGCCGCCTAGTCGCAGCGGGGTGGGGTTTCGCCCCAAGCGCTCCGCCAAGTCGATAGACCCCACCCCAACCCCTCCCCTGAAGGGGAGGGGCTAAATTCAGTCCACCAGCCGATAATCCCTGAAACGGTCGCGCAAATCCTTCTTGCTGATTTTTCCGGTGCCGGTGTGGGGAATGTCGTCAACGAATTCGACCGCATCGGGCAGCCACCATTTGGCGATCTTGTCGGCGAGGTAATCGCGGATTTCCTGCGCGGTGGCCTCGACACCCGGCTTTTTGACCACCACCAGGATCGGGCGCTCGTCCCACTTGGGATGGTAGATGCCGATGGCCGCGGCTTCTGCCACCGCCGGATGGCCGACTGCGGCATTTTCCAGTTCGACCGAGCTGATCCATTCGCCGCCCGATTTGATCACGTCCTTGGTCCGGTCGGTCAGCTGCAGGGTGCCATCGGGATGGATCACAGCAACGTCGCCGGTATCGAACCACTGGCCGTCCACCGTCGCGTCGGCGTCGGCTTTGAAGTAGCGTTTGATCACCCACGGCCCGCGCACTTGCAGCGTGCCGGAAGTCTTGCCGTCGCGCGGGAGTTCTACGCTAGAATCGTCGAGCGAGACGCAGCGGATTTCGACCCCGAACGGCGTGCGCCCCTGCATCGCCTTGATATCAACCTGCTGATCGAAGTTCAGATCATCCCAATTCCAGGTCCGCGCGCCGGTCGTACCGATCGGGCTGGTTTCGGTCATGCCCCAGGCGTGGGCGACATTGACCCCGGCCTTCATCAACCGCTCCAGCATGAAGCGCGGTGCGGCCGAGCCGCCGATGATCGCCTGGCGCAGTGTCGGCAGGGTCACTCCGCTCGCGTCCATGTGCTGGAACATCGAAAGCCACACAGTGGGCACTCCAGCAGAGTGAGTGACCTTTTCGCGGTTCATCAGATCGCACAGCACCGCCGGATCGTTGACTGCTGAAAACACGAATTTGATCCCTGCCGCTGCCCCGCACCACGGCAGGCCCCAGCTCGCCGCGTGGAACATCGGCACAACCGGCAGCATCACGCTGCGCGCATCAAAATCGAACAGCGCCGGCTGCACCCCGGTCATTGCGTGGAGCATGGTCGAGCGGTGCTCATACAAGACGCCCTTGGGATTGCCGGTGGTGCCGCTGGTGTAGCACAGCATGCAGGGATCGCGCTCGTCGCCGCTAGCCCATTCCGTGTTGCCATCCTCGGCCCCGATCCAGCGCTCAAACTCGCCGTTATCGTAACAGATATAGTGTTTGATCGTGGTCCAGCGCGGCTTCATCCGATCGATGATCGGCTGGAACGCCGCATCATAAAGCAGCACCTGATCCTCGGCATGATTGACGATATAATCGAGCTGATCATCGAACAGCCGCGGGTTGACCGTGTGCAGGATGCCGCCCACGCCGACCGCGCCGTACCAGCTGACGAGGTGCCGGCTGTGGTTCATCGCCAGCGTCGCGATCCGTTCACCCTGCCCCACGCCAAGCTTGCGCAGGGCCTGGGTCATTTTGAGCGCATCGCGGCGAATCTCGCCCCAATTGGTTCGCGTCTCGCTGCCATCGGCCCAATGGGTGACAATTTCCCGGGATCCATATTCGCGCGCGGCATGATCGATAATATGGGTAACCCGAAGGTCAAAATCCTGCATCGCTCCAAGCATTCCAGACAACTCCCGCGTCATTATTTCTATGCGACGAGCCTCAAATGACTGGAGCTGCGCCGCGCGATTATCGACACATTGCCAAGACCTTCGATCAAAGCCAAGCGTTCTGCAAGTTCGCCATCAAGCAGGAAGTCACGTCCCAGCCGCATGACGGGCTCGGCCGGAGTACCGGTGCGCAATTTTACCAACACTTCCCCGCGCCCCTCGGCCCCGCCGGTCAGCACCGCCGCAAGCTCAGCCAGTGCTCCGGCGCGCTCGATATCGCAGGTCAACACCATCCGCGCGCCGCTCTTTACTTCGGCCAGCGGCCGCGCGCCGCGTACCGTGATCCGGGGCGGTTCTTCGGCGCTGGGACTATCAAGCTCTACATTGAGCAGCAGGCAGGTCCCTTCCTTGGCCCACGCAACCAGCGGATCGACCAGTGTTTCCTCAAAGCACGAGGCGGAGAACTGCCCGGTGTTGTCGGAAAAATCGGCAATCACGAAATCCTTGCCGCGCTTGGTCTTGCGGCGCTGCACATTCTCGATCAGCACCGCCATGACCGCAGGTTGCCGGCCAGTGCCCGACCCGCCGCTGGCGATCAGACTGGCATGGGTACGCGCACCGTTGGCTGATGCAACCGCGCGATATTGCTCGACCGGATGCGCGGCGAAGTAAAAGCCGAAATTCTCGCGCTCCTTGGCCATCTGCTCGGGCTTGCCCCAAGGCTCGGCGTCGACCAGCCGCATCGCCGGTGCAGTATGATCATCACCGCCAAACAGCGCGGCCTGGCCGCTGGTCCGGCTGCGCTCGGCCTCTTCGGCCACTGCCAGCAGCATGTCGGCATTGGCGAGTACCTTCGCGCGGTTGGGCTCAAGGCTGTCGAGCGCGCCGGCGCCGGCGAGACCTTCAAGCTGACGGCGATTCATCGATCCGGGCGGCACCCGGACGAACAAATCCTCCAGGCTTTCAAACCAGCCATGCGCTTCACGCTCGGCGACGATCGCATCCATCGCCTTTTCACCGACGTTGCGGATGCCCGCCAGCGCATAGCGCACCGCATAGCCCGCATCGGTCCGCTCGACCGTATATTCGGCCTCGGACCGGTTCATGTCCGGGCCTTCCAGCGCTACGCCTGCGCGGCGCATGTCATCGACGAAGATCGAGAGCTTTTCTGACTGGTGCATGTCGAAGCACATCGAAGCGGCGTAAAATTCATGCGGATAGTGCGTCTTCAGCCACGCCGTCTGATAGGCAAGCAGCGCATAGGCGGCGGCGTGGCTTTTGTTGAAACCGTAGCCGGCGAACTTGTCGATCAAATCGAACAGCTCACCAGCCTTCTTCGCCTCGATCCCCGAGAGTTCCTTGCAACCGGAAATGAAGCGGGCGCGCTGCGCGTCCATCTCCTTCTGGTCCTTCTTGCCCATGGCGCGGCGCAACAAATCGGCATCGCCCAGCGAATAGCCGGCCAGCACCTGCGCGGCCTGCATGACCTGTTCCTGATAGACGAATACGCCGTATGTTTCGGCGAGAATTCCCTCCAGCTTGGCATGCGGATATTCAATCGCTTCGGTCCCGTTCTTGCGGCGACCGAACAGCGGGATATTATCCATCGGTCCCGGGCGGTAGAGCGAGACGAGCGCGATGATGTCGCCAAACGCGGTTGGCTTCACAGCTGCCAGCGTGCGGCGCATCCCTTCGGATTCGAGCTGGAACACCCCGACCGTGTCGCCCGACTGAAGCAGGCGATAAACCGCCTCGTCATCCCAGGGCAATGCCGACAGATCGATCTCGATCTCGCGGCGGGCCATCAGCTGGGTCGCCTTCTTGAGCACTGACAGCGTCTTGAGGCCGAGGAAATCGAACTTCACCAGACCCGAATCCTCGACATATTTCATGTCGAACTGGGTGACTGGCATGTCCGAGCGCGGATCGCGGTAGAGCGGCACCAGCTGCGCCAGCGGGCGATCACCGATCACGACGCCGGCGGCATGAGTGGAACTGTTGCGCGGCAAACCTTCAAGCTGCATCGCCAGATCGACCAGCCGCTTCACCTCGTCGTCATTGTCATATTCACGGCGGAATTCGGCAACGCCGTTCAGCGTGCGCGGCAGGTCCCACTGGTCGGTCGGATGGTTGGGCACCATCTTGCACAGCCGATCAACCTGACCATAGCTCATCTGCAGGATCCGGCCAGTATCGCGCAGCACCGCGCGCGCCTTAAGCTTGCCGAAGGTGATGATCTGGGCGACGTGATCGTGGCCATATTTGGCCTGAACATAACGGATCACCTCGCCCCGCCGCGTTTCGCAGAAATCGATATCGAAATCCGGCATCGAGACGCGTTCGGGATTGAGGAAACGTTCGACGCTGTACCGCGACGGCGGCGCACCCGACCCGGCAGAGCGCGAGCGCCGGCGTGACGCGTACTGGCGGCCCTACCATGCAGCGCTGGCGGATGAGCTGGCGCGGCTTCGGTCGGTGCATGGCCATGTGCTGCT
>JANOFJ010000200.1:0-1617 GCA_031413595.1 Novosphingobium sp.
AAATGGTACACCGCGACATAAAGCGCCGCAAAGCCGCGAAAGACGTTGATCGCCTTGCGCATCTCGCCGCCGCCCAAGAATGCCCCCGCGCTCATCGAACTTGGCCTAGCGCGGGATCGTTAAGATAGCTTCTACGCGCCGCGGCAATCCAGGCAACGCGTCGGGAGCGAGGACATGCTATTGCGTGTCCCAGACTAGCGGCGTGGTCCAACGGCGTGGTTGGGCATGGCGATAGCGAATTGAGTGGTTTAGTAAGCTGTCACCGTTACTGCTATCACCGTTACTGCGATTGCGGTGCCCCCGATAGAAACCTTGGAGAGTGAAATGGCCAAAAAAGACCCTGATCTGAGAACGAAATATTACCAGAGTGTGCGCGAGCATACCCTCGCCGTGGTGCAAAGGGCCGAGGAAGCAGTGCAGCAGCTGAAGGGGCTTGGCGACGATTTTTCCGCCGTTTTTGAGAAAACATCAAAGCGCCATAGCGCGTTGCTGGACAAGGTCGTCAAACGCGTCGAACGCGACCAGAAAAAGCTCGAGGACTCCGCCAAGGCGGCGTTGAAGAAGCTCACAAAGGCCAAAGAAGCCAAAGCCAAGGACGTCAAAAAGACCAAAGTCGTCAAGAAGGCCAAACCGGCGACCCCCAAGGCAAAGCCACCCGCTGCCAAAAAGCCAAGTCCCCCGAGCCAGCCCGAGATTCTTCAGTAGCTCACCGCGTGCAATCCCGGGCTATCTCGGCGGCATCCTTGTTGCGGCGTAGCTGCGGAGACAGGGGCAATAACCGCAGAATATTGGCTCGATCTGCCGAGCTTTTGCGATCATCGAGTTTGGGGGTTGCTCGACCTGTCACCATAACTGAGAGGAGAGCGCTGTGACGGTAATTAGTATAGTGTCCCCGGAATTGTTGGTGTCCCCGGAATTGTTGAACCGCGATCTAAAGGACCCCGGCAGATTTAGGGTGTTTAAACCAAAATGATCAGGCTCATAATCATCCCGATATCGCTACTTTCAGCTTGTAATAGCAAACAAGCTGAAAGGTCGATTGACAGTCGGCTGAAAAATGTTCCCGTGCGTGTTCCTGACAAATTTTCAATAGAAATCTCTGATAACCAGAGGAAAATTCTTGAAAAATCCGCTTATGAAGGGGACCTGGACGCAGCAAGAAGGCTGCAAGAGTACTTTGTATCTATTGGTGATGAGATCGATTCTGTCTATTGGACAGTCTGGCTTGCCGATCGCGGTGACTCTGGGTCTCTGTCTGCGAGAACTTCGGACCTATATTCAGCCTCCAAAGACAAAGCGCTCCCGCGTAATGTAAGGTTAAGCATACTGGAAAGCGCTAAATTCTACTCGATGAAGCAATTCAAATACTCAGTTTACAAGAGTGAGCGCGAAAAGGAGGAGTTAAGAGAGGTAATTTCTGAAATTGATAGTCAAATTAACTTACTAACGCAAAAGTAAGTTACGGAATTTGGAGACACTTTAACAATTTGGGGGACACTATACTAAATAGACTCCCTCATTCTGCGATGCTAGAGTGCCGCGTATGGCCCGCCTGTCCCGCATTGTGATCCCGTCCGTCCCGCACCATGTCACCCAGCGTGGCAATCGTCGGCTGCC
>JANOFJ010000201.1:0-13692 GCA_031413595.1 Novosphingobium sp.
GCGGACACCCGTGGTTTCGAACTCATCCGCCGCCACGATCCGCGCCTTGGCGCCCACCGAATAGGCCACCGCATATTCGCGCGCTGCGGCATCGCCCGCCAGCAGCGCGGCGCCATTGGTTTCGCACCAGGCAAAGAAGGCTGGATCGCCGATCAGCCCATATTTGACGACTTCGGCATAGCCCGCGCGCAATTCGCGCGGGGGGAGCGTGTCGAGCGTGTCCAGATCGGCCAGCACCAGCGCGGGCTGATGGAACGCCCCGACCAGATTCTTGCCCGCCGCCGTGTTGATCGCGGTCTTGCCGCCGACGCTGGAATCGACCTGCGCCAACAGGGTTGTCGGCAATTGGATGAAGTGGCAGCCGCGCTTGAGGATCGCCGCGGCAAAGCCGGTCAGGTCCCCGATCACGCCGCCGCCCAGCGCCAGAATGTGGTCGCCGCGTTCAACCTCCTCGGCCAGCAGCCAATTGACCGTCGCGCCGAGCTCGGCCCAGCTCTTGGATGCCTCGCCGGGGGAAAGGATCCGCCAGCGCGTCTCATGGCCCGCACCCGCCAGTGCCTGCTCTACCACCTGCCCCCAGGCGGCATGGACTGCCGCATCGGTAACGATCGGCACACGCTTTTTGCGCAGCCTGGCGCCGCATTGTGCGGGCAGATCGGCGAGCAACCTGCGGCCGACGCGCACTTCATAGGGGCGGCCGGCGATATCGACCGGAATTACAGCCATGCCTCTAATCCCCTCAGCACTCTTGTGGTCATCCGATGATGCGGCCCGTGGCTGCTCTTCACATGGATCGGAGCTTGCGTATAGAACTGCTCTCGTTCGGCACGCAGCCGGGTGAGAATTTCACGCGGGTCGCCCTGCTGGAGCAGTGGCCGGTTATCCCGCCGCCCGGTCCGCTCAATCAGCGTCTCGATATCGCTGTCGAGCCAGATGGCGATTGCCTTGTCCAGGATCAGGGCCCGGGTTTCGGCATTGCAAAAAGCGCCGCCGCCCGTGGCGATGATCTTGACGGGTCCCTCGCCGATCAGACGCGCGATCACCCGGCGCTCGCCATCGCGGAAATAGGGCTCGCCATAGGTGGAGAAAATTTCCGGGATCGGCATCTGGGCGGCGGTCTCGATTTCGTCATCTGCGTCTGCGAACGGCAAGTGCAATATGTTCGCCAGCTTGCGCCCGACGCTTGACTTGCCGACTCCCATCATGCCCACCAGCACTACCGGACGGTCGATCCGCCGGGCCAGCGCCGCAATCTCGCCGCTGGAAAGGGTGGTTTCGTCGTCTTCCATTGCGGCCCTGCCTATAGTTGCGCTAACCGGCTGTGCAAGCGCCGCCGGGCGTAGGATGAGGGAAAGGTTGCGGGTGACAGGACGGATGCGCAGGAACTGGTTGCTGATCGGGGCTGCGGCTGTGCTGGTCGGGCTGCTTGCCGCGGCCTGGATCGATGGCGGAGAAGAGCCACTGCGGCTTATCTCCGAGCCGGTGAATTTGCCCGGAGCGGACAGCGGAGCAGCCCAATGAAGCGCATTCAACTGCTGGCGGCTGGCGCAGTGCTGGCGCTGACCTCGGTTTGGGCGATCGCCCAGGAAGCGCCCGAATCGCTGCTTCCGCCGGGCTTCGACAAGCCAAGCACCAAGCCTGCCAAGCCGGCAACTCCTGCGCCCGCTGCGACGCGTTCCGGCGATCCTGCGCCATCGCCCACTGCTTCGCCGGTCGTGCAGGCAATTCCGGGCGGCGGCGGCGGAACAGCCTCTGCTGCTCCGGCGTCATCGATCAAGCTGCCATCGCTGCGCGAGCTTGAGGCGCTTTCGCCCGATCAGCTCGATGAACTTCTGGGTCTTAAGCCCAAGACCGATATGCCGCCTGCAGCGCGCCGTTCGTTGGCCCAGATCGGCATTCTCGATCAGGCTGAGGGCGGGTTTGCCTCGGCATCGCTGGCCGGACAGGACGGCTCGCTGATAAGGGCCGCGCTGGCCGGAAACAAGGGCGTGCTGGTTTCGCGCTGGGGACATGTGCTGCTGCGCCGGGCGCTGGCCTCGCGTCTCGATGCCCCGGCCCGGCTGGCTCCGGCCGATTTCGCAGGGCTGCGGGCTGGCTTGCTGGTGCGGATGGGTGAGGGTGATGCGGCCCGCGCGCTGGTGCAGGATGTCGATGCCGGAAATTATTCACCGGCGCTGACTCAGGCGGCAATCGACGCCTATGTTTTCACCGCCGATATCACCGGGATATGCCCGGTTGTTGCGGTGCAGGGCGGGGCTCGCAAGGATGCCGAGTGGCAGGTGCTGCGCGCGATCTGCGCCGCATTCCAGGGCGATGGAGCCAGCGCGATGGCGCAGCTTGACCGCGCAGACCTTCAAAAGAAATGGCCCAGGATCGACCTGCTGTTGGCGCAGAAATATGCAGGCGCGGGCGGCAAGTCGCGCCGCGCGGTCAAGATTGAATGGGACGGGGTGAGCGAGCTTAACCCCTGGCGATATGCGCTGGCGATCGCCACCGGGGTAGAGCCGCCTGCCGCGCTGCTCAAGGATGCGCCGCTGCGCTATTCCTATGCGGCCGCAAGCGCGCCGATGCTGGGGCTTGCCGAGCGCGCCAGCGGCGCAGACCGGGCGGCCGGAGCAGGAATATTGTCGAGCGAGGCGATGGTTGACCTTTACGGCCAGATCTATGCGCAGGAAGATATCACCGGGGTCTGGGCCACCCGCGCCGAGCAATTGCGCGATGGCTATGTTGCACAAACGCCGGCGAACCGGCTCGCCGCGATCAAGCAATTGTGGGGCGACACTTCCGATCCACAACAGCGCTACTCGCGTCAAGTGTTGACCGCCTATGCTGCGGCGCGGCTGCCGGTGGAGGACGCCTTCGCCAAGGATGCACCGGATCTGATCGCCTCGATGCTCAGCGCCGGGCTTGATCGCAATGCCATGCGCTGGGCCAGCCAGGCCAATACAGGAAGCCAGGCCTGGGCGCTGCTGGCGCTGGCCACTCCGGGGCGAGCCGGCCAGATCAGTGCCGGCGGTCTCGACAGTTTCTATGACAATGATCGCAGCGAGAATTATCGCAAATCGCGGTTCCTGCTGGCAGGCCTGGCTGGTCTGGGCCGGGTGGATCAGGCCGATGCGGCCGACTTCGCCGGCAAGCTGGAGATCAAACTTACCCGGCAGACCCGCTGGACCAAATTGATCGATGCCGCCGCTGAGGTAAACAATCCCGTGCTGGTCGCGTTGCTCGCTGGCGTCGGAATGCAGGGCGATGGCTGGGACAAGATGACCAGCGTGCAGCTGTATCATATCGTCTCGGCGCTCAACCGCGTCGGGCTTGGTGCCGAGGCGCGGATGATCGCGGCTGAGGCAGTCGCGAGGGGCTAGGACTATCGCTGCTCAGATCGATGCCTTCCTCGCCATGCTTGCAGCAGAGCGCGGGGCGGCGGCCAACACGCTGCTGGCTTATACGCGCGACCTTGAAGGCGCTGAGCAGGCAATCGGCAATCTGATGACGGCTGACGGAGCGGCGCTCGCGTCGCTGGGCGCGACCTGGGCTGGTTTGGCGCCCTCCAGCCTGGCGCGAAAATGCTCGGCGTTGCGCCAGTTTTTCGGCTTTCTGGTCGATGAGGGGCTGCGCGAGGACGATCCTTCCGGTGCGCTGCCGCGGCCGCGCACGCGGCGCCCGCTGCCACGCCTGCTCGGTCATGCCGAAGTGGAAGCGCTGTTCCACCGCGCCGAAGAAGAAGCACTGGCGCAGCAGCCTGCAGCGGTGCGGATGCTGGCGCTGCTCGAACTGCTGTATGGCTCGGGCCTGCGCGCGACCGAGCTGGTTTCGCTGCCGCTGAATGCCGTGCCGCGTGATGCGCCGCTTCTGACGGTTACCGGTAAAGGCGGGCAGCAGCGGATGGTCCCGGTCAGCAACCGGGCGCGGCAGGCGCTGTCGCGTTGGTTGGTTGTACGGGTGGGCGAGGGCAGCAAGCTGCTGTTCCCGTCGCGCGGCGCTTCAGGTCATTTGACCCGCGTCCGCCTGTTCCAGCTGCTTCGCGAGCTCGCGACCCGGGCCGGGATCGCGCCTGAAAAAATCAGTCCGCATGTGCTGCGCCATGCCTTTGCGACTCATTTGCTCGAAGGCGGGGCGGATCTGCGCGTGCTCCAGACATTGCTGGGACACGCCGATATTTCGACTACCCAGATATACACCCATGTCGATAGCGCGCGGCTGGTGGCACTGGTCAATGCGCGGCACCCGCTCGCCCAGCGGCCCCTTGCCCCGAGAAGCGCAGGGGGCTAGCGCAGAACGATGGTATCCTATCTCGAATTCGAAAAGCCGGTCGCAGCTCTGGAGTCCCGCATTGCCGAGCTGCGCCAAACTGCGGCGGGCGGCGATGTCGATCTGTCGGCCGAGATTCGCCGGATCGAGGCCAAGAGCGCCGATCTGCTCGCGAGCACCTATGCGGCGCTGACCCCGTGGCAAAAAACCCAGGTGGCGCGCCACCCGATGCGCCCGCATTTCAAGGACTTCGTCGAGCTGGCCTTCACCGATTTTGTGCCGCTGGGCGGTGACCGGCTGTTTGGCGAAGATGAGGCAATCGTGGGCGGATTCGCCCGGCTCAATGGACGGCGGCTGATGCTGATCGGCCATGAAAAGGGCCACGATACGCAAAGCCGGATCCGGCATAATTTCGGCATGGGCAAGCCAGAGGGTTACCGCAAGGCGATCCGGTTGATGGAAATGGCTGGACGGTTCGGCCTTCCAGTTGTGACCCTGGTCGATACGTCGGGTGCGTTTCCCGGAGTCGAGGCCGAAGAACGCGGCCAGGCCGAGGCGATTGCCCGGTCGACCGAGGCTTGTCTGGCCCTGCCGGTGCCGATGGTGGCCGTGATCGTGGGGGAAGGCGGATCGGGCGGGGCGGTGGCGCTGGCCAGCGCTGAGCGGGTGCTAATGCTGGAGCATGCGATCTATTCGGTGATCTCGCCCGAAGGCTGCGCCTCAATCCTGTGGCGGACGGCCGACAAGGCGGCCGATGCGGCCGAGGCGATGAAGGTGACAGCGCAGGATTTGCTCGCCCTCAAGGTGATTGACCGGATCATCAAGGAACCGACCGGCGGCGCGCATCGTGATCCAGCCGCTGCCGCGGCGACTTTGGCTGCGGCGATTGGCGAAGAGCTGGACAGGCTGGGTTCACTCAAGCCGGCTAAAATTCTGGCACAGCGCGAGGAACGCTTTTTGCGCCTTGGCGAGAGCTGAACGAAATCCGGGTTTTCGGGAACGGCCCCGGGAACAACAGGGGTTCTCAATCGTTGGAGCACGGATTATCCATAATTCACTCGCGTCCCGACAGGAGTTCCAGATGTCTCGCTTGAATCGTTATCCGCTTGTATCCGCGCTGGCCGTTACGGCAATGCTGCTTCCTGCCTGCGCCGGACAGGCCCAGACCGGTTCGGTCGCTTCAACCTCTGTCCAGTCGATCAGCGCCAAGGACCGGCAACAGGGCGCCGCAGCCCACCCGCAACTGGTCGCCGAATTTGGCGGCGCGGAAACCGGCCCCCAGGCAGGCTATGTCGAGACGATCGGCAAGAATATCTCGGTGCATTCCGGATTGAGCAATGCTCGCGGCGATTTCACCGTGACGCTGCTCAATTCGTCGGTCGACAATGCCTTCGCTATCCCGGGCGGCTATGTTTACGTTACCCGTCAGCTGGTTGCGCTGATGAACAACGAGGCGGAACTGGCCGGCGTGCTGGGCCATGAAATCGGCCACGTCGCTGCGCGTCATGCCGCCAAGCGGCAAAGCGCCGCCACCAAGAACGCGATTCTGGGCGTGCTCGGCCAGGTATTGACCGGTGCGGTATTGGGAAGCGGCTCGGCCGGGCAGATCGGCCAGAAGATTTTCTCACAGGGCTCGCAGATGTTGACCCTCAAATATTCGCGAGGTCAGGAAACCGAGGCCGATAATCTCGGAATCGCCTATCTCCAGCGCGCCGGTTACGATCCGCGCGCCATGTCGACCGTGCTGCAAAGCCTCGCCAACCAGAATGCGCTTGATGCGCGGTTGATGGGATCCAGCAATGCGGTGCCGGAATGGGCCTCGACCCACCCCAATCCCGCCTCGCGTGTGCGGGCCGCATTCACCCGCGCCGGTGCCAATCCTGTCGGCACCACCAACCGCGACACGTTTCTGAGCCGGATCAGCGGTCTGACTTATGGCGATGATCCCAAACAGGGTGTGGTCGAAGGGCGCAAGTTCAGGCATCCCGACCTCAAGCTTGGATTTGAGGCGCCGAACGGCTTTTTCATGATCAACGGGACGCGCTCGGTCCAGATCAGCGGCCAGTCGGGCAAGGGTCAATTCGCCTCGGCAGCTTTCAGCGGCGATCTTGACGCCTATGTCCGCGCCGCCTTTGCCGGACTGACTGACGCCCAGCAGCCGAAGATCGATCCGGGAACGATTTCGCGGACCACAGTGAACGGAATTCCGGCCGCCTATGCGACGCAGCGCGTGAATAATGGCAGCAGTCAGGTGGACGTGACGGTTTTTGCTTACCAGTGGTCCGCCGATTCGGCGTTTCACTTCGTGACGATCAGCCAGGCCGGAGGCGCAGCGACGTTCAATCCGATGTATGCTTCGATGCGGCGAATTTCAGCCTCTGAAGCTGCCGCGATCAAGCCGCGCAAGCTGGTTGTTATCACCGCCAGGAACACCGACACGGTTCAGTCGCTGGCGCAGCGCATGGCTTACACCGATGCCGCGCTCGATCGGTTCCTGGTGCTCAATGGCCTGACATCAACCAGCCGGATCAGCGCCGGACAGAAGATCAAGCTGGTCACGTACTGAGTATTGGCCGCCGCGAAGGCGGACAAACGGAAAGGGGCGGCAGGTTTCCCTGCCGCCCCTCGCTGTTCAAGATCTTATCGACGCTGCGAATTAATTGGCAGCATCCAGCTCGCTCGAAACGCGGCCGAAGGTCAGCGACAGCTGCGTGCCGAGGCCCTGCATTGCAACGATCGCAGCAACAGCGATAAGAGCGGCAATCAGGCCGTACTCAATTGCGGTTGCACCGGATTCGTCGCGGAAAAGTGTGTTAATGAACTTCATGATTTGTCTCCTGTTAGCAGTCTGTAGTACCCGGCTCTCTTCCAGATAGTCCGGTTCGAGCTAATGCCGGACTAAAGATAATTTCTTTCTAAATTCTTAAACCCAATTCTGACTATTGAACCGCTGCCAGCGTCTTGCTGGTTACGTTCATCCACATGAAGGTGTTTTCGTCAGCAAAGACCTTCATTGCACCCATCGCTGCCATTGAGATCAAGGCGCAGATAAGGCCATACTCAATCGCTGTGGCGCCAGAACGCTCACTTATCAGTCTCTCAAAGAACGATTTGATCATGTCCCGATCCCCAAACACTCAGGCTTACCTCGTGGTTTTTTGCAGCAGTTGATTAAGAAAAGATTGATGAAGGCTAATGAATTGCAAAATTTTTCGACAATAATTCCAGTTGTTGCGGTCGCACTTATAGACTCCGCCGGACGCGTTCTGATGCAACGACGCCGACTGGGCGGGGCCCATGGGGGGCTGTGGGAATTTCCAGGAGGCAAGGTCGAAGCCGCGGAAACCCCGGTAATTGCCCTGATCCGCGAGATTTCCGAAGAGCTCGGCGTGACCTTGGCAGCCGATGCGCTCAGCCCTCTGACATTCGCGACCGATCCTGCTCAGCCGCATGTCATCCTGCTTTACACTTGCCGCAGCTGGTGCGGGGAGCCGGTGTGTCTTGATGGCGAAGAGATTGCCTGGTTTGCACCCGATGCGCTGTCCGGCCTCGCCATGCCGCCGCTTGACATACCGCTGTCCAAGGCATTGCAACTTTTGATGGGAGGGGGGCAGCTTTTGTTGCGATGAGGCGATTTACCCGCTTGCCAACCAAGTAGGCCCCTCCTAATAGCGCCTCTCTCGCGCCCGTAGCTCAGCTGGATAGAGCATCAGACTACGAATCTGAGGGTCGGACGTTCGAATCGTTCCGGGCGCACCATTTCTTTTTATTTGGCCTCAAGCGCGGGGCGGCCACATCCGGAGCGTATGCTTTCCGGGCAATGCGCCGATCAGACCAACAGATCGACGCCCCCTGCTGCGGGCGGCATCGGCGCGATTGGCGGATCACGGGTAACATCGTCGCGGCGGGCGTGAAAGGCAGTCAGTGCTTGCCGGGCCGCGGTAATGTCGCCCGCTGCCAAAGCTGCACCAACCCCTTCAAACGAACCCTTGGCGAGCGCGGCTTTGGCCGATGGAGTATCCGAAGCGGTCAACGCGGCAAGCGATGACTGGGCCGCGACCAGATCGCCGCGTCGGATTGCGGAATTCAACGAGCCGAAATTGGCATGGCGGGTAAGTCCGCCCGGTCCATGCTGCGGCGCTGCCATCTTTAAGCTGCTGCTGTGTCCTGAAATGTTCATTGGCTTGGTCCTTGGCGGAGTTCCATTCGTTTCAAGGACGCGCGGAAAGGACCAAAGTTAAGTCGCCGAGCCTGGCTCAGGGGCAGGTTCAGCCAATTTGCGGAACAAGACCGGCAGCAGTTCCGCCCCGGCCGCGCTCGGTGCGGATCAACTGGTGGATAGTCCTCAGTTCCGGATTGAACAGGCGCCGCAACCGTCGGCCCAGCGCCATCCCGCCGGGCAGCGCGCGGGCAAGACGGCGCACAGGCTCAAGTCTGTCGTGCGTTGAACTCATGCCTTGTCCATGACACAGTAGCCGGACAACGAGAAGCCGGGGATCATTTCTCGGGGATGAAGCGTTCACCCCGAAGTCGAATGACATGCCGGTAAAGGAGCTTCCGCCAAGTGGACCACCAAGACGGGCAACCGCCGACCGACGCGGCCGGGACAACCGTCTGGCGGTTCGTCCAGGCGAGCCGCGCCCATGTCGTAATCGATGCAGACGCCTATTTTGAATTGATGCAGCAGGCGATGCTGGGGGCGCGGCAGCGGATATTGATGGTCGGCTGGGATTTCGACACGCGGGTCCTGCTCGGATCCGGTCGACGCTGGTGGAATGTGCCGCGCCGCAAGGCCTATCCCGCCAGGTTCGGACCCTTCATGATCTGGCTGTGCAACCGGACCCGCACGCTGGAAGTGCGTGTGCTCAAATGGAATTTCGGGGCTCTCAAATTCCTGCTGCGTGGTTCGATGATTTTCGATCTGATCCGTTGGGCGCGCCATCCGTCGATCAAGTTCAAGTTCGATTCGGCCCACCCGCTGGGTTGCAGTCACCATCAGAAGATCGTGGTGATCGATGATCGCGTTGCGGTTTGCGGCGGGATCGACATGACTACCGACCGGTGGGACACGCCGGCCCATATCGAGGATGACCCGCGGCGGAAGCGGGCCAGCGGCCGACTTTACGGTCCATGGCACGATCTGACCATGCTGGTTGAAGGAGAGGCCGCACGCGCGCTCGGCGATCTGGGCCGCGAACGCTGGGAACAGTCGGGCGCTGCACCGCTGCTGCCCTGCGCGCCGCAGGAGATCAGTGCCTGGCCAGCCAAGCTCAAGGCTGAATTCCGCGATGTCGAGGTGGGCATCGCCCGCACTCGCTCAGCGTGGCGCTCGATCAGCGAGGTTCGCGAGATTGAGATGCTGTTTATCGAACATATCCGCCGCGCCAAACGCTTCATCTATGCCGAAAGCCAGTACTTCACCGCCCGCACGATTGCCGAGGCGATTGCCGAGCGGATGGCAGAGCCTGATCCGCCCGAAATAGTCCTGATCAATCCCGAAGCGGCCGAAGGCTGGCTTGAACAAACCGCAATGGACGGCGCGCGGGTGCGGCTGTGCCACGCGATCGGTGAGAAGGATCCGAAGCACAACTTCCGGATCTTCGTTCCCCGTAATGCCGCCGGAACCGCGATCTATGTTCATTCCAAAGTGATGATCGTCGATGACGAGGTGCTGCGGATTGGTTCGGCTAACATGAACAACCGTTCGCTTGGCCTCGATAGCGAATGCGATCTGTTCATCGACGCTGCTCGGCCCGGCAACGCCCATGCTCGCGAACCGATCACCCACCTGCGCCATCGCTTGCTGGCCGAGCACACCGGCTTGTCTGTGGATTCGGTTGTGGCGCAGTTGGCGCGTGATCCATCGATGATCGCATTGATCGAGGGGGCACCGAAAACGGGCAAGCGGCTGACGCCTTTTGTCTTGCGCGCGCTGTCCGAAGCGGAGAAGACTGTAGCGGACAACGCGCTGTTCGATCCTGAACGGCCCGAGCAGCTGTTCGAGCCGTTCAGCAGCAAACGCGGCCTGTTCCGTCTTGGCGGTATCCTGCGCCGACCGCGCTAGAGGAGATGAATACTGATGAGCAGACCCATTGGCGCGGACGAGCGCATGGTTGGCCATAAAGCGCCGGTGCCAGACGAGGTGCAGGACGCCATCCGCACCCTGATCCGCTGGTCGGGCGATGATCCCGACCGCGAAGGATTGCTGGATACACCGGCCCGTGTCGGCCGCGCCTGGAAGGAATACTGCCAGGGCTACGCCGAGGATCCGGCGATTCATCTGGCGCGCCAGTTCGAAGAGGTTGGCGGCTACAACGAACTGGTGCTGCTGAAGGACATTCCGTTCCAGTCGCACTGCGAACACCACATGGCGCCGATCACCGGCAAAGCCTCGATTGCATACATGCCCAAGGACCGCGTGGTCGGCATTTCCAAGCTAGCCCGCGTCCTCAATGGCTATGCGCGGCGCCTGCAGATCCAGGAACGGCTGACCGCCGAGGTTGCACAGTGCATCTGGGATAACCTCAAGCCGCAAGGCGTTGCCGTGGTCATCGAGGCGCAGCACGGCTGCATGACCGGTCGCGGCGTGCGCACTCCCGGCGTCGCCATGGTGACCAGCCGCTTGCTCGGCTGCTTCCTCGATGATCCGCGCAGCCGCAAGGAAGTGATGAGCTTGATGGGGTATTAAACGGCCTGATGGATATCTAGACCGGAAGACCCCAGCGCCTTGCCAGCCACGTCATGCCCAAATAGCCTACAAAGCCGATCACGACGAACAGTGCCAAGGCAAGCGGGATCGCCAACCCCCGCCGCAGGGCGATTGTAAGGAAGATGAAGGCGGGCAATGACGCGTTGACATAGACTGTGGAAGATATTGCCAGATCGGCAATTTTTGCGGCGTCACCGGTATCGCGCCAGAGCCACAGCATAGCAATGAACGACACCAACGGCAGCGAGGCGATCAGCCCGCCCCAGCCGGGACTGCGGCGGGCTATTTCAGAGGCAGCGGCGATCAGCACGCCCGAGATGAGCGCCTTGATCGCGAGTTGCCCCCACATCATGGATCAGAGCTGCTCGAGCATGTGTTCGGCCGAGCTGACCTTGAAGTCGCCCGGCGCTTCGACGTTGAGCTGTTCGACCACGCCATCATTGACGATCATCGAAAAACGCTGGCCGCGCGTGCCCAGGCCGAAAGCCGAGCCATCCATGGTGAGCCCGAGAGCTTCGGCAAGGTCGCCGTTGCCGTCTGCCAGCATGGTCACGTCGCCCGAACCCGAGGCTTTGTTCCAGGCGCCCATCACGAAGGGATCGTTGACCGCGGTGCAGGCGATTTCGTCGATCCCATGCGCCTTCAGGTCAGCGGCCTTATCGACATAGCCCGGCAGGTGCTTGGCCGAGCAAGTCGGGGTAAAGGCACCGGGGACCGAGAACAGGGCCACCCGCTTGCCCTTGAAATAGTCGGCGGACTGGACCGCTTCGGGGCCAGCTTCGGTGGCTTTGACCAGCTTAACGTCGGGCAGCTTGTCGCCAAGGGAAATCGTCATGTGAGGAGCCTTTCAGTCGGGGATGGTTGCCTGAGCGATATAGGTAACTGTGGCTCATCGGCAACGCCAAAAATATAGTTAATTTAGCTTTACCGCCCCTCTTTAAGAAGCGGTAAACACCCTGCATCCATTATTGGTGGTGCGGGTACGGGCCCGCTGGGAGACTGCAGATGAAAATCGTAAGTGGAGTTGCGGCTGGCCTGGCCGCCATGTCGATGCTGTTGGCTGTGCCGGCCAGTGCCGAGACGATGGGTCAGTCCGAAAAGCTGCGCCGGCTGGATATCATGCTGATGGTTACCGGGCTGCGCTGCCGGACCGGAGCAGATAATTTCCAGGCCGACTATGGTCGTTTCACGACCAATCACATTGCTACGCTGAATGCAGCCAGCCGATCGCTCAAAGCCGACATGGCGCGCAAATATGGTCCGGCCGGAGCCAACCGCGCGCTCGACCGGTTCAGCACCACCATGGCCAATGATTATGGCAACGGCCATCCCTGGCTCAGCTGCGGCGAATTGAAGATGGTTGCGCGCAATCTGGCGGCAGCACGCGGGGTCGCTCCGCTGGTGGCTGCAGCAGATCAACTGCTGGCGGACGAAGGTTCATCGCAGGTTACCTGGGCGCGGCGCTGAACTGCATCATATAAAGACTTCTTTATATTTGCTTCGGGCGGGGGGAACAGCTAAGGGCGGCGTCATTACTGACGTCGCCCTTTGCGTATCCGCGTGATGCGTCAGGGCGGCGCAAATTGATCCAAGCAGGAGTTTACCCCGTGGCCACTACCGCCCTTGAAGCCCAGACCGACTATGTCATCGCCGATATCGGCCTCGCCGAATTCGGCCGCGCCGAAATCCGCATTGCCGAAACGGAAATGCCCGGCCTGATGGCGCTCCGCGAAGAATTCGGCGCGACCAAGCCGCTGCAGGGCGCGCGGATCACCGGCTCGCTGCACATGACCATCCAGACCGCGGTGCTGATCGAAACGCTGGTCGCGCTGGGCGCCGAAGTGCGCTGGGCCACCTGCAACATCTTCTCGACCCAGGATCACGCCGCCGCCGCGATTGCTGCAGCCGGTATCCCGGTGTTCGCAATCAAGGGCGAAAGCCTGGCTGATTACTGGGATTATGTCGGCCGGATCTTCGATTGGGATAATGACGGATCAGGCAAGTTGACCACCAACATCATCCTCGACGATGGCGGCGATGCGACCATGTTTGCGCTATGGGGCGCGCGGCTTGAAGCTGGCGACACGCTGGGCGAGCCGACCAATGCCGAAGAGATCGAATTCCAGCGTGCGCTGAAGGCCTATATCAAGGCCAAGCCCGGTTACCTCACCATGTCGGTCGCCCATATCAAGGGCGTCTCGGAAGAAACCACCACCGGCGTTCACCGGCTTTACCAGATCGCCAAGGATGGCAAGCTGCCGTTCCCGGCGATCAATGTGAACGACAGTGTCACCAAGTCGAAGTTCGACAATCTCTATGGCTGTAAGGAATCTCTGGTCGATGCAATTCGCCGCGCGACCGACGTGATGCTGGCTGGCAAGGTTGCCTGCGTTGCCGGTTTCGGCGATGTCGGCAAGGGCAGCGCCGCATCGCTGCGCCAGGGCGGCGCCCGCGTGATGGTAACCGAAGTCGATCCGATATGTGCACTGCAGGCGGCGATGGAAGGCTATGAAGTCGTCACCATGGAAGAGGCGGTCACCCGCTGCGATATCTTCGTCACCGCCACCGGCAATGAAGACGTGATCACCGCCGACCATATGAAGGCGATGAAGAACATGGCGATCGTCTCCAACATCGGGCACTTCGACAGCGAGATCCAGATCTCCGCACTCGACAATTACAAGTGGACCGAAGTGAAGCCGGGCACCGATCTGGTTGAATTCCCCGACGGC
>JANOFJ010000202.1:0-2288 GCA_031413595.1 Novosphingobium sp.
CGCCGCTGTTCTGGAAGACGCGCGGACCATGGTGCGCACCTTCAATATCGCCTCGCAAAGCCTCGCTTCGGCCGGCGAGGGTTTGCGGTTCGAAGCAAGCGACGGTACCGCACAAATCAATCTGCTGGCAGGCGAACTGGCGCGGGTTAACCTCCGCCTCGCTCGGGCTTCGGATGCGACCAGCGATCAGTCCGCCCTGCTCGACAGCCGTGACAATCTGCTCCAGCGGCTGTCCGGCTTTGCCGATATCAGCACGACCTTTTCTGCCGATGATACGGTTCAGGTTCGCCTTGGCGGCAGCGCTGGGCCGCAGCTGGTGATGGGCGGAACCGCGACCAGTTTTGCCATGACCACCGCCGCGAACGGAACAATCGCCTTCACGGTGGGCGCGGCCCCTGCCACCCTGTCTGGCGGCGCGCTGGCGGGCAAGGCCCAGGCGCTAGTCGCCGTCGCCGATACGCAAACCGGGCTGGATGCCATAGCCAATACGCTGATTGCCGCCGCAAATGCGGCCCAGTCCGGCGGCGTTGGGCTGGATGGAAGTGCCGGACAGCCGCTGTTTTCCGGCAGCGGCGCGGCAGGGATCACACTGGCATTGTCCGCGGGCGCGGGGATTGCCACCGCGCCTTCAGGAGCCGGCGCAAACAGCCGCGATCCTGCCAATCTGGGCGCCTTGCGCAATGCTCTTGCAAGCAACGACATCGCCGGAAAGATCGACAGTTTGCTGTTCGGCATATCCAGCAAGGTCGCCGGGCGCGCCGTCACCCACGAGGCGCTGTCGACCATTGCCAGCTCAGCCCGGATCGCCCTTGAAGCGCAATCCGGGGTCGATCTTGATGCAGAGGCCGTCAATCTGATCCGCTTTCAGCAGGCTTTCCAGGCATCCGGCAAGGCGATGCAGGTCGCGGGCACATTGTTCGACACGTTGCTGGCAATTCGGTGAGGAATTGACATGACCACGGTTAGCACCAGCGCCTTTTACGAGCGCGCCACCCAGGATATGACCGCGCTGCGCGCGCGGGCCGAGGGGCTTCAGGCGGCAATGGGCCGGGGCGAACGGCTGGCGCGATCGTCCGATGATCCGGTGGCCGCCTCGCGGCTACGCGGCCTTGCTCGCGGCGACAGCTTTGCGGCCATCGACACCACCAATGCCAATCGCGCCGTCTCCGACCTGACGCTGACCGACACTGCACTTGGCAGCTTCGCCGAATACATCACGCGGGCCAAGGAGCTGGCGGTCCAAGCCGCCAACGCCACATTGAGCCCTGCCCAGCGTGCCGGGATCGGCTCGGAGCTGGCGCAATTGCACGGCAATCTGGCGGCGCTAGCCAATGTGCGCGACAGCGCCGGCCACGCCCTGTTCGGCGGCGAAACGGCGGGCCAAGCTTATACCATCGATGCCGCGGGCAACCCGGTTTATGCGGGGACGGCCAGCGCCGGAGAACTGCCGCTGGGTGAAGGGCTAAGCGTGACCCGCGGGCTGACCGGTCCGGAGTTCCTGAACTTCAACACCGGGTCCGGCCCGACCGATATTTTCGCTGTCGTCAAAGGCCTGGCCGATGCTCTGCAGGGCGGTGCCACCGATCCGGCCCAGGCCGCGCGCGATGCGCTGGGGGTGCTGGATACCGGGCTGGAAGCTGTCACCACAGCGCAGACCATTATCGGCACCAGGCTGGCCTGGATTGATCTGACCACCCAGCGCCGCGAAGAGATGACCGAGCTCAGGGCTGAGGAGCAAGCCGAGATCGGCGGCACCGATATGGCCGCCACCATCACCCGGCTGCAGGAGGCACTGACCGTGCTCGAAGCAAGCCAGGCCAGCTTTGCCAAGCTCTCCAGCCTGTCGTTGTTCGACGTATTACGCTGATCCGCATACATATTTTAATTTCTGGGGGGCTTTGAGGAATGTACGTCGTCATCGGGATCGTGATCCTGTTTGTCATGGTATTCGGTGGCTTTGCCATAACCGGCGGCGCGCTTGGCCCGGTGATGGAAGCTATTCCGCATGAGATGCTGATTATCGGCGGTGCGGCGCTGGGCGCGATCGTCACCGGCAATTCGATGCACGGGCTCAAAGCAATCGGCGGCTGCCTCGGCAAGCTGTTCAAGGGACCCAGACATAACAAGCAGGACCATATCGATGCCATCATCCTCACCACCAGGCTGATGAAGCTACTCCGCAGCGAAGGCCCGGTGGCGCTGGAAAGTCATGTCACGGAACCAGCCAATTCTGCCATTTTCGCTGAGTTCCCCCGCCTGCTGACGAACAAGCCGCTGATCGCGCTGAT
>JANOFJ010000203.1:0-32263 GCA_031413595.1 Novosphingobium sp.
CGCGCGACCCCGCCCTGGCCGAGCAGCTGGGGCTGGGAGCAGGTCCGGTGATCGGCTTCATCGGCAGCTTCTATGACTATGAGGGGCTCGATGATCTGATCGCGGCCATGCCGGCGTTGATCGCTGCCCAGCCCGGAGCGCGGCTGCTGCTGGTCGGCGGCGGTCCGTGCGAGGACGCACTGCGAGCCCAGGCCGAAGCCTCCCCAGTGGCGGCGGCGATCCGCTTCGTCGGACGCGTTCCGCATAGCGAGGTCGAGCGTTATTATGCGCTGATGGACATCATGGCCTATCCCCGCAAGGCGAGCCGGCTGACCGAGCTGGTAACGCCGCTCAAGCCGCTTGAGGCGATGGCCCAGGGCAAGCTGGTGGCCGCCTCCAACGTCGGCGGACACCGCGAGCTGATTGCCGACGGCGTCACCGGCACACTGTTTGCGCCGGGCGATCCGGCCGCCTGCGCCGCCGCTCTGGCCGCGCTGCTGACGGATCGCGGCAATTGGGAGGCACGGCTTGGTGCTGGCCGGGCCCATGTTGCGGACAACCACGATTGGGCCCGCAACATTCAGCGTTATCTGACTGTTTACCAGACGCTGCTAGCAGACAAGCGGGATCGCGTGGGCCGGGCTGCTGCCTGAAGCATTATCGCGCGGTGCAGACTGGATAAATCAACGGGGTATCGTATTTTGACCCAGCAGAGCCGCAATGCGCCGCAAGGCATGTCAATCCGCCAGCATCGGTCGTTTCCGGCAATTGTCGCGCTGTGGTTTGGCGCATTGTTCGGGCTGGGAAGCCTGGCGATCCGGCCAAGCCTGCTCGAATCGCTGGTTGTTTCCGCACAGATCGACCGCCTCATTCCGGCCGCTGCGGCGCCATTGGGAGATACTGCACGGATCCTGATCGCGCTGGGCCTGACCGCGTTTGGCGCGCTGCTTGGCGCCGTCATTGCCTGGCGGATTGCCCGGCCGAGGCGCGAAGCCAGCGAAAATGAGGAAGTCGCAAGCCTCAGCGAAGGACCGGCAGACCAACTCTCGACCGACGACGAATCCGCTGCCGATGCACAACCTCAGATCCCTGCTCCTGCCGAAATCGAAGCTGAACAACCGGTCTTGGGCCGGCGGCGCGGTTTGCTGGCGTTATCCGAAGACGAAAGCCGCGACGACTATCCCGGTTCCGCCGCGCTTTTGGCTGGTGCTCCCCAGATCCTCAATATCGCCGAGATCGACTTCGCTGCTCCGGCACAAGTCGCTGGTGCGGTGGCAGACGAGCCCCCCCAGACAGACGATCTCGAAGCGCTGGATATGGTTTCGCTGGCCGAACGCCTTATGAATAGTTTGGACAACCGGCGCACGCAAAACGAAGCTGGCGTGCCCGTTCCGGCCAATGAAGCGATCATCAATGCGGAGCCTGAAGCGGGCATCCCTGCCGAAGCGCCGCAGGAGGTTGGCGCAGATGAACTCGATATCGAGGACGAAGAAACCATCGATGAGGACATCGGCTACAGCTCACTGCTCAATCTGAGCCGGGTACCCGAGCGCCGTCAGACCTTCGTTCGGCTTCAAGACGAACCCGCTGCAGCAGTGTTTTCGGAAGAGCCGGTGGTCATCTTCCCTGGCCAGGCGGCTCGCACGGCAGCAGCAGCGCAGATGAAAGCTGGCAGCGACGCTGGAGCGGGTCCCGCATCTGACGAAGGATCACTCGCCGCGCCGGTCGGCATCCGCCGTTTCGGCTCGCTCGCTTCGCCTGCGCAGGAGCAGCCGAGCACCGAAGTACAGGGCAAGGCGGCGCTGGATTCAGCCGAGACCGAACGCGCCCTGCGCGAGGCACTCACCTCGCTTCAGAGGATGACCGGGACGGCTTGATCCCGGGCCAGAACGGCGCCAAGCCGGATCGTCTGACAAGCTGAAATCCTGTTCATAGAAGCGCTTGGCCGACCCCAAGCGCTTCTTGGCTTGTTCGCAGTTGCAAAAACAGCTTCCTTTCGTCATGAGAAGGCCTCGCGCAATATTCGCTGCTTTTTGCGGCCGGGTGAGTCGCGCTTCATTACCCGGAATCGCTGAACTGGCGCATTTCCGGGCGACGACAGGATGGGTTTTCGATGAGTTTTCCGCCGCGCCAGGGCCTTTACGATCCGCGCAATGAGCATGACGCCTGCGGTGTGGGCTTTGTCGCCCATATCAAGGGTGCCAAGAGCCACGCGATCATTGCCCAGGCGCTGGAGATCCTCCACAACCTTGATCATCGCGGCGCGGTGGGCGCTGATCCGCTGTTGGGTGATGGCGCAGGCATCCTGATCCAGCTGCCCGACGCATTGTTTCGCAGCTGGGCCAAGGCCGAGGGCAAGGAACTGCCCCGGCAGGGCGAATATGCCGTCGCGATGTGCTTTCTGCCGCGCGACGAAGCGGCCCGCGATTTCGCCGTCGCCAATTTTGAGAAATTCATAGTCAAGGAAAACCAGACCCTGATTGGCTGGCGCGACGTGCCAACCACGCTGGACGGACTGGGCAAGGCAGTGATCGCGCAAATGCCGGTAATTCGCCAGTGCATCATCGGGCGCGGCGAGAATTGCGCCGATCAGGACGCGTTCGAACGCAAGATCCTGGCGATCCGCAAGCAGGCGCAGAATCCGCTGGCTGCGCTCGCCCAAAAGCACAGCCTGCCCGGTCTGACCGAGCTGTATATGCCCAGCTTCTCCAGCCGCACCGTGGTTTACAAGGGGCTGCTGCTGGCAACGCAAGTGGGCAGCTTCTACGACGATCTGCGCAATCCCGAGGTCGTTTCGGCGCTTGGCCTGGTCCATCAGCGCTTTTCGACCAACACTTTCCCCAGCTGGAAGCTGGCGCACCCTTACCGGTTCATCGCCCATAATGGCGAGATCAACACGGTCCGCGGCAACGTCAACTGGATGAACGCCCGCCGCCGCACCATGGAGAGCGATCTGCTCGGCCCCGATCTCGACAAGATGTGGCCGCTGATCCCGCATGGCCAATCGGATACGGCCTGCCTCGACAATGCACTCGAGCTGCTGCTGGCCGGCGGCTACAGCCTGGCTCACGCGGTGATGATGCTGATCCCGGAAGCCTGGGCCGGCAATCCGCTGATGAGCCCCGCGCGCCGCGCCTTCTATGAATATCACGCCGCGTTGATGGAGCCGTGGGACGGGCCGGCCGCGGTCGCCTTCACCGATGGCCGCCAGATCGGGGCGACGCTGGATCGCAACGGCCTGCGCCCGGCGCGCTTCCTGGTCACCGATGATAATCTGGTGGTGATGGCCTCCGAAAGCGGCGTGCTGCCGATCAAGGAAGACAATATCGTCCGCAAGTGGCGGCTCCAGCCGGGCAAGATGCTGCTGATCGACCTTGAAGAAGGCCGGATCATCGAGGACGAGGAAATCAAGGCCAGGCTGGCCGAGGACGAGCCTTACCAGCAGTGGCTCGATGCGGCGCAGTACAAGCTCAAGGATCTCGAAGTGGTCGAGCCAGAGCTGGTCAATCTGCCGATCGAGACCACCAGTTTGTTAGATCGCCAGCAAGCCTTTGGCTATACGCAGGAAGACATCTCGCGGTTCCTTGAGCCGATGGCGATGGCGGGCGATGATCCGCTTGGCTCGATGGGCACCGACACGCCGATTGCCGTGCTTTCCAGTCGGCCGCGCCTGTTGTTTGACTATTTCAAGCAGAATTTCGCGCAGGTCACCAACCCGCCGATCGATCCGATCCGCGAAGAGCTGGTGATGAGCCTCGTTTCGATGATCGGTCCGCGCCCCAATTTACTGGGCCGCGATGCCGGTACGCACAAGCGACTCGAAGTCGATCAGCCGATCCTGACCAACGACGAAGTGGCCAAAATCCGCTCAGTGGAGGCGGCGCTCGACGGCGCGTTCCGCACCGCAACCATCGACATGAGCTGGGATGCAGGCAGCGGCGCAGCGGGCCTCGAGCAGGCGATCAAGGAAATGTGCTGGGCTGCGACCGAAGCGGTGCTGGCCGACAAGAATATCCTGATCCTGTCCGATCGCGCCCAGAGCGCTGACCGGATCCCGATGCCTGCGCTGCTAGCCACCTCGGCGGTCCACCATCACCTTGTCCGCCAAGGGCTGCGGATGCAGACCGGTCTGGTCGTCGAAACCGGCGAAGCGCGTGAAGTGCACCATTTCTGCGCCCTGGCGGGTTATGGCGCCGAAGCGATCAATCCCTACGTTGCGTTCGAAACACTCGAGCATATCCGGTTGCGCAAAGAGCTGCCGCTCAGCACCTATGAGGTCCAGAAGAACTACATCAAGGCCGTCGGCAAAGGCATCCTCAAGGTCATGTCCAAGATGGGCATTTCGACCTACCAGTCCTATTGCGGCGCGCAGATTTTCGATGCGGTCGGGTTGTCGTCGGCCTTCGTCGATCAATATTTCACCGGCACTGCGACCACGATCGAAGGTGTTGGCCTGGCCCAGGTCGCCGAAGAATCGGTCCGCCGCCACGCATCAGCCTTTGGCGATAATCCGATTTACCGCGAGATGCTTGATGTCGGCGGGATCTATCAATACCGCCTGCGCGGCGAGGATCACGCCTGGACGCCGGACAACATCGCCAATCTGCAGCACGCTGTGCGCGGCAACAATCCGAAGAATTACGCGGAATTCGCAAAGTCGATCAACGAGCAGTCCGCGCGGCTGCTGACGATTCGCGGCTTGATGGAACTGAAGCCGGCCGACAAGCCGCTCGACATTTCCGAGGTCGAGCCGGCCAGCGAGATCGTCAAGCGGTTCGCCACCGGGGCAATGAGCTTCGGCTCGATCAGCCGCGAGGCGCATACCACGCTGGCGATCGCGATGAACCGCATCGGCGGCAAGTCCAACACCGGCGAAGGCGGCGAAGAGACGGACCGCTTCAAACCGATGGCCAATGGCGATTCGATGCGTTCTGCGATCAAGCAGGTCGCCTCGGGTCGGTTTGGCGTGACCACCGAATATCTGGTCAACGCCGATGATATCCAGATCAAGATGGCGCAGGGCGCAAAGCCCGGCGAAGGCGGCCAGCTGCCCGGCTACAAGGTCGACAAGCAGATCGCCGCAGTGCGCCATTCCACCCCCGGCGTCGGGCTGATCTCGCCCCCGCCGCACCACGATATCTATTCGATTGAGGATCTCGCCCAGCTGATCCACGATCTCAAGAACGTGAACACGGGCGCGCGGATTTCGGTCAAGCTGGTTTCCGAAGTGGGCGTGGGTACAGTAGCTGCCGGCGTTTCCAAGGCGCGGGCCGATCATGTCACCATCTCGGGCTACGAAGGCGGAACAGGCGCATCCCCGCTGACGTCTTTGACCCATGCGGGGTCCCCGTGGGAAATCGGCCTAGCTGAAACCCAGCAGACTTTGCTGCTCAACAATCTGCGCAGCCGGATCGCGGTGCAGGTCGATGGCGGCCTTCGCACCGGGCGCGATGTCGCAATCGGGGCGCTGCTGGGCGCCGATGAGTTCGGCTTTGCGACCGCTCCGCTGATTGCAGCGGGCTGCATCATGATGCGCAAATGCCACCTCAACACCTGCCCGGTCGGCGTCGCGACGCAGGATCCGGTATTGCGGGCGCGCTTCACCGGCCAGCCGGAACATGTGATCAACTACTTCTTCTTCGTCGCCGAAGAGTTGCGCGCGATCATGGCCGATATGGGTTTCCGCACGCTCGCGGAAATGACGGGGCGGGTTGACCGGCTTGGCATGGCCACGGCAATCACCCACTGGAAGGCGCAGGGCGTCGATCTGTCGCGCCTGCTGCACCAGGTTCCGCTGGGCGAAGGACCGTCGCTGGGCTGGAGCGGTACACAAGATCATGGCCTTGAGGCCGCGCTGGATCAGGACTTGATCGCCGCATCGGGCGATGCCCTCGATAGGCGCGAGCCCGTGCGGATCGAGGCCCGCGTGATCAACGTCAACCGCACCGTTGGCGCCATGCTTTCGGGCGAGGTGGCCAGGCGCTTTGGCCACAACGGCCTGCCGGACAACACCATCCTGATCCGTCTGACCGGGGTTGCCGGGCAGAGTTTCGCCGCGTTCCTGGCCCACGGGGTAACGCTCGACCTTACCGGCGATGCCAATGACTACGTCGGCAAGGGCCTGTCGGGCGGCCGGGTAATCGTCCGCCAGCCAGGCCATGTTGACCGCGAAGCCGGCGATAACATCATCGTCGGCAACACCGTGCTGTATGGCGCGATCGCCGGAGAGGCCTATTTCAACGGCGTCGCCGGAGAACGCTTTGCGGTGCGTAATTCGGGCGCGGTCGCGGTCGTTGAAGGGACCGGCGATCACGGCTGCGAGTATATGACCGGCGGCGTGGTTGCGGTGCTCGGCAAGACCGGGCGGAATTTCGCCGCAGGAATGTCGGGCGGGACCGCCTATGTCTATGATCCCGATGGCAATTTCGCGCAGCTATGCAATGGAGCGATGGTCGATCTGCTGAGCATTTCGCCCGAGCGCGACGATGAAGATGGGGCAGGCCGGCCGCAGCAACGCAGCGTCAGCGCCTATGACACCGGCATGGGCGACATGCTGCGCCACGACGCGGAACGGCTGCGGATCCTGCTGGAGCGCCACCACCTCCACACCGGCAGCAAGCGTGCGCGCGCGCTGCTGGACGATTGGGCGGGTTCGCTCGCCAAATTCATCAAGGTGATGCCGCGCGATTACGCGCAGGCGTTGAAGCAACTCGAAGCCGAACGGCGCGCTGCCGCCTCGGTGGCCGCAGAATAGGACACGCGACCATGGGCAAGGACACCGGCTTTCTCGAGCTTGATCGGCTGGATCGCAGCTATGACGATCCGGGCGCGCGGCTGAAGCACTACAAGGAATTCACGATTCCGCCCGCCGAGACCGCGCTGCGCGCGCAAGCCTCGCGCTGCATGGATTGCGGGATTCCCTATTGTCACAACGGTTGCCCGGTGAACAACATCATCCCCGACTGGAACAATCTGGTCTATGAGGGTGACTGGAAGAACGCGCTGGAAGTGCTGCATTCGACCAATAATTTCCCCGAATTCACCGGCCGGATCTGCCCGGCCCCGTGCGAGGCGAGCTGTACGCTCAACATCATCGACCAGCCGGTGACGATCAAGTCGATTGAATGCGCAATTGTCGATCGCGGGTGGGAAGAAGGCTGGGTCGTGCCGCAGGTGACGGCGCGGCGCACCGGTAAGACCGTTGCGGTGGTCGGTTCGGGCCCGGCTGGCCTTGCTTGCGCCCAACAGCTCGCCCGTGCCGGCCATTCGGTAACGGTGTTCGAAAAGAGCGACCGGGTGGGCGGCCTGCTGCGCTATGGCATTCCCGACTTCAAGATGGAAAAACACCTGATCAACCGCCGCGCAGTGCAAATGGAGGCAGAAGGCGTCCAGTTTCGCACATCAATGGAAGTTGGTGTAACCATATCGGTTTCTTCTTTGCGTGAAAACTTCGATATGATCGTGCTCTCTGGCGGGGCCGAACAGCCGCGCAAGCTGGAAATCCCCGGTGCCGAGCTGCCCGGCGTACGCCTCGCGATGGAATTCCTCACCCAGCAGAACAAGCGCGTCGCGGGTGACGATGAGGTTCGCGCCGCGCCGCGCGGATCGCTCACCGCAACCGGCAAGCATGTCATCGTGATCGGCGGCGGCGACACCGGATCTGACTGTGTCGGCACCTCGAACCGGCAGGGTGCAGCTTCGGTTACCCAGATCGAAATCATGCCGAAGCCGCCCCAAAAGGAAGACAAGGCGCTGACCTGGCCCGATTGGCCGCTCAAGCTGCGGACCTCGTCAAGCCACGAAGAAGGCGTGGACCGCGACTGGGCGATCCTGACCAAGCGGGTTGTCGGCGAAAACGATGTGACCGGTCTCGAATGCGTCCGGGTCGAATGGGTCCAGGGCCAGATGCAGGAAGTGGCGGGCAGCGAGTTCACGCTCAGGGCCGATCTGATCCTGCTGGCAATGGGCTTTGTTGGCCCGCTTGCGCAAGGGCTGCTCGACCAGGCCGGAGTAGCGCTCGACCCGCGCGGCAATGTTGCGGCCAATGTCAGCGATTACCGCACCAGCGATCCGCAGATCTTCGCGTGTGGTGACATGCGCCGCGGCCAGAGCCTGGTCGTCTGGGCCATCCGCGAGGGCCGCCAGGCCGCCCGCGCGGTGGATGAGGCGCTGATGGGGACGAGCGACCTGCCGAGGTAGGCACTCGGCCCGCCGCTCTTGGCCGGAAATACCAAGCCGATCTGTTGCAGCGTGGACGATAGCCGGGTAGGCCAGATTTGCCCGGGCAACGATCTGACGACAATGATCTGGCTTGGCGAAATCCACCAACAACACAAAGGCACCGGCAACGGCTATGGGCATTATCGCGCTTGCGTCCCCTCATCTTCGACTGATCGCCGGCGCATTACTAGCGCTTGGGGGTTGGATCTCGCCCGCCGCCGCCCAGGATAAGCCCGTTATCGAGGACCGGCCTGACGTGATCTTCATGGTCGGCGTCGGCCCTGTCCTGAAACCAAAATATCCAGGAGCTGAGGCATTCAGCATTTCAGCCTCGCCGGTCATCAATGTCTGGCGAGAGGGCGAAAGGATGCCCGCCGAAACGGCAGATGAAGGCTCTGGCTTTGCCGTGGTGGGCAAGCGCGGAGAACTGGCTGCTGGCCTGGCGCTGTCAGTGGCACCAGGGCGCAAGGGTAGCGACATTGCCCCTGCCCTCGCCGATGTCGGCTTCGGGATCGAGGCAGGCAGCTTCATCGAGGCCTATCCCATGCCGAACCTGCGACTACGCGGCGAACTGCGTCAGGCAATCGGCGCCCACAAAGGCCTGGTGGCAGATGCCTCGATCGATCTGGTCCTGCGCCAGCCGGATGATCGGCTGGTCGTCACACTCGGTCCGCGCCTGCGCTGGGGTAACGCGCGTTTTCAGCGAGCCTACTTTGGCGTAACGGCCGCTCAGGCTCCGGCCAGCGGTCTGCCAGCCTATGTTCCTGGCAGCGGAATCCACGCCTATGGCGCAATGACCGGCGCTTATTATCAGCTCGACCGGACCTGGGGACTGTTCGCCTTCGCTGGCTATGATCGCCTGACTGGCGTTGCCGCGCGCAGCCCGATCGTGGCCCAAACCGGCAGCCGCAATCAGGTCAGCACCGGGCTGGCCTTGACCTATCGCTTCACGATCCGGCGTTAGATCACAGGATCCGGGTGCGGCCCAAGACCCAGTCATGGGTCTGGCGTGCCTGCACCGCACGGTCGTGCTCGACGAAATTATCGGCGAACACGCGCAGCCGCACCAGATCTTCGCGGGACAGCCGATCTGCAAATCGCAATCCACATTGATTGCCCCGCGCCCATTTTACCTCGCAAAAAATCTCGAACTCAAGAAAGCGCAGGAATGCCGAACCACCGCTGCGGGGCAGTTCAGCGACGGTGACCCGGCCGCCACTGGCCGAAATATCGTTGAGCATACATTCGCGGTTCCCGGATGTCAGGATCAGGCGTCCAGGAATTCCGAGCCGCAAACGCGCATTTGAACGCCTGCCAGGAGAGTGTGCTGCGCCACTAGAAGCTATCGAAGCCATGACCTCCCATGCACCTGACATACTCAGCGAATGGCCAAATCCGGATCGAGTAGAATTACTTAGATAACATCAGGGGCCGCAGATCGACGCCGTTGAATCGGCAGGGCCGCGAAGCTATGCCCCGCGTTATGAAAATTGCCTTCCTTGCTTGCCCGGAGACATTGCCGGGCTCCCCCAATCGCCGTCCCGATGCCTTCGAGCATGATCATCAGATCGCCGCCCTGCGCGCCGGTTTCGAGGAATTGGGCGCTGGATCGAGCGGTGTGGAGGTGATCGATCTGGACTGGCGCGCTCCGCTGGAGCAACTGGCGGCATTCCCTCTCGCACTGCTCGGCACGGCTTGGGACTATACCGATCATCCGGCGGAGTTTCTGGCACGGCTCGAAGCGCTTGAGGCGGCCGGCGCCGCGGTGTGCAATCCAGCCGCAGTCGTCCGCTGGAATGCCGACAAACGCTACCTTGAAGAACTGGCCGTGGCTGGCGCTGTCTCGATCCCGACGTTGTGGCACGACGATCCAGGCGAGGATGCGGTCAACGCCGCCTTCGATTACTTCGATACCGACCGGGTGATCGTCAAACGCCGGATCGGCGCGGGCGCGCTCGGCCAGTTCAGTTTCACCCGGGGTGATCCGGCACTCAGCGACTGGCAGATGGGCCATGCCGCGATGATCCAGGCCTTTCTTCCTGCGATCGAGAGCGAGGGCGAATACAGCTTCGTGTTCGTCGATGGTGCCTTCAGCCACGCGATCCTGAAACAGGCAGCGCGCGGCGACTACCGCATCCAGTCGCTCTATGGCGGGCGCGAAACCGCGATCACGCCTAGCGCCGCCGATATCGCCACGGCTGCAGCGATCATGGCGATGCTGCCGTTCGCGCAAATGCCGCTCTACGCCCGGATCGATATGGTCCGCGGGCTGGACGGGGTGCTGGCCGTGATCGAGGCCGAGCTGATCGAGCCTTATCTCTATCCGCTGCAGGGGCCGGAGTTTGGCGGGCGGCTGGCCAAGGCAGTGCTGGCGCGGTTGTGAGGGCCAGATCGGCGCGTTGCTATTCACGGCATATTTCACCGTTCCGGTAAAACCTCTGCTAAGAGACGCCCAGTTCGGGCCACCGCCTGGGCCCAAAAACAGAACATCGGGATGCACAATGTCTGAAACACGCAAACTCGCTGGACCGGTCAACACGCCTGACAGCCGCCGGATCGCCGCCGCAACTCGCTGCGCCGCGCTGCTGATTGCGGTGACCTGCGTGGGCGGCGCGGCGTCTGGCGCCGGGGCGGCGCAGGCGCAGTCGTTCGATCCGATTACCTTCTTCACCGGGGCAACTGACGGCACCGGCTCGCTCAAGCAGGCGTTCTCCGCGGCCAAGGCGACCCATGTCACCGGCTTTGGCGCGATGCGCGGGAACGGCGTGTTTGTGCTCGATCAGACCATGGCCGTCACCGGCGAAACCGCCAAGAACCGGCGATGGCAGCTCCACCAGATCTCGCCCGGCCACTTCGGCGGCACGATCAGCGATGCCAAGGGCCCGGTCACAATCGATGTCGCGGGCAACCGGCTGCTGATCAAATACACGATGCAGAATGGGCTCAAGGTGGAATCGGTGATCACCATCGACGCTGGTGGCCGCACCGGGCACAATGTATCAACGATCCGCAAATGGGGCATGACCGCCGCCACCCTGAGCGAGACAATCTCGAAGAAGTGAACCGGCACCCAAGGTCAGCAATCACAGCGGCACTTGGCTGTGGGTCAGTTTGAAATCAGCCCTGAGCGGCCGAGCGGCTGGAGGATTGAGATGGGCTTAGGCGGGGATCGTCAGGCCCCTCCGATCACAACCGCCAGTCCACCGCACCCCTGCCATTTGCCTCCAGAAAGGCATTGGCCTGACTGAAATGCTTGCAGCCCAGAAACCCGGCGTAGGCCGAAAGGGGGCTGGGATGGGGGGCCTTGAGCACGAGATGCGGTCCGTCGCCCAACCCTGCCACCCGCGCCGCCTTTTTCTGGGCGTGACTGCCCCACAGCATAAACACGCATGGGCTCTGCCTGGCCGCAACTGCCGCCACTACCGCGTCGGTGATCTCCTCCCAGCCGCGCTTCTGGTGCGAGCCGGGCAGCGCTTCTTCCACGGTCAGCGCATTGTTGAGCAGCAGCACGCCAGCCCGCGCCCAGTTTTCGAGATTGCCGTGAGCCGGGATGGGCAGGCCAAGATCGGCCTTGAGCTCCTTGTAGATATTGACGAGGCTGGGCGGCGTGCGCACCCCCGGCTGGACCGAGAAGGCCAGCCCATGCGCTTGGCCCGCGCCGTGATACGGATCCTGCCCGAGGATCACCACCTTGACCGCTTCGAGCGGAGTTAGCTCCAGCGCGCGCAGCCGGGTCCCTTTGGGGGGGTAAATCCGCTTGCCCGCGACTTCCTCGGCCTTGAGGAAACCCCCCAGCCGCCGCGCCTCGGGCGAAGCCAGAACGGGTTCCAGCGCGCCGCGCCAGCTGTCAGGAATTGCTTCTGCCTGTGCCATGCCGTCCGGTTCCCTAACGCAGGACTTTCCCTTGCCGCCCAATCAGCCTAAGCACCTGCCCCATATGGCTGTCTATTTCCACGAAGAAGATCTCCCCGAGGGTGTCCTTGGTCCTGGCCCGGTTGCGGTCGACACCGAAACGATGGGGCTGATAACCCCGCGTGACCGGCTGTGCCTGGTGCAGATTTCAGATGGCGGAGGCGACGAGCATCTGGTCCGCTTTGGCCCAGGCAGCGCCTATGACGCACCCAATCTGAAAGCCGTGCTGGGCGATCCGGCGCGGATCAAGCTGTTCCACTTCGCCCGGTTCGATCTGGCCGCGATCGAACATTATCTCGGCATCACCGCCGCGCCAGTGTTCTGCACCAAGATCGCCAGCAAGCTTATCCGCACCTACACCGATCGGCACGGATTGAAGGAACTGGTCCGCGAGCTGCTCGGCAAGGAACTGTCCAAAGTCCAGCAATCCAGTGACTGGGGCGGACCGGTTCTGTCCGATGCCCAGCAGGATTATGCCGCTTCCGATGTCCGCTTTCTCCATGCCATGCACGCCATTCTGGTCGAGCGGCTGGAGCGCGAGGGGCGGACCGAAATGGCGCAGGCCTGTTTCGATTTCCTTCCCGTCCGCGCCCGGCTCGATCTGGCCGGCTGGGCGGAGAAGGATATCTTCAGCCACGAATGACTAAGCGCCGATGACCGTTCAGGCTGATATTATCCGCGACCGCCGGCGCCATTTTGCAGCGCCCGGCGGATCACATGACCGCTTGATCCGCTTTCTGGCGACGGCATTGCCGGGCGCGGTCGGGGTAATCGCGGCGGTAATGATCCTCACGCCGCTCAGCCCGCGCGGCGAAATCAGCTTCCTGCTCGATCGCAACAAGGTTGCAGTGACCAAAGAGCGGTTGCGGGTTGCCGATGCGATGTACCGCGGCGAAGATGACAAGGGTCGGGCCTTTTCGGTCAGTGCGGGTAGCGCGGTGCAGGCTTCGGGCGCGGAGCCGATCGTCAGGATGGACCGGCTGGTCGCACGGATATTCCTCGCCGATGGACCGGCCGAGCTTTCGGCGGCTGGCGGCATCTATGATTTTCGCGCCGAACGGGTCGACGCGAGCGGCCCGGTGATTTTCACCGCTGCAGATGGCTACCGGATGACCACTTCCAGCGTCGCAATCGACCTCAAGACCCGCGTGGTGACGGGTGCAGGCGGGGTCATCGGTGCCATTCCAGCTGGAACTTTCAGCGCCAACCGGATAATCGCAGATCTGGGTGAGCGTTCGATAATGCTCGATGGAAACGCCCGGCTCCAGATGGTGCCCGGCAAGCTCAGGATGCCATGATGGCCAATAGTTCGATCAAAAGTCAGGCCTTACGCTCGCTTGCGGGCGGCTTTGCCCTGGGCGGGGTGCTGCTGGGAGCGATGAGCCAGGGCGGCGCGCAGGCGATTGGCGGCCATAACAGCGATGCTCCGGTCAATTACGCGGCAGACCGGATCGAACTGCAGGACAAGCAGAACCGCGTCGTTATGTCAGGCAACGTCGACATCATCCAGGCCGGGCTGCATCTGCGGGCGGCCCGGACTACCGTGGCCTATAGCGATGCGGGTTCCTTGAAGATCCAGCGGATCGACGCAACCGGCGGAGTGACCGTCACGCGCGGGGACGAATCGGCGCGCGGTGACGTCGCGATCTATGATTTCAACCGCCGGATCATCACCATGGCCGGCAATGTCGCGCTGCGCCGCGGCGGTGATACACTGAACGGCGGGCGGCTGGTGATCGATCTGACCAGCGGCGTGTCGAGCATCGATGGCCGCGCCGGGGGAGGGTCCTCGGCGCTTGGCACGCAGGGCGGGACGAGCGGCGGGCGCGTTTCGGGGTCGTTCGCGGTTCCCAAGCGTAACTGACGCAACAGCTCCAACCATGAATAACGCCGCGCTCCGCCGCGTCCTGCTCGAATTGGTCGGTACCGCACGCAGTCCCGATACATCCGCGCTGGATGCCTCAGACTGGGTGAAGCTTGATTACATGGCAGCCCAGCATCGGCTCCAGCCGCTGCTGCATGCCCAGCACCGCCACAACAGCGCGGTCCCACCTACCGTCGCTTTGACCTGGCGCGCTGCGCATCGTGTGGCAGCGATTGCAGCCATGGCGCAAACTGCGGATCTGCGTGCGACAGTGCATATTCTAGAAGCGGCCGGCTTTGCCCCGATCGCCTTGAAGGGCGCCTGGCTTGCCCATCATGCCTATCCCGAAGCGGCGCAGCGACCAGCACGCGACATCGATCTTCTGCTCGATCCGCCCAATGTGCTGGCTGCTTTCGAATTGTTGCAGACCCACAGCTTCGCGCTCGAAGGCCCGCCCGAGATGGCGTTGGCCGACATTCTGCGCCTCGATAAGCACATGCCGCCGCTCATTGCCCCGAATGGCACGCGGATCGAACTGCACCAGCGCTTGTGGGAACACGACGGCCGGCTTGATCACGCCAGCCCCGCGGCAGGCGATGCTGAGCTGAGGCAGCGGGCAGTGCGGGAGGCGGATGGTATCCTGTACCCGGCGGGGGAAGACATGCTCATCCATCTCATCGTGCATGCGGCCTACAGTCACCGGCTTGATTGCGGCCCGCTGCTGCTGGCTGACATCGACTTTCTCCTGCGCCAGATCACGATCGACTGGGCCCAATTCTGGAAACGATCCGCACAGGAAGGTTGGCAGCGCGGGGCCCGGCTGGTGCTTGAACTGGTCAAGCAATTTCGCACCCATACGGCAATCGATCTGAGCGCCGATCGAGGCCCCGCACCAGCGCCAGAATTGCTATCGGCCGCGCCCGACCTGCTGCTCCAGGAACTGGAAACCAGGCAAAGCGCGGGTTTTGCCGCTGCTACAGCGCTGCGTGGTCCAGCTGGATTTTTCGCGCGGCTGACCGGCAATCGCAGCACACATGACGGCGGAACAGCCACCCGCGACATGGCAAGCCCAGGCGGTTTCCTTGGCTGGGCCCGCAGCCGCTTTGCGCGAACCGTCAGTGATTTGGCGCAAGCAGACGTTCGCCGCCAATCGCGCAATCTCGCACGGATCAGCCAATGGCTCGATCAGTGACAGGCCGCCCTACCAGTCTTCGTGTCCTTATCGTCGGCCTCAATTATGCGCCAGAGGAAGTCGGGATCGGTCCCTACACGGCTGGCTTGGCAGAGGCACTGGCGGCACGAGGCCTCCGGGTCGAGGTTGTGGTTGGCAAACCTTACTACCCACAATGGAAGGTCAATCCGGCCTACGCCGGGCTCGGCTGGCGGCGCAGCGAGGAAGCGGGCGTGAGGGTCTTGCGTTGCCCTCATTATGTTCCGCGCGAGCCGACCGGACTTCGGCGGATCATCCATCTTGCCAGTTTCGCGCTTTCGGCGCTGCCACCTGCATTGCGCCGCGCGCTTCGCCGCAGTGCCGAACGGCCCGAGATTGTCATTTGCATCGCCCCTGCATTGCTGAGCGTCGTTACTGCATGGCTTGCAGCGCGGCTGGCCGGAGCGAAATTATGGATCCATCTCCAGGATTTCGAAGTCGAGGCTGCACTGGCCACCGGACTGCTCGATCCCGACAGCTTGTCCGCCCGGCTGGCCCGCTGGGTCGAAGCGCGGATTCTTGCCTTGGCGGACCGAGTTTCGACGATCAGCCCGCAAATGTGCGCCAAGCTGGTCGAGAAAGGGATTGCCCCGGAGCGCGTGCTCGAATTGCGCAATTGGTCTGACGCCCGGTTCAGCGCCGATCCGGCGGGTGCCGCCGCAATCCGTGCCGACTGGGCGCTGGGGAGCCGGCAAGTAGCACTTTATTCGGGCAATATCGCCCGCAAGCAGGGGATCGAAATCGTGGTCGAGGCGGCACGGCTGCTTCAGCACCGCAAGGATCTGATCTTCATCATCTGCGGTGAAGGCCCCAACCGGGCCGAGCTTGAGCGGCTGGCCGCCGGGCTGGACAACATCCAGCTGCACGACCTTCAGCCCGCCGCCCGGATGGGCGCGATGCTGACCATGGCAAGTGTCCATTTGCTACCGCAGATCGCCGGCGCAGCCGATCTGATGCTGCCATCGAAGCTGACCAACATGCTCGCCTCCGGCCGGCCCGTGGTCGCCACTGCGGAGCCCGGAACCGGGCTATATGATGAAGTTGACGGCTGCGGCGCGGCAACCCGTCCGGGCGACGCCCCCGCGCTGGCGGCGGCGATCGAAGCGCTGGTCGATGATCCAGCCAGACGCGCCGTGCTGGGCGAAGCGGCAAGCCGCCGGGCCACCGAGCGCTGGGCCAAGGATGCGATTATCGATCGTTTCGCAATCGAGCTGGGACGCCTGGTCCGTTAAAACCCTATTTGGGATCAACCGCCGATGGTGATTTGGGGGGGCCGGTGTCTGATTTGGAACTTTGCTCGGCCGTTTGCTGCGCTTCATCGGCACTCGGCTGTTAACGAAGCCTATGGTCCTACTCCGGCCCGGCCTCGCGCTTCAATTCATACAGGATTTCAAGCGCGTCGCGCGGTGCCAGGGCATCCACATCGAGCGCGCGGAGCCTCTCGCGCAAGGCATCGCTCTGCTCCACCTCGGCTTCCAATGCCGCCGCGAACAGCGGCAGATCCCCCAGCCCCGCCGCCAGCCCGCCAGTTGCCACCCGCGCCTTTTCGAGCCGGTCGAGCACCGATTTGGCCCGCGCTACCACCGGTGCCGGCACCCCGGCCAGCCGGGCAACCGCAAGGCCATAGCTGCTGGTCGCCGGGCCCGCGGTCAGCTCGTGCAGCAGCACCAGATCACCCTTCCATTCGCGGGCACGGACATGGTGCAGCGAGAGCGCCTCACACGTTTCGGCCAAACGCGCCAGCTCGTGATAGTGGGTTGCGAACAGACAGCGGCAGCGATTCACCCCGTGGACCGCCTCGACCACTGCCCAGGCCAGCGCCAGCCCATCATAGGTTGAAGTGCCGCGGCCAACCTCGTCAAGGATCACGAAGCTGCGGGTCGTCGCCTGCGCCAGGATCGCAGCCGTCTCGACCATTTCGACCATGAAGGTCGAACGTCCGCGCGCCAGATTATCCGATGCCCCGACCCGGCTGAACAGACGGTCGACCAGCCCGATAGTGGCGCTGGCAGCGGGCACAAAGCCGCCCGCCTGCGCCAACACCACGATCAGCGCATTCTGGCGCAGGAAGGTCGACTTTCCGCCCATGTTTGGTCCGCCGATCAGCCACAGTCGGTCATCGGGCAGCAGGCTGCAATCATTGGCGACAAAGCGCTCGCCCCTGGTCGCAAGCGCAGCCTCTACCACCGGATGCCGCCCGCCCTCGATGGTCAGGCTCGTGTCTTCGGTGATTACGGGACGGCACCAGCCGGCTTCTGCGGCCCGCTCCGCCTGGCCTGCCGCGACATCGATCCGCGCCAGCGCCGCAGCGGTCGCGGCAATGGCTTGTCGCGCCGCAATCGCCTCGCCGACCAGTGCCTCAAAATGCGCTTCTTCGGCCACCAGCGCGTGGCCACCAGCCTCGGCAATCCGGCTGGCTTCCTCATGCAGCGCCAGCGCGTTGAAGCGCACTGCGCCGGCCATGGTCTGGCGGTGGGTAAAGCCGCTGTCGGAGGTCATCAGCCGGTCGCCGTGCTTGGCCGGCACCTCGATGAAATAACCGAGCACGCCGTTGTGGCGGATTTTGAGTGCGGGAACCCCGGTTTCGTCGCGGTATTTCGCCTCCAGCGCCGCGATTGCCCGCCGCGCATTGCCCGAGACACGCCGCAGCTCGTCAAGCGCGGCGTCATAGCCCTCGGCAATATACCCGCCCTGGCTGCGCTCGGTCGGCGGAGCGGGAACCAGTGCGCGGGCGTAGCGATCGACCAGCGCGCCGTGTCCGCCCAGTGCCGGGAGCAGATCCTCCAGCAGCGCGGGGCGATCCTGGCGGCGTTCGAGATGGTCGCGAACCCGGCGCGCTTCGGCCAGACCATCGCGCAGCTGGCCCAGATCGCGCGGCGACCCCCGGCCTGCCACCAACCGTCCCAGCGCGCGGCCGATATCGGGCAGTGCGCGCAGCACGGTGCGCAAATCACCGCGCAGCAGCGGATCATCGTGAAGCCACTGGGTCAGCGACAACCGGGCATTGATTGTCAGCCGATCGGTCAAAGGCGCGGACAGATCATCCGCCAGCTGCCGGGCCCCGGCCCCGGTGACGCAGCGATCCACTGCCTGGATCAGGCTCCCGCGTCTGCCTCCCTGACTGGAGGAGAGGATTTCAAGGCTGGCCCGGGTTGCCTCGTCCATCGCCAGATGCGCGTCACCCGAGCGCGCTGCCGGCGGCAACAGCAGCGGCAGCTTGCCGCGCCCGACATGGTCCAGATAGGCGATCAAGCCCCCTGCGGCCGCCAGCATGGCGCGGGTGAAGCTGCCGAAGCCGTCGAGCGTGGCGACACCGTGGAGCGCCTTCAATCGCGCCTCACCCTGCTCACTGGAAAAATCGCGCCCGGGCCGCTGGATCGCCGCAGACAGCGCTTCTGTGCCGCCTTCGGCCGCCACTGTCTCGCTCGCCCCCAACCGGGCCAGCGCCGCGCCGAGCAGGTCGGGGTTGCATTCCTCCAGCTCCATCCGCCCGGTCGAGATGTCGCAGGCGGCTATCCCGACCAGCCCGCGCAGCTCGCACACCGCCGCCAGAACATTGGCGCGGCGCGGCTCAAGCAGCGCCTCTTCGGTCAGCGTCCCGGCAGTGACGAAGCGGACGATATCGCGCGCGACCAGCGTTTTCGATCCGCCGCGCTGGCGGGCTTGCTCGGGCGTTTCGACCTGCTCGGCAATCGCAACCCGGTAACCGGCCTTGATCAGCCGGGCGAGATAGCCCTCGGCCGCATGGGCCGGGACCCCGCACATCGGGATCGGCAGCCCGAGATGCTCGCCCCGGCTGGTCAGCGCGATATCAAGCACTTGCGCGGCGGTTCGGGCGTCATCGAAAAACAGCTCGAAGAAATCGCCCATCCGGTAGAACAGCAGGCAATCGCCGGCCTGCGCCTTGAGCGCGAGGTACTGAACCATCATCGGGGTGGCAGAGCCAGTCATGAACCCCAGCGGTAAAGGCTATAACGCCGATTCGGGAAGCTTTGCAGCCAAGCTTTCCCCTATCGCGTCACGCCAAGCTTCGTTAGGGCAGGACCGTAATCAGGAGGGTCCGGTGTCCGAAGATAGCAATGTCCGTTTTACCGAGCGCGAAGCGCTGTTCTACCACAGCACGATCCGGCCCGGAAAGATCGAGATTATCGCCAGCAAGCCGATGGCCACCCAGCGCGATTTGAGCCTCGCCTATTCGCCTGGGGTCGCCGTTCCGGTGCAGGCAATCGCCGATGATCCTGCCACCGCCTATGACTATACCGCCAAAGGCAATCTGGTGGCGGTAATCTCCAACGGCACCGCAATCCTTGGCATGGGCAACCTTGGCGCGCTTGCCTCCAAGCCGGTGATGGAAGGCAAGGCGGTGCTGTTCAAGCGCTTTGCCGACGTCGATTCAATCGACATTGAACTCGCCAGCGAAGATCCCGATGCGATCATCGAAGCGATCGCGATGATGGAGCCGACATTCGGCGGCATCAACCTTGAGGATATCAAGGCGCCCGAATGTTTCGTGATCGAGCAGGCCTTACGCGAACGCATGAAAATTCCGGTGATGCACGATGATCAGCACGGCACCGCGATCATTGCCGCGGCGGGGCTGGTCAACGCCTGCTTCCTGACCGGGCGCAAGTTCGAAGATGTCAAAGTTGTCGTCAATGGCGCGGGCGCCTCGGCAATCGCCTGCACCGCGCTGCTCAAAGCAATGGGCGTTCGCCACCAGAACGTCACCATGTGCGACCGATCGGGCGTGATCTATCGCGATCGTCCGGGCGGGCTCGATCAGTGGAAAAGCGCCCATGCCATCGATACCGATGCGCGCACGCTGGAACAGGCACTGGTCGGCGCAGATATCTTCCTCGGCCTGTCTGCGGCCGGCGCGCTGACGCCTGAATTCGTCGAAAAAATGGCTCCCCAGCCGATCATCTTTGCGATGGCCAACCCCGATCCCGAAATCACCCCGCCCGATGCCAAGCGGGTTCGCCCCGATTGTATCGTTGCCACCGGGCGTTCTGACTATCCCAATCAGGTCAACAATGTGCTGGGCTTTCCGTTCATTTTTCGCGGCGCGCTGGATGTCCGGGCTACTGCGATCAATGACGAGATGAAGATCGCCGCCGCCATGGCGATTGCCGAGCTGGCCCGCCAGCAGGTGCCCGAAGAAGTCGCCGCAGCCTATGGCGGCAAGGCCCAGCAGTTCGGCCATGACTATATCATCCCCGCCCCGTTCGATCCCCGGCTGATGGAGGTCGTCTCGTCCGCCGTGGCCAAGGCAGCGATGGATACGGGTGTGGCCGGCAAGCCGATCGAGGATTTCGACGCCTATCGCCATGCCCTGAAGAGCCGCCTCAATCCGACCACTTCGGTGCTGACCCAGGTCTATGCCCAGGCAAAGCTGGCTCCCAAGCGGGTCGTCTTTGCCGAGGCGGAAAACGAAATCGTGCTCCGCGCCGCAATCCAGTTCCGCTCTGGCGGATATGGCGAGCCGGTGCTGGTTGGCCGAACCCAGGCTGTCAAAGACAAGCTGACCGAACTGGGGATCGAGGACCCCGACAGCTTCGAGATCCATAATTCGACCAACAGTCCTCACCTCCCGGCGATGGTCGAGTTGCTCTATGAACGGCTGCAACGCCGCGGCTTTATGGAACGCGATGTGCGGCGAATGGTCAATCAGGATCGCAACATCTTTGGCTCGGCGCTGGTCAAGCTTGGCCATGCCGATGCGATGATCACCGGGATCACCCGGCCCTTTGCCCAGAGCATGCGCGAAATCCGTCAGGTGCTCGATCCGGCGCCCGGCAAGGTGCCGTTCGGGATCCATCTGATGATCGGCAAGAACTACACCGTGTTCCTGGCCGATACCACGATCAACGAGCGGCCAAGCGCGGACGAGCTGGCGCATATCGCGCGCGGCACCGCCGAAGTCGCGCGCAAGCTGGGCCATGATCCGCGCGTTGCGTTCCTGAGCTATTCAACCTTTGGCAACCCGCCGGGGCGCTGGCTGGAGAACATCCGCGCCGCAGTCCAGCTGCTCGATGCCGATCCGCCGGGGTTCGAATATGAAGGCGAAATGGCGCCCGATGCGGCGCTCAACCCGACGGTGATGGCCAATTACCCGTTCTGCCGCCTCTCTGCGCCGGCCAATGTGCTGGTCATGCCGGGACTGCAATCGGCCAACCTTTCGGCCAAGCTGCTGCGCGAGCTGGCGGGTAACGCGACGATCGGGCCGATGCTGATCGGGATGGAAAAGCCGGTCCAGATCGCCGCGATGACCTCCAACGCGTCTGATGTGCTGACGCTGGCAGTGCTGGCGGCGGCGGGGGTCGCGGGCTAGATCCTGCTCAGCCCCAGGCCCGGTAAATTCCAAAGCCACTGGTCAGGATCAGCGCGACGCCGACCAGCACCAGCATGTGTCTGGGGTTGAACCGCTTTGCCGCAAAGGCACCCAAAGGCGCGGCGGCGAGTCCGCCAATCAGCAGGCCTAGCGTTGCCCCGGCCACATCGGCAATTCCCAGATGGTAGATGAAAGCTGCAGAAACGGTAATGGTCAGGAAGAATTCGACCGAATTGACCGTGCCAACAACCTTGCGTGGGTTGCCACCCTGAACCAGCAGATTGGACGTGACCACCGCGCCCCAGCCACCGCCGCCTGCCGCATCCAGAAACCCGCCGACCAGGCCAAGCGGCTCAATCAGCTTAACTTCCTTGTGCTCGTGCAAAAAGGCTACCCCGCGCCAGAAAATGTAAACCCCGATTGCCATCAGATAGAGCAGTACGAAGGGCTTTACGATACTCGCATCAATCGACGTCAGCACATAGGCGCCGAGCAACCCGCCGACGATCGCCGGGATCAACAAGCGGAAAAACAGCCGCTTGTCGATATTGCCGTGGAGTAGATGGCTGATCCCGGATCCAGCGGTGGTAAAGCATTCGACCAGATGGACCCGCTGCGAGGCAATCGCAGGGGGCACCCCCAACACCCCCACCAACAGCGTGTTGCAGATAACCCCGAACGCCATCCCCAGCGCGCCATCGACCAGCTGGGCGGCGAACCCGACCCCGATGAAGGGCAGCAGATAAGCGAGATCGAAAGTGCCGAAATCCATGACCGGGCCGACTCCAAAGGAATGTCGACTGGATTGATAGAGTTTAAACAATGTCCACGCGAGAAAGTTTTTCAGCGCCGCGCCGAAGCGAAATTATTGTGCGGCAGGCGGTGGGATGGTGAGTTCCGCTGTTGAAACGGCCTGCTCTTTGGATAGTCGGTTTGCGCTAAGTTACAGGCCATTCAGAGGCTGACTAGCTCGGCCCCGAAGCTGCCATCCGTAGACCGCTTTGAAATGCTGCACGAACGGTGAAGATGTTGTGGCAAGCTGTCATGTCGAAACGACTGGCGGGCTGCGGGGCGAGGCAAGTTGATTAACAGCCAGCGGACTTGCCAGCCGATTTGGTAATACCCTTTCCACGCCTCGATACTAAGCCTAGGTTGCCTCATCGCAATTGATGTTGGCCAAAAGAAAGAGCTAAACCACTGCGAGATTCAGGGGGGACAGGCGATGTGCGGGTTGATTGCAGCGCAGCTGACGACGCCATGGCTCACTCCGGAACAATTGGCGGTGGCGCTAGCCACAATTGCGCATCGTGGGCCCGATGGTGTTGCCAACTGGTTCGCTCCCGACCGTCTGACCGTTCTCGGCCATGTCCGACTGAGCATCATCGGCCTGAATAACGGCGACCAGCCGATCGGACATGCGCGCGGCGACCTTAACCTCGTCGTGAACGGCGAATTCTATGGCTACAAGACGATCAGAGAAGAATTGCGGGCCAAGGGCTACCGCTTCGTCACCGAGTCAGACAGCGAAATTGCGCTGCATCTGTATGACGAATACGCATTGGGTTTCACCGACCATCTGCGCGGTGAGTTTGCCGCTGTGCTGACTGATCGCCGTTCGGGCGAGATGATCGCGGTCCGCGACCGCTTCGGCATCAAGCCGCTATTCTATGCGATCCACAATGGCGATGTGCTGTTTGCGTCCGAGATCAAAGCGCTGCTAGCGCTCGGCGTACCGGCCCGCTGGGACCATGCTGCAGTACTCAGCGATATGGCAAACGTACGTTCGAACAGCTCAATGTTTGCCGATATCCACCAGGTGCCCCCTGGTTGCGTAGCGATTGCCAAGGGCGGCAAAGTGGAAATCAGGCGCTATTGGGCACAGGACTATCCGACGGCAGCGGCGCTGCGCGACTATATGCGGTCCGAGGCCGATGTGGTGGCGGGGTTCCGCGCCGTGCTCGACGATGCGGTTGCCGAACGGCTGACTGCCGATGTCGAGGTGGCGTGCTACCTGAGCGGGGGGCTGGATTCGTCGGCGGTGCTGGGGCTGGCCCAAGCGCGGCTTGATCGGCCGATCCGGGCGTTTACGATCAAATTCGAAGGTGAATGGGACGAATCTCCGCTGGCGCAGCGAACCGCGGCGTTCACCGGTTCAAATTATGTCGAGGTGCCGGTGTCGCCGCGCGACATGGCAGACGCGCTTGAAGACACCATTTGGCACGGCGAAAGGCCAATATTCAACGCCAATGCAGCGGCAAAATTTCTGTTGTCAAAGGCGGTTCGCGACTCTGGCATCAAGGTGGTGTTCACCGGCGAAGGCTCCGATGAGATACTCGCCGGTTATCCCAACGAGCGCCGGGACAATATCCTGTTTGGCGGCGATCATGGCAACGATGCAGCACGACAAGCGTCAATCGACTCGCTGATTGCCGCCAATCCGCTGACCAAGTCGCTTTTCTTTCCTGCCGAGCCGCCAGCACCGGGAACGAGGCTGCTGACCGCCGGTATCGGCCATTGTCCGTCGTGGATCGAAAGCATGTCACGGATGTATGTTGGTTCGACCGACCTGATGCGCAGTGATTTTTCAGGCGGCGGCGACCTTGATGAACCGTACCGGCGGCTTGTCGAGGAACTCGATATCCCGCAGGCATTTGCCGGTCGCGATGCAGTCAATATCGGATTGTTGAGCTGGCAGCACACCTTGCTGATCAATTTCATTCTGACGGTGCTCGGCGATCGCATGGAGATGGCACATTCGGTCGAGGGGCGTGTCCCGTTCCTCGACCATCGTGTCGCCGAATTCGCCGCAGGGCTGCCGATCGGGTTCAAAATTCGCGAGACCACCGAGAAATTTGTACTGCGTGAGGCGACGCGCGATGTCATCACCCCCGAGCTTTACGCGCGCCAGAAACATCCTTTCATGGCACCGCCGCTGGCGAGGTCGGACGGCGTCTCAGATCCGTTGCGGCAGCGATGTGAAGATGTAATCCGGGCGCGCGATTTCGAAGACCAAGCCTTCTTCGATCCGGCCAAGACCCGCGCGCTCCTCGACGAGATGACTGCAAGCGACATCCCGGCCAGTGTTGCGACGTCGGGGCTATTGCTGCGGATAGCGACGTTTAGCATCATGCAGCAGCGCTTCGGGATTTCGGCTTAGCTGCGAGCCCAAAGGCGTTTTGCACGAAGCAATGGCGGATCTTGCGCGCCGCCAGAAAGACCTAAATGCGAAGAATGATAAGACAAAACGAGCTGTTGTTTCGGAGTCCACTTTGTTTTCGACTCGTGCCGGTCACATAAACATGCCGGGAATGGCAGCTTTGCCAATTTTAGCGCTGAAACCCGCCAGTCCGGACTCCCCAACTTGGCGGACATCGATCGGAATCCCCTCCCCAAACCATTTTCCTACATCGCAGCGCCGTGCCATCTTTACGCCGCGCCACTTGCGAGCGGCGTTGTTTAAACTTGTTGGTCGGGAGAGCGTTCCGAAGGCGGGCGAGCCTCCGTCATTGTGTAACCTGTCACTCTGCGCTGATAGGGTGTTGTTATAATTGCAGTAACTGGTGCGGACAGCAGGGTGACACGGTGTCACCTTTGTCACCCTTCGGCACGGCAGGGGGCTTGGCGATGGCGGAACTGCGGCGGTTCGTGTTTTTGCCGGCGGACACACGGGTGACGCCGTGTCACCCTGCGCCGCAGCGGATCACCGGCGGCGGTAGCGGAAGTACCAGACTTCGTGGCCGAGCGTGCGGGCCTTCGCCTCATACCGGGTCTGCGGCCAGCCGCTGGGACGCGTCTGGAAGTCTTGCGGGCCTTCGCACAGCCATTCGAACGCTGGTCGGTGACGGCGCATGACCATCAAGGCGTGGGCCAGATAGATCGGGTGATCGGTGCCGAAGCGGAATTCGCCGCCGGGTTTGAGTTTGGCCGCAATCAGCTTCAGCGGGCCGTCGTTCATCATTCGCCGCTTGGCGTGGCGCGCCTTGGGCCAGGGATCGGGGTGGAGCAGATAGGCGAAGCTGAGCGCCCCATCGGGGATCCGCGCCAGCACCTCCAGCGCATCGCCGTGGTGGATCCGGACATTGCCGAGCGGGGCGTGCGCTCCGCCCATTTGCCGGGGATCGCCGCCATCGACATGGACCAGCGCCTGGGCAACACCATTGAGGAACGGCTCGGCTCCGATGAAGCCGTGATCGGGCAGCAGATCGGCACGAAAGGCCATATGCTCACCCCCGCCAAAGCCGATCTCGAAATGCAGCGGGCGGGTATCTCCGAACAGCACTTGCGCCGTAACCGGGCCTTCGAGCGGCACCGCAATCCGCGGCAACAGGTCATCGACCAGCCCCTGCTGGCCTGCCCGCAGCGGCTTGCCTTTGGAGCGGCCATAGAGGCGATTGAGCGTGGTTGGGTCGCCGGGTTTGTGTGCAGTCATGGCCGGGCCCTTAGACAGGGTTTGCCAAGCGCGCCACCCAAACCAAAGCGGCCCGCTCCTTTATGGGAACGGGCCGGTTTTGGGTACTTCAGACTGAACCAGGTATCAGGCGGCTTCCGCCTTGTCCTCCGGATCGCGCAGCACATAGCCGCGGCCCCAGACGGTTTCGATGTAATTGTCACCGCTGCAGGCATGGGCGAGTTTCTTGCGCAGCTTGCAGATGAACACGTCGATGATCTTGAGTTCGGGCTCGTCCATCCCGCCATACAGGTGGTTGAGGAACATTTCCTTGGTCAGCGTGGGGCCCTTGCGGAGCGAAAGAAGCTCCAGCATGGCGTATTCCTTGCCGGTCAGATGAACCCGGGCGCTATCGACCTCAACGGTCTTGGCATCCAGGTTGACGGCCAGCTTGCCAGTACGGATGACAGATTGCGAATGGCCCTTCGAACGGCGGACAACCGCGTGAATCCGGGCGACCAGCTCTTTGCGGTGGAACGGCTTGGTCACATAATCGTCAGCCCCAAAGCCGAAGCTGCGGACTTTCGAATCCATTTCCGAAATGCCTGAAAGGATCAGCACCGGTGTCTGCACCTTGGCGACACGAAGCTTTTTCAGCACGTCATAGCCGTGCATATCAGGCAAATTCAGGTCAAGCAGGATGATATCGTAATCATACAGCTTGCCCAGGTCCAAACCCTCTTCGCCCAGATCAGTCGAATAGACGTTAAAACCTTCAGTAGTGAGCATCAGTTCGATAGCCCGCGCCGTAGTCGGCTCGTCCTCGATCAGCAACACACGCATGGGAGTCCCCTTTGCCCCGTTTCCCGGCCGTAACCCAATCTCAAGGGTTATTGCCTGCCATTAACCATATGACCAATGAAGATGAAAGGTTAATTTCGCGTAAACGCTTGGATTCCGGCGAGTCGTTTCCCGTTGGTGCGCCCGGGCCATCCGGCTCGGCCCTGTCGTGCCGTCGCGCTCCCTTATCCTTCCAGCACCCGGGTCGCTGGATGGTGCTTGTCGAGGTGCCGCTTGATGATCTTCAAATTCCGCGTGTTCGAGCGGTAAAGCAAGTCGAACAGGTCGCCAGCCAGCGGCACTGCGCCAAGCAGCGTATCAACCCCGACATGGCCTGCCATGCGCCAAAGCTGCCATTTCGGCATTCCCAGGTTGCGCGCTTCCCAGACCAGATAGAGCCCCATCGCCGCGGTAATCGCATCCCCCGCGACAGGCAGCAATCCGACAATCGCATCAAGGCCGACCCGCCGGTTGATGCCGGGAATAACCACCACACCTTCAAGCAGCTTCTCCAGCGCTTCAACCCGGTGGCGCACCGAAAGGGCATCGCTTCCCAGCGGAATCTGCCCGACCATTCGTTGCAATCCGTCCTGTCGTTCCATCGGCTGTTCCAATAATCATCCGGCGCAAACTGCTCCGTGGCATGTTATTTGGGGCGCATTGCCAGCGGCATCAAGGGATGGCTGCCCCACCGGTTAGGGGCAAAGCCGGTAACGTCACCGCTGACAAGCGACCAGCGTATCGGCGGACCAAACGGGATGAAGGTGTTTGCAGCCATCAGCTGGGCCTCAGCCTCGGCCTGGAGGGCGGCACGGGCCGGGCCTGAGACTTGCGCAATCGCCTGGCCGCTGCGGGTATCGGCCGCAGAGTTGCAGAGGCCCCGGGCGTTGGCGCAGCTCAACTGGTTGAGGAACCAGCTGGCCCGGGGGTAGCGGGCAACCAGATCCACCAGCCGCAGGTCCGCTGCGGCGGCTGCACCCACACGGCGACCCTCGACACCGATTGTTTTGAAGTCATCACGAAGGCGCCCGAACAACACGTCGGCCCCAGGTCCCGCCGGCAAGGCAATCCGCAATACCACCGGGCCACGCGAAGATCCGCGCCAACTTGCCACACGCGACGCCGCCACTGAGCGGCGCTGGGCCAGTGACATATCACTCCACCGCTCGCCCACCAGGCCAGGGTCACCCTCTGCGTCAGGCGAAACGATCCGATTGGTGGCTGTCCAGCCGCCGACCGAGAAAGCGGCAATCAGCGCATCACGATCAATCGCCATGGCAATTGCCTCCCGGTTGGCCGGTGAGACGAGAAAACCATCGGAATGAAGCACGGCCAAGCCGAATAGCCCGCTGACCGGATCGAGCCTGATCGCCCCGCGCGACAAGCCGGCGATATCTAGCCGCGGAAAATCCTCGATCCGGCCCCCCAGCACGATGTCCGATTCGCCCTGGTCGAAACGCTCGATTGCCTTGCTAGCAGGAAGCGCACGAAGATGGAGTAACCGCGAACGCCGGGCCCAGTCTTCTTCGCTGGGTAATCCGCGGTCCTCCGGCGGGATCGGCGTTAGAATAGCGGTCCCTTGATCGCGTGACAGCTTCATCGGCCCAGCTCCGCGGGTTTTGCGGGCAAGGCCAAGTTCGGGCTGGGCGAGCAGTTGGAGCAAATCGGGTACCGGGCCATTCAACCGGATCTCAAGCACCCGTCCCGCCATTGCACGGGTTTCCCGGATCCCGGCCAGGTCAGCCCCGAGCGGCGTACCACGCAGCCCGGTGATCGCCTGGAGCAGCGCAGCTCGCGCCGAATCACCGGTTATGCTGCTGCCGTCCGGCCACGTTCCATCGCGCAACCGGAATATATAGCTCTGACCATCGTCGGTAACGATCCAGCGATCGGCGAGCGCAGGGATGACACGGCCGTGCTCATCGAACCCGACCAGCCCTTCAACCGTGGCGGAACGAACCAGCTGACCAGCAAGCGGCAAGCGCGGACCGGACTGAAACGGGGAAGATGGATCTCCAATCACCGCCACTTCTACTGGTCGGTCGGCGCCGCCTCCGCAGCCAGCCAGCGCTAAAGCGACAGCCAATGCGACAGGAAGTGCGGCAGAGCGCAATAAAGGACGGCGATGGCTCATGTGCCACCTGTCCCTATCGGATTTTCTGGACCACGCAAAACCGCATTGCGTCAATTGTCGGCCTGGGACCCGAAAATCAAATTTTTCGCAGATTCCCGCTCTGACTTACCGCTGCCGTCCGCAGGCGTGCAACAGATGGTGCTCCATCGCCCATATTGACCGGGGCGCGAGCAACTTTGGGATCGATTTCTTCGCGGAAGGCAATGCCGAACCGGCCTTGATGGACCCAGGCGACCGAACCTTCGATCCAGCCGATATTGCGAACATTGACCCAGACCACCTGGCCGCGCTGCACCTTGAGCGCCACTTCAGCCATCATTCCGCCGGCCGAAAGATTGCGAACGCGCACCTTGTGCTCGCCTTCCAGCCCGTCGAGACGGACTTCAGCCAGCACAAAAAGGCTATCGCGCCCGATCTGCCGATGTTCGTCGTCATCCATGGTCCGTCGCCATACTCCCAGGCCGCTGCATTGCAGCCGCTGAACTCACTTGTTCCGTCATATCATCCGGAACCCACCAGTGGCCATAAGCAAAAGTGACGAAAAAGCAGTTAACGCAGGAAGAGGTAATCAATCGTCGCGCGAGATTTTCTCGCGCCGTTCATGGGCTTCCTGGGCTTCGACCGTCATAGTCGCGATCGGCCGAGCGCTCAAACGGCCGAGGCCAATCGGTTCGCCGGTGACTTCACAATAGCCGTATTCGCCTTCTTCGATCCGCCGGAGCGCCGAATCGATCTTGGCGATCAGCTTGCGCTGGCGATCGCGCGTGCGCAGTTCGATCCCCCAATCGGTCTCGCTGGAGGCGCGATCATTAAGATCGGGCTCTCGGATCGGTCCTTCCTGCAAGTTCTGCAGCGTATCTGCTGCTGCGGACATGATCGACTTTTTCCATTCAAGCAGCAACCGGCGGAAATAATCCGCTTGAGCGTCGCACATGTAGGGCTCGTCGTCGTTGGGAACATAATCGCTTGAAATTGCCCGTTTGGCCTTGGCCAGCACATCAATTTCGTCGCCCAGAACCGTCACCATTACATTCTCCGCTCCAAAAAAGCTCCGGGTCTGCAGGTCATGCGGCTTCGGGTTTTCCCGATCGCCCCCCAAAGCCGGTTCGAGCGCGCCTATAATTGTGCGTAGAAACCCACACAAGCGCCAATCGACGCTGCCCTACAATCCGCAACATTAAGGATGGCCGAACGCAGCGAAACGCAAGTTTCATCATGTTGTAACGGCAATTCATCAAGAGTTTGCCCGATAAAAAGCCACTTTCTGGAATAAATAATGGCGGCGTTAACGATTTGTTGACCACGATAGGGAAGATTTGGTTCTCACGGCGGGCAACAGGGGTCTCGCCAAATGGGGTAACAGAGATGAGCACTAGCTGGATCCGCGACGCGAAAATGACCGACCCACTGGCCGGCCACGTGATCAACGCCGATGAAACTTGTCAAGATATGTTGGTCGCAAGCTGCCTGGCAGCTGCCGCCCAAGGCGAGATCAGCGCCTATTATGATCTTGGGGTCGCTTATTCGACCGGCAGTCACGGCGTGGGCTGCGACTTGGTCGAAGCACATAAGTGGTTCAACCTCGCGGCCGTCTCCGGCCACTGCGAAGCGCAAATGTGCCGCGCCGATATCTCCGATGAAATGACCGCCCGCGAAATCGCAGAAGCCCAGCGCCGTGCTCGTGAATGGATAGCCGCCAGCCGTCGCCGCGCCGCTTGAGGCACTCAGCTCTAGTCTTTCCTGAAGGGCGTCCGTTCGCCCAGCACCATCTGATCTGCTGCCACCCCTGCCCGCTCGCGTGCAAGGAAATCGGCTATAGCAGCGCGAAAACCGGGATGTACGATGTAATGCGCTGACCAGGTCTGAGCTGGCTCATATCCGCGGGCCAGCTTGTGTCCGCCTTGGGCTCCTGCCTCGACTCTGCTCAGCCCACGCGCGATCGCAGCATCAATTGCTTGGTAATAGCACAGCTCGAAATGCAGGAACGGCTTGTCGAGCGTTGCTCCCCAATAGCGGCCATAGAGCGCATCCGGTCCGATGAAGTTGAGCGCACCCGCCACCGGCTGCCCATCGCTATAGGCCAAGACCAGCAGAATCTGGTCCGCCAGGCGCTGACCAATCAGGCTGAATGCCGCGCGGGTCAAATAGGGCCGCCCCCATTTGCGCTGCCCCGTGTCCTGATAAAAAGCCCAGAAAGCATCCCAATGCTCCTCCTGGATATTTGACCCGGTCAGCAGTCGTATCTCCACGCCTTCCTGCGCCGCAGCACGTTCCTTGCGGATCGCCTTGCGCTTGCGTGATGAGAGCGCAGAAAGAAAATCTTCGAAACTCGAATAGCCCCGGTTTTCCCAATGGAACTGGATATCACTACGCAGCAGCCAGCCCGCCGCCTCAAAGTGGTGCAGCTGATCAGCCGCAATGAAGGTGGCGTGCGCTGATGAGAGGCCGTTCGCCTCGCACAATTGCTCTGCTGCGCGCAGCAAGGGACCAGAATACACTTGGGCCAGCGCGGGATCGGCCAGCAGCAGGCGCTTGCCAGTCGCCGGCGTGAAAGGGACCGCGATCTGAAGCTTGGGATAATAGCTGCCCCCGGCATTGTGCCAAGCGTCGGCCCAATTGTGATCGAACACATATTCGCCCTGGCTGTGGCTTTTCAGATAGGCTGGCAAGGCCGCCGCCAGCCGTCCATCAGCACCCTCAATCACGATCGGCGCGGCGCTCCATCCGGTCCCGGGGCCGATGCTGCCGGATTCCTCCAGCGCCGATAGGAAATCATGCGACAGGAACGGATCGCCGCCCGCCAGCGCATCCCATTGATCGGCCGGTAATTCGCCAACCGAGCGGGCGATCCGCGCGACGATGCCTGACTTGCTCACGCGATACCGGCGCCTTCGGCAATTGGCGCATCCGCGTAGGCATCGGCACGCTCGCGCAGTTCAGCCGACCGCACTGTCCAGGTCAGCAACGGCAAGCCGCGACCGCGCTGGGCTGCGGCGAAATGGCTGGGCAGATCGCGAATATCATAGGCAAGAAAATGGGGCTTGCTGTGCCACAGCGAAAACTGGCGGCGCAACCGGCCGGCCAATGCCCTGGCATTCTCCTCGGTGACAATTAGTCCGCGCGTTGTCAGCGGCGCGTGGACGGCGAACCAGCGGACCATGCGCGGATCGAAACTCATCACCGCATGGGGACCCTGATAGCCCTCCAGCACCCGCCGCACCGCAAGGCACAACGCGGCATAGCGCCGTGAGTTGTTTGATTTGATCTCGATCAGCAGCGGAACCCGCCCTGCGATCTGATCAAGCAACTGGCGTAGCGAGGGGATGGTGTCCTGACTGCCCGAGAGGACCACGCGGCTCAGCTGATCGGCGCTGCGGGCAGAGACC
>JANOFJ010000204.1:0-9481 GCA_031413595.1 Novosphingobium sp.
CACCGGAAAAGAGAATGCGAACGACATGTCGTCCGAGGCCGCTGCAAGCACTACCAGCGCTGCTGATGAGGAAGCTATCCGTGGCCAGGTCGCTCGATGGCTCCAGCTGATCAAATCGAAAGACTCGGCCGCAATTGCCCAGATGTATACCGAGGACGGTGCCTTCATGCCACCTAATGCGACCATCGGCAAAGGACGATCAGCGATTGAGCAGAACTGGGCGGCGATGATGGACACGCCCGGATTCGAGCTCACGTTCGCTCCGGAACAGATCGTTGTGTCATCGTCTGGCGACATGGCGCTCGATCGTGGGACTTATAGTCTAACCGTTGCCCCTGACGGCACGAAACAGGTCGACACCGGCAAGTACGTGGTCGTTTGGCGGAAGATCGGTGGCGAGTGGAAAGCAGCCGCGGACATAATCAACAGTGACCTGGCGGCCGGGGGAGACTGACCCGACTTGACGCTCACTCGCCGCTAATGTCCGCTAGGTCGTTGTGAGGTGACACCATCTCCCGCGCACTGCGCCATTCGCTCGCGACGCACTGGCTGGGAGCGGGAAGGCTGATGTGTTGGCTTGGAGCTAATGCCCCCCGTCAGCCACGAGTACCGCATCCACTGGTCCTTCAAAGGCGATAAACAACGTACAGGCCACTTTGCTCCGGCAGGTGGCGACGTGCGGCAGTCCAGCAGGACCGTATGCATAATTCGACGGCTTGAGCATCACTGCCTCGGCGCCATCATACTTAACCTGCATCTTGCCGGTGAGCAGGATCATCCGCTCAGCCGAAGTATGTTTGTGCCGTGGTAACGCGTTGTCCGGACCAACCTTCAACACCACGTCTGAATTGGGCTTCGAGGGATCGCCCTGAAGGACCGTCATCTGACAGGCTCCGGGGAAGATCGGCGGACAGGCTCCCCATTTGACCGAAGGCCCGGTAACATTCGTGGCGATAGGCGTATGATGGGTGCTTGCGGTCGCTGCTCCCATTCCCGTCAGGGTGATCGCGACAATTGCAGTTGCCAGTGTCTTGCGCATTTCAAGGCTCCTTTTGCTTTGGATTGGCAAGACCGCGACCACGACCCCCAGATCAGAAGCTTATCGATCTCAGTCCCGTTCTCCTAAACAATTTTCGGCGATCAGTCCGAGGCGTCCCTCACTGCCTTTCTGCTGCCCGCCACTCAAACGACCGGAAAGTTGTCGTGTCCGGACAGGCAGGTTTCAGGGTAGAAACGCAAAAAGCCGACATTCAAGGTATCCGCACAGGCAAAGGCGGTTGTTGCTAACTTTGCTGCCGCTCCAGGTCGTGAAATCACCCTTCGAAACCGGCCATTCGTTCACTTGCCACGATTGAGGCCCGATCGACCGGAATCAAGACCGTGGATCGGCGGCCTGAAGGGCCCCTTTGTTGTGAAAGCGGACATTCCGGCGACACGAAGTGTCGGGCGATTCGGCCCGTCCGAAGTTAATCTTAATCGCCGAACAGCTGCGAAAATGCGTCGCCGCGAGCGTCGAGCATCAAGCGCTTGTTTATCGGAATTTGGCAATGCACACCCAGCGTCACAAGCGACGCCGTATTGCCGTGCAAAAGTGAGCGGATAGAACCTATGAAATTTCTGCTTGGGACAATGCTACTAAGCTTCGCCGCGATGCTCCCTCGGCCGGCCGCGGCAGAACCGACGACGATCGACCATGTCACGATCGTTGATGTCGCAGATGGAACACGGGCCCAGAATCAAAGTATCAGCTTCGATGGCGACCGAATTACCGCGGTCGGTCATTCTCCCTTGCGCGGGCCAGGGCGGCGGGTCGACGGGACCGGGCTCTTCGTTCTCCCGGGCCTGTGGGACATGCATGTTCATTCGCACCGCGAGCGGCGCTGGACCTATTATTATCCCTTATTTCGCGCGTTCGGGATCACCGGCGTGCGGGATGCCGGCACCCATCTCGGGTCAGCCCTCGCCCATCGCGCTCGGGCGAAGGCCGATCCACTCGCGCCAAGGGTGATCTGGGGTAGCCCGATTGTGGACGGCGCTCCGCAGGTGAACAGCTTCGGCTTGTCCGCGGAGGACGAGAGAAGCGCTCGGCACCTTGTACGGGAATTGCATCGACAGGGTTTCGACTTTCTCAAGGTGTACGACCGCCTCTCGCCCGACGCATATCGCGGCCTTGCGTCGGAGGCGCGGCGGCTCGGAATGCCGGTCGAAGGTCACGTTCCGCTCGCCTTGTCGCCCGAACTGGTCATCACTTCGGGGCAGCGCCTGATCGATCATTTCACGCTGATCGCCGAAGGATGTTCGCCGCGCACGCTATCTGTGGTCAACCGCAAAAATGCGGAGAATCCGAGCGAGAGTGACAGCTTCTCGATCCTTATGTCGAATGAAGTCAGGTCAGCGATGACGCCCTTTGACATCCGCACCTTCAAGCCGCTCTTCGAGCGGCTTGCCAGCGGGCACGTCTGGCAAGTGCCGACCTTTGTACAGTTCGAGGCCTTCGTCACCACAACGCCTCCGGCCGCTTGGCTAGCGCGCCGCGATTACGTTAGTCCCGGCCTGTGGGCGGATTGGGAAACTTCTGCGAAAGAGGCCGACCCGGCAGCTCTGGCCAACGGGCGGCGGTTTCTGGACATCCAACTGTCAATGCTGAAGCTAATGGCCGATACCGGCGTCCCGATCCTTGCCGGTACAGATACTTCGAGCGAGATCTGGGTATTCGCGGGTTATAGCCTGCATCGCGAGTTGGGGCAGTTCGTGAAAGCCGGCCTGTCCCCGCTTCAGGCTATCCAGACGGCGACCCTCAACCCGCGCCTCTATTCAGGGCACGATCGGGGAAAGCCGTTGATCCGAGCCGGCGAGCGCGCGGACCTTGTACTGTTCGCGGCGGATCCGACGGCCGACATCGCAAGTCTTGCCACGATACGCGGCGTAGTCGCGCGCGGTCTGTACCACGATCGCGCTTCGCTTGACGCGATGCTGGTCGACGCCGAGCTTCGCGCCAAGAACGCTGGGAAATGATCTTTTAGCTTGCAGTGCCTCGGACAGGCTGTGCGTAGAGATAGTAAGAGACGAGGAATCAAGTCGTTTCCCGTGAGACGGAGCGTCATGCTTTTTGCCAGCGGTTTTTAATGTCATATTTGTTGTCGTGTCCGGAATGGCCGGAGCGGCTGGAATGAGGTGGAGTCCGGACAGGCGGCTTTTGGGGTTGAGAGTCCAAGAATCAGCCCCAAAGCGAACTAAGTATCGTGTTCCCGGAATTGTGGCATCGTTGATCGGTATCAATGCACTCGACGGCGAAACTCGCCAAGCTTTGTGCTATCGAAGTAACAGTCAGGAGTCGGGTGATGAACCGCAGGCACTTATTGTTGGGAGCAACGGCCACTGCCGCGGGAGGTGCAGGTCTGTACTTGGCGGGCGGTGGCCCTTCTTAACCACAAGCTGTCGCACCCGTGCGGGCACAAATGGCGGCACGCAGCGATACCGACATGCGTTATCTGGTGCACCATGCTGTACTTGCGGCAAACAGCCACAATACCCAGCCGTGGCTGTTCCGGACGGGCGAGCGGCATCTCGAAATCGCGCCTGACCGGCGGCGTGAGACACGCGTGGTCGATCCCGACAATCACCATCTTTTTGCCAGCCTTGGCTGCGCGGCCGAGAATCTGTCGCTGTCAGCTTTGGCAGCAGGCGCAAATGCCGATATCGCCTTTGTCAGCGACGCCGCTGGTCTTCGCGTCGATCTCGAACGGGCCAGTCCGGCCAAAGACCCGCTGTTTACGGCGATCCGGAATCGTCAGTGCACCAGAGCCGATTATGATGGCCGTGGCGTGGACGCCGCCAATCTCGCTATGCTCGAACAAGCAGCAGCCGTCCCGGGCTGCCGCGTCATCCTATTGACCGAAAAGCCGGTGATGGAGAAGGTTCTCGACCTCATCGTGGCCGCCAACAGCGCGCAGATCAGCGACCCCGCCTTCATGCGCGAACTCAAATCGTGGATCCGTTTTAACGCAGCAAGCGCGGTTGCAACTGGCGACGGACTTTATGCAGCGTGCTCGGGCAATCCGGCCCTCCCGACCTGGCTTGGCAACAGGCTCTTTGATCGGGTGGTCACGGCCAAGGGGGAGAATGCGAAGTGCATCAGCCAGCTCCGTTCGTCCGCCGGTATTGCGATATTCGTTTCCGACGCGAACGACCCCGCGCACTGGGTACAGGCCGGGCGGAGCTATCAGCGCTTTGCCCTGCAGGCGACGTTGCTGGGCATCAAACATGCTTTCCTGAATCAGCCAGTCGAGGTCGCTACGTTCCGCCCGCAACTCGCCAGCCTGCTTGGCATCGGCACCAAGCGGCCCGATCTTGTGGTTCGCTTCGGCTATGGTCCCGACATGCCCATGTCGATGCGCCGACCAGTGGCCGATGTCATGACCGCGCTTTGAATTTTCCATGCTGTGGCTGATCCAGCTGCTGCTCCCGCTGGCATTGTTGCTGTGGCTGGCGTTCCTGCCTGCGCGGCAGATGCTGACAAGGATTTTTCAAAGTCTCGGAACAGCCGCGATCCTGCTGGCGCTGCATCTGGCCGGATTGTGGATCACGCCGCCCAGGTGGACGCCGTGGATCTATTGGGGGCTGTTCGCGATCGCCGTGTCGCGCGGGTGGCGCATGCAAACCCGGCCAGGTATCGCAGCTGCTGAAACCGTCCTGATCCTGTTCTGGGCGGGAATGTCGGGTTTTGGCGGCTGGGTTTCGTTCCAGGCGCTTGGCGCCAGAACGCCGCCCGCCGGGGAAATCGCCGATCTCGCCGCGCCACTTGCTGCTGGCCGCTATTATGTCGCTAATGGTGGCTCGCGAGAAATTGTCAGTTCGCATTTGCGGACGCTTCCAAGAGCCACGGTTGGCCAGCGCAATTATTGGGGGCAAAGCTATGGCGTCGATATCACTGCAATGAATCGCTGGAGCCTGATGGCCAGCGAACCAACCACGGTGCTTGCCCCGTGCGCGGGGCGCGTGGTTCGCGCGCATGACGGTGAAGCCGATGGCGGCCCGGTCGATCTGGCCAGCCCCACCGCAAGGGCTGGCAACTACGCGCTCATCCGTTGCGGGCAGTTCGACATATTGCTCGCGCATTTCCGCGAGGGCAGCTTGCGGGTTGTGTCCGGCGAGCTTGTTCGCGAGGGCCAGCCAATCGGCACGCTTGGCAGTTCCGGCGCCTCCGATATGCCTCACCTGCACATCCATGCCCAGCGCCCCGGCACCGCAGCCGCGCCATTGTCGGGCAAGCCGGTTCCGATGCGCATCGACGGGCGCTATCTGGTGCGCGGCGACCAGCTATGAAACGCGCATTTACGGCAGCCACCATCTATTTTCTCGCGCTGTTCGCGCTTGGCTTTGTCCTCGGCACCATCCGGGTGCTGTTCCTCGCACCAAAGATCGGGGTGCTAGGCGCAACGCTAGCAGAGGTGCCTCTGATGCTGATTGCGGCGTTTTTCATTTGTCGTTGGGCAATTGGCCGCTGGAAGGTGCCGCCTGGCCTTTTGGAGCGCGGGGCGATGGCGCTTTGGTTTCTGGTGTTGTTGGCACTGTTCGAGACGCTGGTTGGCGTTGCCCTGTTCGGGCGAACGCTGGCCGGGACATGGGCGGGGCTTGCCACCACTGCCGGGCTACTCGGCCTGACTGCACAGGCCATCGCCGCGTTGCTGCCGCTGTATGTCGGCAGGAACGGACTGCGATGATGCGTTCGACACGTCGGAAATGGATGCTCGGCGCGGGCGCAGGCGCGCTGATCGGCGGAGGCTATGTCTGGTCGCGCTTTCGGCGGGCGGTTGCCACCGCAGATCGTCGCGTTGCTGGGCGCAGTTCGACCATCATGACGCCCTTCGGCACGCTCGAATATGCCATAGCGGGGTCCGGCCCGCCGCTGCTGATGATCCACGGCACGGGTGGCGGCTTCGATCAGGGGCTGCGTTTTGCCCAAGCGCTGAAGCAGTTCGGACACCGGATTGTTGCGCCGTCGCGCTTCGGCTATTTGCGCAGCGACTTTCCGGCAGACCCGTCGCTTGCCAATCAGGCCGATGCCTTGGCCGCGCTGCTCGACCATCTCGCCATTGGCCGTCTGGCCGTCGCAGGGGGTTCGGCGGGGGCACTGTCGGCGACCGCCTTTGCGTTGCGGCATCCCGACCGCTGCTCGGCGTTGATCCTGCTCGTGCCAGCCGCCAATGTCGATGGCAGCGACCCAGTGGAAATGAGCGCATTACAGGAGCGCGTGGTGCGCACGCTGCTGACCTCCGATTTTGCGTATTGGTCAGTGCTGAATACCGCGCCCGAAAAGCTGATCGGCACTCTGCTCGCAACCGACCCGGCATTGTTGGCCAAAGTCAGTCAAGCCGAGCGGGCGCGAGCCTTTGCCATATTGTCCGACATCATGCCGACCGGCGCACGGGCAAGGGGCATGTTGAACGATGCGCGGCAGGCCGGGCATCCGGCGCCGATAGACCTTTCGCAACTGAGCATGCCAGTGCTGCTTATCTCGGCGGAGGACGACCGCTTTGGCACCGCCGCCACTGCGCGCAAAATTGCGGCGATGGTCCCGCAGGCCGAACTGACCGTCCTGCCCGATGGCGGGCATATCTGGCTGGGCCATAACGACGAGGTTGCACAGCGGATGCACCGGTTCTTGGCACTATCCGTTTAGCAACCGCCCATCATTGAGCGTAACCACACAGGAGCCGTTTCCTCACCCGCTTCGAAACAGTGTCGGATGAAGTGCGCCGGGTGAATGAACGACCGCTAACGACGATCAATTGACCGGCCTTTAACGGCCACAAAGTTATCGAAAGCGGACGCCGCGCAGTGAAGATATTCGAGTCCGCCGTGGTGGTGAAGTCGCAGCACAAACCTCTCGCGCTCAAGCTGCTATCTCGGATGGATGATGCGCTTTTTGCCCTGCGGCTACCGCATATCTTGTCCGTACTCGAGGCTCTCGCCGGCGCAGCCGTTGTAATAGGGTTGTACGAGACCATCGCGCGGAGCTGAGGACGCAGCGGAACTCGGCTGCGAGGCAAAGGTTGGAATGACATACTCGTAAGGTTCGAAGGAGAGCCCCCATGGACCGCGCATTCATTGATGAAAGCCTCCCGGTGCTGACATTCCCGCCTGAAGCACACGATTTGCAGCGCCTTGCGGACGCGGGATTCAAGAGCATTGTCAATCTTGGGCAGGCAGGCGAACAGGGCGAAAAGCTAAGCCCACAGGCGGAAGCGGATGAAGCGCGCGAGAGCGGCTTGGAGTATCTCCACTATCCTATCTCACCGCCAGATTTGACCGCTGCTTCCGCAAAGGACCTCGCGGCCCAGCTTGAACGACTTCCCAACCCTGTAGCCATCCATTGCGCAAGTGGACGCAGATCGAGCCTAATGGGGCTTGTTTCGTGGGCGCAGCGGACAGATTGGGACGCTGCCAAGGCCGCGGAGCGAGGGCGTGAAGCCGATTTGGAAATCAGAGAAGCTGACCTGTTGCCAATGATCAATGCAATCGGGGCCGATGAGAATGGCGGTTTTGTTGTCGTGTGCTGACAGGCAGGTTTTGGGGGGCGCAAGGCGGAAAGCCGCCATTGCCCGCGTCGCGGTACTGATGGCCGCTGTCGCTAACAATCCAGTCGCCCCCGTGCTCGACTGCGTCGCTCCGAAGCAGTCGTTCATTCAGCGGGTGCACATGATCCGGCGCATTTTCGAAGTGGGTGAGGGAAACGGTCCCCGTCCGGTAAAGCTCAGCGAAGGACAGCTCCCAAAGGGACAGTGCCAGGAGCCGATGGATCAGCTGCGCAACCTCGTCGTCATGACCGAGCCGAATATGCCCGCCATCGGGCAGGACGGCCAGTTCGGCCTGTGGCACAACTGCGGCGATTTTGCGGGCGGTAGCGGCTGTGCCGAAGCGGTCGTCCTCCGCCGAGATCAGCAGTACCGGCATGCGCAGTTGCGAAAAATCCATCGCCGCGGGGTGTCCGGCCTGCCGCGCATGGTTCAGCATAGCCTTGGCCCGTGCGCCGATCGGCATGATGTCGGACAATATGGCAAAGGCCCGCCCCCGTTCGGCCTGGCTGACAAATGACCAAACCTCATGCAACAGCTGTGGTTCGCGCATGTAGGTATTTTCCGAAACTGGCGGTGCCGCTCCCCTGCGCCCAACATGGGATGCGATATACGCTGCTAAGAGCGTTTGGATTTGATTGCGCCGATTTGCGAGGAATCAGTTGGTTATGGATAATGGTGGCGACGCAATCATAACCCGGTCGGGCTGCATGTTTAGTGTGCGTCCGGCGCGCGCTGATGACGAAGCGGCGCTAGCCGAATTTTTCAAATATGTGACGCCCGAGGACATGCGCTTCAGGTTTCTGACCAGCATCAAGGAAGTCGGGCATGAGCGCCTGTTTGCGATGACCAATGTCGATCACCATCGGACCGAAAACTTCCTCGCCTTCGTCGACAATGAAACCGAAATTATCGCGACCGCCATGCTCGCGTGTGACGCCGATCTCAAACGCGGCGAAGTCGCGATAGCGACGCGTGCCGATTTCAAGCATGACGGCGTCAGCTGGGAATTGTTGAAGCACGTCACGCGCTATGCTGAATCCATCGGAGTCAAGACAATCGAGTCGATTGAATTGCGCGAAAACCACGCTGCTATAGAGCTCGAGCGCGAAATGGGGTTTACGGCAACAAGCTATCCCGGTGACGCAACGTTGATGCTCCTCCAGCGAACACTCGGCACAGACTGATGCCCAAACCGCACGCTCCGGTGCGCGTCGCGGTGTTTGGCACCAAACCCTATGACCGGGATTTCCTCGGCGCGGCCAGCGCGGGCTTCGACCATCAGCTAACCTATTTTGAACCGCGCCTGGATGAAAACGACCACCGCTCTCGCCACCGGTTTCGGAGCGGTCTGCGTATTTGTGAACGATACGCTGAACGAGGCCGTATTGATGGCACTGCACAAGGCCGGAACGCGGATCGTTGCTTTGCGCTGTGCAGGTTACAACAACGTAGATCTGCGCGCAGCTGGGCGGTTGGGGATGGTCGTTGTGCGCGTGCCTGCTTATTCGCCCAATGCTGTTGCTGAGTTCACGGTTGGGCTGATGCTGGCCCTTGATCGCAATATCCACCGCGCTTGGGCGCGGGTGCGCGACAACAATTTCGCGCTTGAGGGGCTGATCGGTCGCAACCTGTTTGGGCGCACGATCGGTGTGATCGGGACTGGTCGGATCGGGAAGCTGGTAGCGAAGACGTTCGGTCAGGGCTTTGGCTGCGAGGTGCTGGCGAGCGATCTGGTGCACGATGACGCGCTGATCGCTGCGGGGGTGCGCTATCTCGATCCCAAGGAAATGCTCAAGCAGGCGGACATCATCACGCTTCATTGCCCGCTGACGCCAAAGACCCGTCATATCATCGACGCCAAAGCAATCGCGGGCATGCAACCTGGTGTCATGATCATTAAC
>JANOFJ010000205.1:0-7127 GCA_031413595.1 Novosphingobium sp.
CGGCTGCACGCTCGCGCTCCTCGAAGTGAGGGTGACGAATCTTCCCGCCATCCGACTCTATGAGCGGTTCGGATTCCGTCACTGCCCCGGCTTGGCGCCGGTTGGCCCCGAGGCGGTCTATTTCCGGGCGATGATACTGCACGGTCCGCCGCCCAGCGGCGTGGTCGGCTATGCATCCGCATTCGGCTGACGTCAGCGCTTTTCGAACCGCGTCAGCCCCGCGCCCAGCGCGTTCTGGCCGATCGTCAGCCGGTTGCCTGACCAGTCGGCCACAAAGGCGCTGTCGCGGTCGACTCCCGGTGCAAAGCGCGCGTCGTTGCCCTCGATCACCAGCCCATCGGCGCTGTGTTTGCGCGCTTCCGGGGCGACGGTAATGAAGGCGGAGTAGTTCTCCTTGTCGCGGCCCTGGACCATCCAGTTACCAGCGATGCGGCCGCTGGAGCCGACCGACAAATCGATCATGTAATTGGTGGCCTTGCCGGCCGAATCATCGAAGCTGTTGCCCAGGATGCTGACCTTGATGGCATGGGTCTTGAGGTAGTGCCCGCCGCGTCCGGCTTCGAACCGGCTGCGGGTGACGGTTACCAGGCCATAGTTGGCGGTGTAGATCGAATGGGCGCAGCTGAGTCCCCGGTCGCAGCGGCCGAGCCGCGTAAAGGTCGATTTGTCGATTGTGATCGTGCTGGCGGGATCGTCGGCGGTCAGGATGCCTTGCTCGCTGTCGCGGAACCAGCTTTGCGAAACGGTCAGATTGCCGCGCTCCAGCCGGATCCCCGCACCATTGCCATCATCGACCCGCATATTGGTGAAGACCACACCCTCAACCGACGAGGAGCGCCCGCGCAGCACAAACGCAGCCTTGCCCTCGCAAGTGACGCCGTCGAACACCGCCTGGCCCGGAACGGCGGCGACATAGCGGATGTCGCCCCTCGGCTGGACCCCGCAATCGGCATAACGTCCCGGCGCGATCCGGATCGTGCCGATCCCGGCACCGATCGAATTGATCGCATCCTGGAGGCGGGTAAACGACTGGCCAGTTTCGACCACGGTGTAGGGCCCGCCACCTTGGGCAACTGCGAGCGGTGCGGAGAGCGCGACCGTGACCAAAACGGCAGGGGCCAATATCAGCTGAGCGAGGTTCTTCATGCGGTCGGGCCTAGCAGTCAGGGGTAAAGAAGCGGCAAATGCGCGCCTTAACTATCCTTGCCCCAGCGCCAACGCCAGCCGCCTTCGGTGCGATTGCGTGCGATCAGCACAAACGCCGCGGTGGAAGCCAGAAATAGCGCAAAGACGATGGTCTTTGCCGATGCCTGGGGCAAATTAGCCAGTTGTGCGATGCCAGCGAGGGTTCCCAGATAAGACAAGATCAGCGCCCAGCCCTGCCACTTCACCGGCCATCCCGTGCCGTAACCATAACGCTTGGGAGCAAACCACGAACCCTTATCGATCAACTTGTGCAGCATCATCATTCTCCTTTGGGAGGACGGCCACGGCGGACCGGCTCGGCCATCGCCAGCGTGATCCCGCGCCGCGCCAGTGCTTCGCGCAGCAGCACTTCGACTTCGGCGTTGACCGAGCGAAAGTCCGCCGCTGCGGCCCGCTCCAGCGCTGCATACAGCGCGGGATCGAGCCGCAGGGGGAAGTTCTTTTTGCCCGGATTGGTCACCCGATCGCCTACTGGTACAACGAGCCCGCGTTGACCACCGGCTGGGTGTCACGTTCGCTGCACAGCACCACCATCAGATTGGAGACCATCGCCGCGCGGCGCTCGTCATCAAGATGGACGATCTTCTTCTCGCTCAACATATCGAGCGCCATCTCGACCATCCCGACCGCGCCTTCGACCAGCGTCTTGCGCGCGGCAACCACGGCCTCGGCCTGCTGGCGCCGCAGCATCGCCCCGGCAATCTCCTGCGCATAGGCAAGGTGTGTGAAGCCGCATTCGTCGACCGAGATGCCGGCGGTCTGCAATCGCGCGATCAGTTCGGCGCGCAATTCGGCGCCAACCTGATCGTGATTGCCGCGCAGCGTGATCTCGGCATGGGTGAAATCGTCATAGGGATAGCGCGAGCCGATGGTGCGCACCGCCGCCTCGATCTGGACCATGACGAAGGCCTTGTAATCATCAACGTCATAAAGCGCTTGCGCCGTATCGACCACGCGCCACACTACCTGTGCCGCCATTTCGATCGGATTGCCGCGCAGATCGTTGACCTTGATCTTCTCCGAGATCAGATTGTTGGCGCGGACCGAGATCTTGGTCTTGCCCATCCATGGCCAGACCCAGCGCAGCCCGGTATTGCGATCGGTGCCGCGATAGCTGCCGAACAGCGTAATCGCTGCACCCTGATTGGGTTGCAGCATGTAAAATCCCGCCGAGATCAGGATCAGGCCGAGCACGGACAGCATCGTGGGAATAAGGAAGCCCAGAACTGCGTCATCTTCGGGATTGCTCGCGGCGAAGCTGAAGACCCGCAGGACCGTTAGCACCAGAAGTGCCAGGAACAGCAGCAGCATCAGATAGCCGCTGGTGCTCCATGCGCCCCTCTCCTGGCTTGCGGTCATGGCATTATGTTGATCGGACATGATAGAACCCCTGCTTGTTAATCTGATATCATATTAATATCACGAGTCGCATTTTCGTCAAGCCCCCTTGAAATGCAAGCGCGCCGATCCTATACTTCATCTCGCGGGACCGGGCCCCTCTGGCTTGGCACAATCGCTTCTCTTGAAGCAGTGTCACGCGATGTCGGACCGCATCGGATGTTGCCGATGCTTGGGTCCGGGGTACTGTCCTCTCCCCCCTTCCCGGTACTGCGGCCCAGCGCGGCACATCCGATCGAACTGTCGTTTCGATTAGGGAGTTTATGTCATGTCCGATCGTGTATTCCGCCTGCTGGAGCGCCACCAGAGGCTCGATGAGAAACTGCGCCACGTCCAGGCGATGCGCTGGCCCGATCCGTTTGAAGTGGTCCGGCTCAAGAAACTCAAACTGACCCTCAAGGACCGGCTGTTCCGGCGCGGCCCGGCAACCACCCATTAGTTTGCGGCGAGACTGACCGGCGCCGCCAGTTGCGGCGCCGGGCCTTTTTTGATTTGCCTGAAGGGGCTGCTCCATGGAATTCCTGTTGGTTGATTGGCTGGGTACGCCGGTCTGGTTCTGGCTGGCCTTTGCCGCCCTCGTTTTTTGTCTGACCGCGTTTGATCTTGGCTTTCTCCACAAGGAGGACCGGGTCATGGGGATCAGCGAATCGCTGAAGCTTTCGGCGGGATACATCACAATCGCGCTAGCCTTCGGGGTCTGGGTCTGGATCGAGAAGGGCGCAGACCTCGGTATGAAGTACTACACCGGGTTCTTCATCGAAAAGGCGCTGTCGATCGACAATGTCTTCGTCATCAGCCTGATTTTCACCTTCTTCGCGATCCCGCAGAAGTACCAGTACCGTGCGCTGCTGTGGGGTATCATAGCAGTCATCGTGCTGCGCGGGATCATGATCGCGGCGGGTGCGGCGCTGGTCGATGAGGCTTACTGGGTGCTGTACATTTTCGCGGCGTTCCTGATCTACACCGGGATCAAAATGTTCTGGGCCAGCGATCACCAACCCGATCTTGCCAAGAACCCGGCGGTGCGTTGGATCTCCGGCCACATGCGGGTCACCCCCCAGCTTCACGCCCAGCATTTCTTCGTCAAAGTGCCGCACGAGAAGACCGGCAAGATGGTGACAGCTGTCACCCCGCTGTTCCTGGCGCTGGTGGTGATCAATCTGGCGGATCTGGTGTTCGCGGTGGACAGCGTGCCAGCCATCTTCGCGATCACCACCGACACCTTTATCGTCTATACCTCGAACATCATGGCGATCCTGGGCTTGCGGGCGCTCTATTTCGCGCTCGCCGCGATGGTGCACCGCTTCCACTACCTCAAATACGCGCTGGCCTCCGTGCTGGTGTTCATCGGTGCGAAGATCTTCGTGGCCGACTTCCTGCTCGGCGGAGCAAAGTTCCCGCCACTGGCCAGCCTCGCGGTGACCTTGGGCCTGATTGCATCCGGCGTGTTCTATTCGCTTTGGAAGACGCGGGGTGAGCCGCTCAGTTCCGCCTGATCACGCCCAGGAACGCGTCGCCAAAGGCCTCCAGCTTTCGTGTCCCGACCCCGCTGATCGCTCCCATTGCGGTGCGATCAGCAGGGCGGGCGGAAGCCATCTCGCGCAACACGGCGTCGTGGAAGATCACATAGGGCGGGACCCCGGCTTGCTCGGCCAGCTCGCGGCGGAGGGCTCGCAAGGCGTCGAACAGCGGATCGCCAACCGGATTGACCGCGCCGCTGCGATCCGCTTTGCGCCGGCTCTCGCGTTTGGGGGCCAGCGCGATCAACACGCTCGCTTCGCCCGTGAGGATCGCCTTTGCATCGCCGCCCAGCGCGAGGCCGCCATGCTCGGTCGGGACCAGACTGCCGCGGGCCTGAAGCGCGCGTGCCAGCGGACGCAGCAGATGTGCCTCCTCGGCTGTGACGATCCCGAAAACGCTTAACTGGTCATGCCCGCGCGCCAGAACGCGCTCGTCCGCCACCCCGGTCAGCACTTTTTCCAGATAGCCAAAGCCAAAGCTCTGCCCGGTGCGATAGACTGCCGATAGCAGCTTGCGCGCGGTCTCGGTGGTGTCGGCGACCCCCGGAGCATCAAGGCAATTGTCGCAATTTCCGCAAGCCAGCGGCGGATCCTCGCCGAAATGGCGCAGCAACAGCGCGCGGCGGCATCCGGCGGTTTCGACCAGCATCGCCAGCGCGCCCAGCCGGGTTCGCTCGCCGACGCGGCGCTGCTCCTCGACTTCTTCGACCCGCTGGCGGGCCAGCGCAAAATCCGCAGCCGCCCACAGCATCACTGCCACCGCAGCATCGCCATCGCGGCCGGCGCGGCCGGTTTCCTGGTAATAGGCCTCGATCGATTTGGGGATCCCGGCATGGGCGACAAAGCGCACGTCGGGTTTGTCGATCCCCATTCCGAAGGCCACTGTTGCCACGATCACGATGTCTTCGCTGGCAACAAAGGCCGCCTGATTGGCGGCGCGGACCTGCGGATCGAGCCCGGCGTGATAGGGCAGCACGGTGCGTCCGGTTGCGGCGGACAGTTTTTCGGCCAGCTCCTCGACCTTGCGGCGGGTCGGCGCATAGATGATCCCCGGACCTGGCTGCCCGGTCATCAGATTGCGCAATTGCCTCAGGCCATTGTCGCGGTGGAGGATGGCATAACGGATGTTGGGCCGGTCAAACCCGGCGATGATCAGGCCATCGCCGGGAATACCCAGCTGCGCCATGATATCGGCGCGGGTCTGCGCGTCCGCCGTGGCAGTCAGCGCCAGACGCGGAACCTGCGGAAAGGCATCCATCAAGGGCCGCAGCAGCCGGTAATCGGGGCGGAAATCATGGCCCCATTCAGACACACAATGCGCCTCGTCGATCGCGAACAGCGAGATCGGTGTGGTGCTCAGCAGTTCGCGGAAATGGGGCTGGCTGGCGCGTTCGGGGGCGACATAGAGGAGATCGAGCCCGCCACCCCGAAACCGCTCGATCGTCTCCTCGCGGTTGGTATCGGCGCTGGTCAGCGAAGCGGCGCGGATGCCGTTGGCCTCGGCTGAACGGAGCTGGTCATGCATCAGCGCGATCAGCGGCGAGATCACGATGCAAGTGCCCTGACTCATTACCGCCGGGAGCTGATAGGTCAGCGATTTGCCCGCGCCGGTCGGCATCACCGCCAGGGTGGATTGCCCAGCCAGCACCCGTTCCACCACATCGGCCTGGGCCCCGCGAAATGCGGAGAAGCCGAAGGTGGCGTGGAGCGTTTCGAGCGGATCGGTCAGGGTGTCGGCGGGAATCACGCCGCCGCTATGGCAGATTGCGGGCGGAGTGGAATAGGTCCGGCGCTGTTCTAAACCGTTACGGCCAGATTGCGGCTACTTCCGCTTCTTTTTGCGGGCAGCATAACGCGCATCGCGCTGGGCCTTCTTTTCTTCTTCGGTAAGTTTGACTTTGGGGGCCGGCATCGCGGCAACGGCGGCGGCCACAGCGGCTTCGCGGGCGGCGATCTTGTCAGCCTTGGCTTGCTCCATCTCGGCGCGGCGGGCAGCACGGCGGGCTTCTTCGGCGGCTTGCCTGGCAGCCTGGGCGGCCAGACGTTCGGCTATTTGCGCAGGGTCGGCAGCCGGTTTCGCCTGCAATTTGGCGAGGGCCTTTTCGCGGCTTTGTTGGGCGAGTGCGGTGCGTTCCGCGAAACTCGGTTCCTTGTAGGACGCCATAAGTCGGTTCGGTCTTTCAGAAATAGCAAACGGGGCGGGCAGGCCTAAACCTGCCCGCCCCGTTCACGGTTAGCTTCAGGCTGCCTGGAGGTTCACAGCCGAGGTCTTGCCACGCTGATCGGTTTCCAGTTCGTACGAAATGCGCTGATCCTTATCGAGGGTGCGCATGCCGGCACGTTCCACAGCCGAAATGTGAACAAACGCATCGGTGCCGCCGCCTTCAGGAGCGATGAAACCGAAACCCTTGTCAGGGTTGAAGAATTTTACAGTACCAGTAATCATAGGGAAGTTCCTTTATCCCGGATAGTTCGGACATGTGCCGGTTGACACATTCCGGCTTCGGAAAGACTAGAAAGGGATAAAAGGGGGCCCAAAGGCGGCCCGATATCCGTCGCACGCGACGTCAGCCCGGGTGATATAGGGTAAAATGCCGGGAATTGCAATGTTTATGAATTTCAGGGTTTTGTCTGAACCAAATCAGCGCCGCCCAATGCGAAACCCATGCCCAATGCTACGCCCGCTGCAGTGAACGCCCAGGTGCTATGGCTGACGGCGGACACAAGCCCCAGTCCGGCAGAAATCAGCCATGCCGCACCTGTCAGGCGCTGGATTCGCAGGCGGACCAGTTGCACCGCCAATGGCACCAGCCCGAGCACGAAGATCGCCGAGCCAAGCTGGTATAAATCCACGCCGAAGGCCGGCGCGTCTGGCCCGACGATGCTGGCAAGCCCGGTTAACGCGAGGCAAAAACCCGCCAGACCGGGCCGCCCGGTTTGCGCAGCTGAACCCAGATAGATCGCGATCAGTCCGAACAGCAGGCCAATGTCGATCACCGCATA
>JANOFJ010000206.1:0-2582 GCA_031413595.1 Novosphingobium sp.
CTCAACCTGGCCGACGCCCGCGGCCTCCAGCCGCGCGGCGACATAGCCGGAAAGGTCGAACTGGAAGTGGCCCGGAGCCCCGGCTGCAAAGAACCGACCGTTGCCCGGATCGTCGGCGGCGAACCGCGCCGCAAAGCCGGCGTCCACTTCATAGCTGGGCTGCGCAATGCACGGCCCGATCACAGCGGCAATCTCCCCGCGCCGCGCGCCAAGCGCTTCCATCGCGGTCAGCGTGGCGTCGGTCACTCCGCCCAGCGCGCCCTTCCACCCGGCATGGGCGGCGCCGACTACCCCTGCCCCAACATCGGCGAACAGCACCGGAGCGCAATCGGCGGTAACAATACCCAGCAGCAGCCCCGGGCGGTCTGTCACCAGAGCATCGGCATGCGGCCGCAAGGCATCGGGCCACGCCCCGGTGGCCGCCACGCACAGCGGCGAATGGACCTGGTAGACGGTGGCGAGCGCCGCGCTGGGCAGCACTGCGGCCACGGCTCGTGCGCGGTTTTCGGCCACGGCCGCATCGTCATCGCCCGCGCCCAGCCCGACATTGAGCCCCGCCACCAGCCCGGCCGAGACCCCGCCGCGACGACCGAGGAAGCCGTGTGGAACCCCGGCGAGTGCGTCGGCGCGGAAGACTTCAACCGCCTCGCGAAGGCGAGAATCAACCAAGGCTCTTGCTCACCTGCTCAAAGCTGTCGCGGGACAGCTTTGGCGCGGCGGCAATCCGTTCAAGCTCGGCCCGCATCAGCGCAGACCGAACCGGCTCGATCCGCCGCCACCGGCCCAGCGGCGCCACGAACCGCGCCGCCGTCTGGGCGTTAAGCGGATCGAGGCTGAGGATCAGATCGGCAATCATCCGATAGCCCTCGCCGCTTGCCGCATGGAAGGTCTGCGGAGCCAGCGCCATATAAAGCGCGCGGACCCGGTTGGGATTGGTCATGGTGAAGTCGGGATGCCGGGCCAGTTCCTTGACATGATCGCGTGCGCGCGGATGGAGCGAGCCTGCCTGGAGCGAAAACCATTTGTCGATAACCAGCGGGTTGTCGGCATAGCGGCCATGGAAGTGCGCCAGCTTGTCTGCCCGCAGGGGCGTATCGAGGCCGCATAGCACCATCAACGCCCCTTGGCGGTCGGTCATGTTGTCAGCGGCGTCATATTGGGCAGCGGCGAGCGGCGCTGCCACTTTGGGCGCCCCGACGGCCAGATATACCAGCGCCTGGGTCTTGAGCTTGCGGCTGCCCCGCGCGGCGGCATCAAGGCTATAGGGAACCGCGCTTGCCCGGGCATGGAGCGTGAGCAGCTGATTCTGGAGGGTGCTCCCAAGGAACGCCTTCAGTCCCTCGCGGGCATCATGGATCGCACCGGGGTCCGAAACAGGGAGCTGTTCGGCAAGGTAAGACTCGCCCGGCAGGATCATCAGCTCGCCGCGCATCAGGTCGTCGAGCGCCGGATCGGCGATGATCGCGGCAAAGGCTTCGCGGATCGCCGCCTCGCCGCTGGCCCGCCCGGCCGGATCGAGTGCGCCGCTGACGTCCGCCACCAGATGCCGGACCACCAGCTGCTGCATTGCCTCATAACGGGCAAAGGGATCGTCATCATGGGCGGCGAGGAACACCAGATCCTCGGTGCCGGTGTCCGCTCCGATCGCAACCGGCGCAGAAAAACCGCGGTTGAACGAAAGCACCGGGCGAGAACTGAACCCATCAAAACTAAAGTTCGCTTGAGGTTCACTCAGCGTAACTAGTTGTTCACCATGGTGTTTCCCGGTTTTCCGATCAAACAACGCCAGCCGCAACGGAATCGGCACAGGCAGCTTGGTGCTCTGGCCCGGGGTCCCCGGGATGCTCTGCGCCAGGTGCAGTGTCGCGGTGTCCCCGTCATGGGTGAGCGAGACTTCGACCCGCGGCGTCCCGGCCTGCTCGTACCAGCGGCGGAACTGGGTCAGATCGAGCCCTGCCCCGTCCTCGATCGCACGGATGAAATCCTCGCAAGTCGCCGCCTCGCCGTCGTGGCGCTCAAAATAGAGGTCGGTGCCTTTGCGGAACCGTTCGGGCCCAGCAAGTGTCCGCATCATCCGGATCACTTCAGCGCCCTTGTTATAGACCGTGGCGGTGTAGAAGTTGGAGATCTCCTGATAGCTGTCCGGGCGGATCGGATGGGCCAGCGGGCCGGAATCCTCGGGGAACTGGGCGGCGCGCAGCACACGGACATCCTCGATCCGCTTGACTGCCGCGCTGCCCATGTCCTGGCTGAACAGCTGATCGCGCAGCACGGTGAAGCCTTCCTTGAGGCTCAGCTGGAACCAATCGCGGCAGGTGACCCGGTTACCCGACCAATTGTGGAAATACTCATGCGCGACCACACCCTCGATCCCGTCGTAATCGCCATCGGTCGCGGTGTCGGGATCGGCGAGGATATAGCGGGTGTTGAATACGTTCAGCCCCTTGTTCTCCATCGCCCCCATGTTGAAATCCGACACCGCGACGATGTTGAACAGATCAAGGTCATATTCGCGGCCGAACACGTCCTCGTCCCAGCGCATCGAATCCTTAAGCGCCTTCATCGCATGGTGGGTCCGGTCC
>JANOFJ010000207.1:0-11281 GCA_031413595.1 Novosphingobium sp.
GCCCCGACTTCAAACGCTGGATCGATGAAATGGGCTTTGATCCGCTCCAGCTCGGCCAGCGGCGGTTCGATGTTCTGGGTGAGGAGATGGGCAAACTCGGCCTCTACCTGGCGGCGGTATTCGTCGATCCCCAGCTCGTGAACCAGGATCTTGATCCGCGCCTTGTACTTGTTATCGCGGCGGCCGTAGCGGTTGTAAACGCGCAAGGCTGCCTCGGCATAGGTTACGAAATGGTCGAGCGGCACGAAGGCATTGAGCAACGGAGCGATCATCGGGGTCCGTCCCATCCCGCCGCCGACATAATAGGCCGCGCCGATCTCTCCGGCGTCATTGCGGACGATCTGGATGCCGATATCGTGCAGCTTCATCGCCGCGCGATCGGTGTCGGAAGCGATTACCGCGATCTTGAACTTGCGCGGCAGGAAGCTGAATTCGGGGTGGAAGCTGGACCACTGGCGCAGCAGCTCGGCATAGGGGCGCGGATCGATCAGCTCGTCAGCGGCGGCCCCGGCATATTGGTCTGAGCTGATGTTGCGGATGCAATTGCCGCTGGTCTGGATGGCGTGCATTTCCACCTTGGCGAGATCGGCCAGCAGGTCTGGCGTCTCTTCCAGCTTGATCCAGTTGTACTGGATGTTCTGGCGGGTGGTGAAATGGCCATAACCGCGGTCATATCTGTCGGCAATGTCGCCCAGCACGCGCATTTGTGCCGATGAGAGCGTGCCATAGGGGATCGCCACCCGCAGCATATAGGCGTGGAGCTGAAGGTAGAGCCCGTTCATCAGCCGCAGCGGCTTGAACTGGTCCTCGGTCAGATGGCCTTCGATCCGGCGGCGGACCTGATCGCGGAATTCCTCGACGCGGGTATCGACCATCGCTTGGTCAAGCTTGTCATATTTATACATCAGATCACCCAGTTGCCAGCATCGGGATCGGCTGGCTTGAGAGTAAGGTCGGGGCGGACGGTTGGCCCCAGCGCGCGGACCCGGTCCTTGATGTGGCCGGGACGCACTCCGGTTTCATCGCGGATGGCGTCGATCGCATAGGCCGCATTGACCCGGCGAGCGGCGCTTTCGCGGGCGAGGATGGTATCGGCATGATCGCCGACATCGACCGCATCGCCGACGTGGAGCGACCATTGCACCCCGTCCCACCACACGACCGCGCCGGATTTCAGGTCATTGCCGGTCAGTATCTTCATCGTGCAGCCTCCAGCGCCAATGCGCGCAATTGCTGATGTTCGTCGGGCGATGCGGCAATTTCGCCGATCACGATCACCGCCGGGCTTATGACCCGTTGCTCGGCCACCAATGCGGCGAGGCCCGCAATGGAGCTGCGCAACACGCGCATATCGGGACGGGTTGCGCGCTCGATCACCGCAACCGGCATAGCGGGGGACAGCCCATCGGCGATCAGCTTTTCAGCAATCGCCTCAGCGGTCGCGACACCCATATAGATCACCAGCGTGCGGCCAAGCCCGGCAAGGCCAGACCAGTCCTGCTCGGTCAAGCCCTTGCACTGGCCCGCCACAAAGCTGACGATCGAGGCGCTGTTGCGGTGTGTCAGCGGCAGCAACGCGGCAGCGGCTGCGCCCATCGCGGCGCTGATCCCGGGGACGACTTCGACCCGCACCCCGGCGGCGCGGCAGGCCTCAGCCTCTTCACCGCCGCGCCCGAAAATGAACGGATCGCCGCCCTTGAGACGGATCACATCATTGCCAGCCAGCGCTTCGCGCACCAGCAGTGCATTGATCTCATCCTGCGGCATGGTGTGGCGCGAGCGGCGCTTGGCGACCGAAATCAGCCGTGCGGCGGGACCCGCCATGGCGAGGATCGAAGGATCGACCAGCCCATCATGGACGATGATCCGCGCCTGCATGATCAGCCGTGCGGCGCGCAGTGTCAGCAGATCGGGATCGCCGGGGCCGGCGCCGACCAGCCAGACGCGACCTAAAGGGGGGGCAATTGTGCTCATCCCAGTGCAAATGGGGTGCAAGTGGTTTGCAAGCCAGTCAGAATGGCTTTGCGGGGGCTTAGATCAGCTATCCGCCCAGGCAGCGAAGCCGCGCTCCAGATCGGCGATCAGATCGGCTGGATCCTCCAGCCCGATCGACAGCCGCAGCCCAAAGCGATCACCCTGCGCCATGGCGGGTAGCGGCCATCTGGTCGCGCTGCGAAGCGGCGCAGGGTCGACCGGGGTGACCAGGCTTTCAAAGCCGCCCCAGCTATAACCGATCCCGAACAGCGTCAGCGCATCAATGAACCGGTCGCGCGCCGCGCCATCGCTGCCCTTGAAAACGAAGCTGAACAATCCGCAGCCGCCGGTGAAATCGCGCAGCCACAGCTCGTGGCCGGGCGATCCGGGCAGCATCGGGCAGAGGACGCGGGAAACTTCGGCGCGGCCTTCCAGCCAGCGGGCGATTTCCAGCGCGCTGGCGGTCTCGCGCTCAAGCCGCAGACCCATGGTCCGCAGGCCCCGTGCGGCCAGCGCGGCATCATCGGGGGAAACGACCTGCCCGAGGCCCTGCGCGCGGCGCCGCAGCTTTTCGTACCATTTCGGACCCGCGCTGGCGCTGCCCATCATCAGGTCGGAATGGCCGCCAACGTGCTTGCTCAGGCTCATCACCACGATATCGGCACCGCGTTCCAGCGCGGGCAAACCGAGCGGGCTGGCCCAGGTGTTATCGAGTACCACCGTAACATCGCGGGCCCGTGCGATCGCGGAAAGCGCGGGTACATCCTGCACTTCCAGCGTCAGGCTGCCGGGCGATTCGAGCAGCACCGCGCGGGTCCGATCGCAAATCGCGGCCTCGAAGGCGGCAACATCCTGCGGATCGAACCAGCGGGTTTCGATCCCGAAATCCTTCAACAGCCCGCGCCCCATCAGCCGGCTCGGCTCATAGGCGTTATCGGTCATCAGCAGCACATCACCGGGGCGCAGCACGGTGAGCATCACGCCGGCAATCGCCGCCACGCCCGAGGGATAGAGCATCGTGCCAGTCGCGCCCGGTTCCAGCTCGGTCAGGGCTTCGGCCAGCGCCCATTGGGTGGGCGCACCGCGGCGGCCGTAGAAAAACCGGCCATCAGCGTTCTTTTCGTTCCCGGCGTGGAGCGCGGCGGTGTCGGCATAGAGATGCGTGCTGGCGCGCCATACCGGCGGGTTGACGACCGCGCCGGTCCATTCGCGTCGCCGCCCGCCGGTTACCAGGCGGGTCGCGGGCCTCTGGCTATCATCTTTGCCAGCCACCGTCGTCAGGCGGCAGGCTTGGTCGCCTTGGGCGTATCGGGATCGGCGCCCCATTCGGTCCAGCTGCCATCGTACAGCGCTACATCTTCCTTGCCGAGCAGATGCATCCCGAAGGCAACGACACAGGCAGTTACGCCGCTGCCGCAGCTGGTCACCACAGGCTTGGCCAGATCGACCCCAGCGGCCTCGAAGGTGGACTTGAGCGTGGCGGCATCCTTGAACGTGCCGTCGGCATTGAACATTGCAGTATAGGGCACGTTGAACGAGCCGGGGATATGGCCCGAGGCGATGTTGGGGCGGGGGTCTGCCTCGTGGCCTGCCCAGCGCGCGGCGCCGCGGGCATCGACCACCTGTTCGGTCTTGCTGTGCAGATTGCCCAGCATATCCGCCTTGCTGCGGACGTTTTTGTCATCCGACCAGGCAGTGAAGTGGCGGTGGCGAAGGGTTTCCTTGCCTTGCTTCAGCGCGCGGCCCTCGGCCTTCCATTTGGCAATGCCGCCATCAAGAATCGCGACATCATGCGCGCCGAACATCTTGAGCATGAACCAGGCACGGGCCGAGGTCTTTACCGCGCTGTCATCGTAAATGACGATCCGGCTGCCATCGCCAAGGCCCAGGCTCTGCATCCGGCTGGCGAATTTTTCGGCAGGTGGCAGGGTGTTGTCGATCGCGGCATTGGCATCGACCAGATCGGCCAGATCCATGAATACCGCGCCTGGAATGTGGCCCGCTTCATATTCGGCATGCGCATCGCGGCCCGTGCCGGGGAGATGACGGGTGGCATCGACGATGCGCAGATCGCTCGCGCCCATTTCATTAGCCAGCCACTCGGTTGAAACAAGACTATCCATGATACTAAAGTTCCTCTTCGGGTGGGTCCCTCCAGACCCGCGCAGCACGCCCGCGCTGCAATTGCGAAGAGACGTTAGCCATGCACGGTGGCTCCGTCGAGAGGCTTAGTTCACTTCGCGCTGGCTTACCCGCGAATAGGTGCGCGGGCCAAGGTCGAGGCGAAACGGCCGAAGCGTGGTTTGCGGACCTTCCGGCACATCGCCGACCACATAGGTCCGGGCGAGGATGAACGGGTCCTCACCGGGCCCGCCTGCCTCGACCCGAAATCGGGCGAGGGGCACGAAATAGGCCTGTTCACCCGCCCGGATCGGTGTGATCGCGGACAGCGGCAAGCGAATTTCGCCCGAAAATTCGGCGCTTTCACCCGCAGCCAGCGCGGCCAGCGCGTGGCGCAGCTCCAATGCCTGACCAGCTTGGGCGATCTGCTGTTCGGGCGGCAACGAGGCATGGGCAGAGATCATGTCTCCCTCGATCGCCAGCCCGACCAACACCCCGGTCCCGTGGTTGGTCAGCTTCAGGCGGTAGCTGAGCGTGGTTGCCATCAGCGAAGCGTTGAGCCGGGTCGCCTCGAGCGTGAGGGTCAGGCGATCTGGTTCAGCAACCGGCGCAGGTGGGGCCGCAGCGCTTAGCCGTGGCTCTGGAATTGCTGGAGCTGGAGCTGGAGCCGGGGCCGGCATGGGTGCGCGAACGACCGGCATCTCGAATTCGGCCACCGGATCCTGCGTTTCGCTCCGTCGGCGCCACCACAGCAGCCCGAACAAAGCGGCCAGCGCAGTCGAACCGCCAGCAAGGTAAGGCCACCACCATGCGGCGCCTTCATCTGCTGGTGCAACTGCGGCGTCGGGCGTCAGCGATGGGAATGAGGGCACGGCGCTGCCCGATGTGCCAATCGGCCCTGATGCGGCAGGCGGGAAGGTGCTGGGCGGTGCGCCGCTCTCAGCGGCAGGCGTTGCCAGGACTGCAGCGGGTGAGGCGGCGCCAGGAGCGCCAGCGGGCGCGGCTCTGGGCGCGGCGCCGGGAACGCTGCGCGCGGGAGATCTGCCGGCAGCTGGGGCAGGTGCCGCCGTAGCGCTTGCAGTGGGTGCTGGACTTGGCGATGCAGTCCGGGTCGGGGTCGGGCTCGGTGCGGTACCCGGGGTCGAAGCGCCGGGATTCTCCGGATCGACCGGACCCGGCGCGCGCGTGGTTGAAGTGGGGGTTGGTTCGGGCAGGCGGAAATCGCTGGCAGACTGCGCAATTGCCGCATCGGTGAGCAGCGCAAACGCCAGCGCGGGCACGACCAGCGCAGACACGACCAGCGCGGACACGAATCGCACCGTTGCCCCAAATTTGCCCCTCAACTTCATCATTTGGCGGTCCCGGCTCCCATTGTGCTCGCCGCTAGCGCGGCGCGGCTTGAATAGGAAGTGAACCTTGCACTTCCAACCGGTGACTTGTGCTGGGGCTGCGATGGCGGCATGGCTGCGACATGTCTGACACACCAAACACCCGCCACCTTGGCCAGAACAGTGCGCTGCCGGTTTCGCCAGAACAAGCGTTGCTCGATTATGTGCCCAACCCGCGGGCCGGGGCGCTCTATCTGGTGCGGTTCGCTGCGCCGGAATTCACGTCGCTGTGCCCGGTTACCGGCCAGCCCGATTTCGCCCATGTGGTGATCGACTATGCACCCGGGGAAAGCATCGTCGAATCAAAGAGTTTGAAGCTGTTTCTGGGAAGCTTTCGCAATCACGCCGGCTTCCACGAAGACGTTACTGTGGGAATTGGCCAGCGGCTGTTTGCTGAAATGAAGCCCAGATGGCTGCGGATCGGCGGCTATTGGTATCCGCGCGGCGGCATCCCGATCGACGTGTTCTGGCAATCGGGCGCAGCACCTGAAGGGCTGTGGGTGCCCGAGCAAGGCGTAGCCGGCTATCGCGGTCGGGGCTAAATGCCCGATCGGGCGCTTTGCAGCCTTTTCAAGCTTTGGCCGGACGACTATCAGTCCGCCTCAGGGTCAGGAAAAATTGAAGTTTACGCGCCAAACGCGGGGCCGAGATCACGAATTCGACAAAAAATGAGGGAAATATCATGAAAAGACCGCATCTTATTGCATCGGCTGCCGTGCTGGCGATCGGCACCAGCCTGTTCACCGCCGCGCCCGCCATGGCGCAAGTGGCCGATTCGGCCAGTTCAGGCGATACGCTCGATGCGATCATCGTGACCGCGCAGCGCCGGGCGGAAGACCAGCAGGACGTGCCGATTTCGATCGCCACGCTGGGCGGTGAAACGCTCGCCGCGATCAGCGGAGCGGGCGCGGATATCCGCGCGCTCTCGGGCCGGGTTCCCAGCCTCAATATCGAAAGCTCGTTCGGACGGACATTCCCGCGCTTTTACATTCGCGGCCTTGGCAATACCGATTTCGATCTCAACGCCTCGCAGCCGGTCAGCCTGGTCTATGACGATGTGGTGCTGGAAAGCCCGATCCTCAAAGGCTTCCCGGTGTTCGATCTGGACCGGGTTGAAGTGCTGCGCGGGCCGCAGGGCACGCTGTTCGGCCGCAATACCCCGGCCGGAATCGTCAAGTTCGATAGCGCCCGGCCGACCTCGAAGAACAACTACGCCAAGGCCAGCTGGGGCAGCTTCAATACGATCAATGCCGAGACGGGTATCGGCGGCGAACTTGGCGGCGGCATTTCTGCCCGCGCTTCGGTGCTCTATCAGCGGCGCGATGATTGGGTCGATAATCTTGATGCGCCCGGTGAAAACAACCTTGAAGGTTATGAAGATTTCGCGGCCCGCCTGCAGCTGGAGGCCAAGCCGACTGAAGCATTGACCCTGCGCGTGGTTGGCCAGATCCGCAGCTTCGATGGAACCGCGCGTGTGTTCCGCGCCAATGCATTTGCCACCGGCAGCAACAAGCTGATCGGCCTGACCGGCCCGACCAGCGAATTCCGCCGCGATCAGGTGCGGGCCGATGGGCTCAACTTCCAGAAGCTGAAAAACTATAACGTTGGCCTCACCGGCGAATATGATGCGGGTCCGGTGACGATCACCTCGGTGACGAGCTACTGGAACGGCAACCTTAGAAGCCGCGGCGATATCGACGGCGGTTTTGGCAACCAGTTCGCCCCCACCATGGGGCCGGGCTTCATTCCGTTCTCAGCCCAGTCGCAGGATAATGTTCCCAGCCTCGATCAGTTCACTCAGGAACTGCGGCTCGCCTCGAACAACAGCGGCGGGCTTGGCTATCAGTTTGGGGTTTTCTATCTCAACGAGAAGGTCGATATCGAGAGCTTCGATTTCGGCTCGCCAACCGACACGGCCCCATCCGCGATCGCCCTGCAGCGTCAGGACAGCGAAGCGTTCGGTATTTTCGGCGCGCTCAGCTATGAACTGGAAAACGGCCTGAAGCTGCAGGCGGGCGCTCGCTATAACGATGACAAGCGCACGATGGTCGCCTCGCGGCCGGTCGATAACCGGCCCGGCTTCCTCGGTTTTGGCGGCCCGGTTACGCCGCAGACCGCCAATGTCAGCGATAATGTGCTGACCTGGGATCTGTCGGTCGCCTATCCTGCCTCGGACGACGTGAACCTGTTCGCCCGGGTCGCCAAGGGTTATCGCGCGCCGGCGATCCAGGGCCGGTTACTGTTCGGCCGGACGCTGTCGGTGGCGAACAGCGAAACCACGATGAGCTATGAAGCCGGGCTGAAGTCGACTTTGGCCGATGGCAAGGTGCGGTTCAACCTGACCGGGTTCTATTTCAATACCAATGATTTGCAGCTGACAGCTGTGGGCGGGGCTTCAAACTTCACCACCCTGCTCAATGCCGATAAGGTCAAGGGCTACGGCTTCGAGGCAGAGTTCGAAGCACGCCCCGCCAAGGGCTTCACGCTGACCGCCGGCCTGTCGTACAACCACAATGAGATCGACGATCCCAATGCCTTCGTCGCCGGCTGCGGGGCGCCTTGCACCGTGCTTAACACGCCGCGCGCCGGTAGCCCGGGGATCTTCTCGATCGATGGTAACCAGTTGCCGCAAAGTCCGCGCTGGATTGCCAACTGGACGGCTGGTTACGCGGTGCCGATGGCGGGCGGCGAGGTCTATGCCTTCACCGACTGGGCCTATCGCTCGAAGGTCCAGTTCTTCCTCTATCGCTCGGTTGAATTCAGCGATGACAACATGCTCGAAGGCGGTTTGCGCGTTGGCTATCGCACCGATCGGTTCGATATCGCCGCCTATGCCCGCAACATCACCAATGATGTCTCGGCGGTATCGGGCATCGATTTCAACAATCTGACCGCAATGGTCAACGAGCCGCGGATCTTCGGCCTCGAAGCCAGCGTCAAGTTCTGATGCCGATCACCCCGGGCCCGGTTTAGCCGGGTCTGGGGCCGTTTTCGCGCAAGTTCGCCAGCAGCCGCGCCACATCTTCGGCGTCGTGATACAGCGCGAAGCCGATCCGCAGCACATCGCCGCGCACATCGGTGATGACGTTGCGAGCCTCCAGCGCAGCCTGCAATGACGCTGCGCGCTTGCCCTCATAGGCCAGAAACCGGGCTTCGGGCGCGCTGATCAAGGCGAAGTCCGGCAGCGGTGCGGCGGCGATGAACTGACCCTTGAGCAGCGCGACATGGGCCGAAATCGCCGCTGTCGTCAGCGTTTCGGCCGCCAGCATCCGCCGGACCGCGTTGAACCGGTATAGCCCGCTCGGATCGAAGGTACTGCCCAGAAACCGCCGTCCGTCTGGGGCGTAACCGACCCCGCCCTGCTGCGATGCGAGATCATCGAATGCGGCATACCAGCCGGTAATCTCGGGGCGCGGGGCGAAGCCGGGCGGGGCATGGAGGAAGCACGCCCCTTCACCGGCCATCGCATATTTATACCCACCGCCGAGGTAGAAGATCCGGCTCGCTGCGGCTGAAAGATCGGTCGGTGTGGCCATAAAGCCGTGATAGCCGTCGATCACCAGCCACGGTCCCTCGGGGCGGGACAGCGCGGCCAAGCCAGCAATATCTGCGCCGCGCTGACCGGAATTGAACAGGATCTGGCTCGCAAAGATCAGGTCGAATTTGCCGCCTCGCGCCGTCTCCAGCAGGCGCTCGGCCGGAACGGTTACCAGCTCGATCCGTCCCGCCTCGGCCCAGCGCAGCGACTGGCGGCGGAACGAGTGGAACTCGCCGTCGGTCGCCAGAATCCGCGGTTTGGGCGCAGCGATGGCCGAGACAATCCGGATCAGGAAATCATGGGTGTTGGGGGCAAAGGCGATTGTCGCCGGATCGGGCAGGGCCAGCTCTGCGGCGATATGGCGTTGGGCCTCGGGGATCACCTGCCCGAATATCCGGTCCCACTTGAGGTCGGCATACAGCGCAGCGTCAGCCCAGGCGGCGACTTGCCCGGCGAAGCTGGCATCGGGCCACAGATGGTGGCTGTGCGCGGCGAAGTGCAATCGGTCTGGCGCTGCCTCCAACGCGCGGGAGAACAGGCGTTTCCAGCTCATAGTTCCGTCCGCAGCGACCACAGTTCGGGAAACGCACGCTTGGCGACGGTCGATTGCAGATAGGGCACACCCGCCGTCCCGCCGGTGCCCTTCTTGCCGCCGATCACGCGTTCTACGGTCAGCACATGCTTATGCCGCCAGCTGGCCATCGCATCATCCAGATCGACCAGCTTTTCGGCCAGCTGATAGAGATCCCAATAGCGCTCCGGCGCTCGATAGACGGTCAGGAACGCAGCCTCGACCGCCGGGTGCGGCTGGTAGGCCTGCACAAGATCGCGGTTCAAAACTTCGTGCGGGATCGCAAGGCCAGCCCGCGCCGCCGCCGCAATCGCATCGTCCCACAGCCCCGGCCCGGCCAGCGCCGCAGCCATCGCCGCTTGCGCAGCGGGCCGGTCGTTCTGATAGGCGAGGAACCGCGCATCCTTTAGCCCGAGGAGGTACTCAACGGTTCGGAACTGGTCCGACTGGAACCCCGAGCTGGGGCCAAGCACATCCCGAAACCGGGTATAATCGCTCGGCGTCATGGTCGCCAGAACGTCCCATGACAGGGTCATCACCGCCTGAATCCGGCTAACCCGGGCCAGCGCTTTGTAAGCGGGCACCAATGCATCGGCCTGCACCTGGGCTTTGGCCAGCAGCAACTCGCGGATCATCTGCTTGAGCCACAGCTCCTTGGTCTGGTGGATGATGATGAACAGCATCTCGTCATCGCAATCGGATTGCGGACGCTGGGCGCCAAGCAGTTCGTCAAGCGCCAGATAGCGCGCGTAAGTCATTGGGGCTGAGGTCATGACCCCTCATCCAATCAACTGGTTACAATTGCAAGCAGCTGCTCAGCGCGTCCCAAGCCCGCGCGCGATAATCCCGCGCAGGATTTCTCGCGTGCCGCCGCGCAGCGACCAGCTGGGTGCGTTGAGCACGATATTGCCGAGCACGCTGGCATAGGCCGCAGCGCTCTGCGGATCGGGTTCGCAATCGAACAGTTCGCGGGCGATATCGGGCAGGCCTTGCTCAAACAGCGCGCCGACATCCTTGACGATTGTCGCCTGAAGGCTGGCGTCCTGCTTGTCCTGCAGCATCGAGGTGACCGAGCGTGACAAACGCCGCAGCACCGCCAGCCGCGCGGTCAGGCGGCCTAGCGTGATTTGCGCGGCATCGCTGGTTTTCTGGCCCTGCAGCACGGCGATCAGCTGATACAGCAGTTCTATCGAGGAAAGGAACCGTTCCGGGCCCGAACGTTCGAATGCCAGCTCGCTCATCACCTGTTCCCAGCCCTGACCTTCGGTACCGAGCAGCATGTTTGCGGGAACAATCGCGTCCTCGAAATGCATTTCGTTGAAGTGATGCTGCCCCGCCAGATCGATGATCGGGCGGATGGTCAGGCCGGGAGTATTTTTAAGATCGACCAGAAACTGGCTGGTCCCGGCTTGCCGGTCAGCCGGGCCGCCGCTGCCGGTGCGGCAGAACAGGATTACCCAGTCCGCCTCATGGGCAAAACTGGTCCACAGCTTGGTCCCGGTAATGCGGTAGTTGTCGGCCCCAGAGTCTTTGGCCCGGATCGCGCGGGTCCGGGTGGCGGCAAGGTCCGAGCCGGAGTCCGGTTCGCTCATTCCGATGCAGAAGGCGAGCTCTCCGGCAGCAATCCGGGGCAGGAACCAGGCCTTCTGTTCCTCGGTGCCATATTTGATGATGCTCGGCCCGCTCTGG
>JANOFJ010000208.1:0-6989 GCA_031413595.1 Novosphingobium sp.
GTTGGCAGGCTGAAGCGGCTGTGGAGATCGGTATCTCCCAGATTGAGCCAGATTTTGCCCGGGATCGAGCCGTCGATCGAACCAGCCCCGCCATAAGCACCCGGCGCGCCTGCTTCCTCTGCAAGCGGTAGGCGGCGGATCTCCAGATTGCCCCGAACCGGATTGCCGAAGGCTTGCGGCATCCTGGTGCGGATGAAATCGACCTTGGATTGCATCAGTGCGATGATTTCCGCCCGGCCCTTGTCGTCGTTGCTGAACTTGTAGCGCGGGTCGTTGCCCAGGGCGGTCATCCGCGCGCCAACCGTCCCGCTGGTGTAACCCAGCTTGCGCAAGAGCGGGTCCATCCGCCCATGCAATTCGGCCAGTTGCGCATGACCCAAGGCGTGAACCTCTTCCGGGGTACGCCGGGTCGTAGTGCTGGCCCGCAGTCCCCAAGCGTACCACTCATCGCCGTGCGGGCGCGCCCACAGGCCGGCCTCGCCAGTGGCCCGCGCACGTTGCCGCTTGAGCTCGGCCAATTGGCGCGTCAGCGCGCTCGCCACCGGCCCGATCGCCAGCGCGGAGGCTCGCTGCTCCCAGTTTCCGGGAATATCGCGCGTCCGGCGAACCAGCGACTGGACCAGTTCGCCCCTGCCGCGAGCGTCCGCCAGCGTCTGCTCCATCTGGGCAATCGCCTTGTCGAGCAGGAACGAAGGGGCGATCGCGCCCATTTTGCCTGCCGCGGTCAGCCGTCCCAGCTCACCGTCCAGCTGGGCGGGCATCGCGCCAAGCCTGGCAAGGTAGCTCTCTGCATCAGATGCATTGCGCACCGGATGGTCAGCATCAAGGAAACGCGGCGTATCGAGATAGGCTCCGACATTCTGGATCACCACATAGGGTGTGTTGCGCCACCCGCCGACCGCGATATCGCCGTAAGGGAGCGCGAATCCGTCCAGCGCGATGCCATAAGCGCTCTTAACCACGGCAAGGCTGGTTTGGGTTTCCGGATCCAGCGGGGCGGTCGGAACGGAGTTCACCTGCTTCAGCGCTTTGCGCAGCGCCGCAGCGAGTTTGGTCTGCCCTGCCGCAGAACGATCTCCCAGCTTCGAGCGAAGGCCGGCATGGGCGCCCTTGTCGATCCCCAGCGAAGTCGCGCTCTCTGGACTGAGCTCGAGTAACTGCCAGGCAATCGCATCTAGCAGTTCCTGTGAAGTAGCGGCGAGCCGAGAGGAGGAAAGCGAGCGGGCGCAGCCGGGCAACGCCAGCGCGCTGCCGCTGGCGGCGAGAGCGGCCAGTAACTCGCGGCGGTTAATGGTGAATGACGTCATGGCGCCAGATTGTCTGGCACCATGACGGGTGTCAATTGGCGAGCGGATCAGTCGAGCAGTTCTGCCGGAACTTTGCCGCCATTGGCTGCCAGTTCACGCATCGTTGCCTTGTGCAGCCAGATGTTCATTTCGGCCGACCCATCAAGTGCGCCAGTATAACCCAGCTCGTTCGCCAGCTCCTTGCGGCTGGTAAGGCTCGAATCGATGTCGAGCAGTTTCATCAGATCAACGATCGACGTGCGCCAGTTAAGGGTTTTACCCTCTGCCAATGCAGCGAGGTTAGCGGCAACATCAACATCGGCAACCGCCAGCGAAGGTGCGGGAGCGACAGGAGCGGAACCGGTGGCAGCAGCGGCGGGCGGGGTTGCGGCCTCAGCCTTGCGTCCGAAGATGGCATTCTTGATAGAGCTGAAGATCGACATGGCAGAATTCTCCTGAAATCCAAACGGGCCGGCGAATCATGCCGGATGGGAGCCCCTCTAGCCAAAACATCTAGCACGATGGCATGGGTGTCGATAGGGTATCGGCATGGGCCGAACGGCAGTTGGGATCGCCAGAGCCCTCGGGAATTGACTATGAAATTACTGGACATGTCGGCGCGGAGCGGCGCCAATAAGTCTGCTCGCCGCCGTTGGATCGGCTAGCGGCTTGAATACCGTGCTTTCAATTTTGGTGCTGGCCGCAATTGCCCTGGTGCTGGGCGCGGCTGCCTTGTGGCGGCGCGGGGCTCCGCGCAAGCAGATCGGTCTGATGCTGCTGCTGGCCGCAATCATGGTTGCGAATATCGGGATATGGACCTTGCCCGACAGCAGCGGCAATGCGCCGCTTGGCCAGGAGCTCAAGTGATTGTTATTTGATCGGGCAGTCCGGCGACAGCCGCATATCGAGATAATTGTCGACCGAGCGCATCATCTCATCGAGCTCATGCTCGAAGAAATGGTTGGCGCGCGGGATTTCGTCGTGGTGGATCGTGATGTGCTTCTGGGTCCGCAGCTTCTCAACCAGCTTGCCTACCGCGCTCGGTGTCACCACCGTATCGGCCGCACCCTGGACCATGATGCCCGAAGCGGGGCACGGGGCAAGGAAGCTGAAATCGTACATATTGGCGGGCGGCGCGACCGAGATGAAGCCGCGGATTTCGGGGCGGCGCATCAGCAGCTGCATCCCGATCAGGGCGCCAAAGCTGAAACCGGCGATCCAAGTTGTCTGCGCCTCGGGATGGATCGACTGGACCCAGTCGAGCGCAGCCGCAGCATCCGAAAGCTCACCGATCCCATTGTCGAAACTGCCTTGGCTGCGACCAACCCCGCGGAAATTGAAGCGCAGCGTCGCAAAACCGCGGGCCACGAAGGTGCGGTACATCGCCATGGTGATCCGGTCGTTCATCGTCCCGCCGCCCTGGGGGTGCGGGTGGAGGATCATCGCGACAGGTGCACGGGCGCGCGGACCCGGCTGGAAACGGCCTTCGAGACGGCCTTCGGGACCGGGAAAAATGACTGCGGGCATAGGATAGAAGACCTGGTTCTGGCTGGCCTTCGCCGCGGCTTCCAAGGAATTGGGAAATCCGGACCGGTTGGGGCTGTGATAGGAATGCAAGGGCTATATAGAAACGCTTCACCCGAAAGCAACATTTCCGGACAATGACCGCCGATTCGCTCTATCTTGATTACGCCGCCACCACCCCGCTGCTGCCAGCGGCGCGCGCGGCGATGCTTGAGGGGTTTGCCATCTGGGCTAATCCCTCCAGTCCGCACAAAGCTGGAAGGGCGGCCCGGGCAGCGCTGGAGGACGCGCGCGCCCGGATAGCGGCTGCGCTGGGGTGGAGTGGAGAAGTCATCCTCACCGCTGGCGCGAGCGAGGCCCTGGCGCTGGCACTTTCCCGTTGCGCCCAGCCGCTCGCCGCAGTTAGCACGGCCGAGCATGAAGCAGTGCTGCGCTATTCGGCGGGGGCCGAGCGGCTGGCGGTCGGACAGGACGGGCTGGTCGATCCGGTGCACGCGGCGCTGTCGGGGCTGGTCGCAGTGCAGCAGGTCAACAATGAAACCGGGGTGATCCAGCGCCTGAATGAAATTGCTGAAGCGGTGCACAGCGCGGGCGGCCTGTTGCTGGCCGATTGCGCGCAAGGGGCCGGGAAGCTGCCGCTGCCTGCCGCTGATCTGATCGCCATATCCGCGCATAAGTTCGGTGGGCCAGCAGGGATCGGCGCGCTGCTGGTTCGTGACTTTGCGATGCTGAAACCCGATGGCGGGCAGGAGCGCGGCTATCGCGGTGGGACCGAGAATTTGCCCGGCGCGCTCGCTATGATGGCGGCACTGGAGCAAGGCCCGAACTGGCTGGCTGAGGCAGCGCCGCTGCGCGCGCAGCTGGAAGACGGCATACTGGCGGGCGGAGGCGAAGTGGTTGCGCCGGGCAGCGAACGGATTGCTGCGATCGGCGCCTACCGCATGCCGGGCGTCTCATCCGCGGCACAGCTGATCCGTTTCGATGCGCAGAATATCGCGGTTTCGGCGGGAAGCGCCTGTTCATCGGGCTCGCTGCGGACCAGCCATGTTCTCCAAGCGATGGGAGTGGAGGGCGCGGGTGAAGTGATCCGGGTCAGCATTGGCCGCGAAACCACTGCGGCTGAGATCGATCGCTTCCTTGAAGCCTGGCGGGGAATCGCGACATGATCTACCTCGACAATCAAGCGACGACGCCGCTCGCTCCCGAAGCCCGCGCAGCGATGTTGCCGTGGCTGGCCGGGCCGGAAAGCGCCGGATTTGCCAACCCGCACAGCATCCATTCTCCTGGCCGAGCTGCTGCTGCGGCGGTTGAGACGGCGCGAGACCAGATCGCTGCGCTGCTTCCGGCGGGCGGACGGCTGATCTTCACCAGCGGCGCCACCGAGGCGATCAATCAGGCGGTCCATTCAATCCAGCACGGCGCTATTGCCCATTCGGCAATCGAGCATTCGGCAGTGATCGAAGCCGCTTCGGCTAGCGGCCTGCCGACCTGGGAATTACCGGTAGATTCCGCCGGGTTGGTTGATCCCGATACGCCATTTGCTCCGGGAACATCATTGGTCGCAGTGATGCAGGTCAACAATGAGATCGGCACGATCCAGCCGGTCGATCATTTGGCTCGGCGGGCTCACGAAGCGGGAGCCTTGTTCCTCTGCGATGCAGTGCAGGGCGCGGGCAAGCTGGCACCGCCGCAGGAGGCTGATTTTATCGCCATCACCGCGCACAAACTTTACGGACCGAAAGGAATCGGTGCGCTGTGGGTGCGCGACGGGGTGGACATTCTGCCGCTGATGCATGGCGGCGGGCAGGAACAAGGCTTGCGCTCGGGAACGCTTAGCCCTGCGCTCTGCGCCGGGTTTGGTGCGGCGGCAGCTGTGGCCAAAGCGCGGATGGACGCGGATTTTCAGCATCTGAACGGCCTCGCGTCGCTGGCGCGCAGGCTGCTCTTGCGCTGGCAGGCCAATGGCAGCGAAGCGGTGCGCTGGCCGGGCAATCTCAATCTGCGGCTGGAAGGCCTCGATGTGCCGCGCCTCATGAGCGAGCTTCGTGATATTGCGTTTTCGGCAGGCTCGGCTTGCGGTAGTGGCACGGGAAAACCCAGCCGGGTGCTCACAGCGATCGGGCTCGACGCGCGAACTGCACGCAGCTCGGTCCGTTTGGGTTTCGGTCGCTATACAACCAGCGATGAGGTCACTGAGGCGTGCCGCCGGATCGAGGCGGCGGCGGCTGATCAGGGAGCATGAATTTGGTCCGCGTCCACTTCATCACCGCCAAAGGCGAGCGGGTCGATGCCGAAGCTGCGGCAGGCACGCGGCTGCTCGAAGTTGGGCAGGCGGCGGACATGCCGCTGGAGGGCACTTGCGAAGGCCAGATGTCTTGCTCCACCTGCCATGTAATCATCCCGCGCGAATGGTTTGACCGCCTTCCGCCCGCATCGGAAGACGAGGAAGACATGCTCGACCTGGCCGCCGGCGTTACCCGGACCAGCCGGCTTTCATGCCAGATACTGCTTGTCCCCGAGCTTGAGGGGCTGGAGGTGCGAATTCCGGGTGAAAGCCACGATATGCAGCGGCGCTGATTTGAACGCAGCCCGGGTTATTTATCGGCCTTCACGGCAGCCATCAGAGCCTTGGAAAATGCGGGAATATCTTCCGGTTTTCGACTGGTGATAATATTTCCGTCAATCGAAACTTCACGGTCAACAACGAGCGCGCCAGCATTTTTCAGGTCGGTGTGTAGCGATGGCCAGGCGGTCACCGTCCGGCCATCGAGAATGTCAGCCTCGACCAGCATCCACGGGCCGTGGCAAATCGCGGCAATCGGCTTTTCTGCGTCATTGAACTCTTTCACGAGCCGGACGGCATTCGCGTCAAGCCGAAGAATGTCAGGATTCATTTGTCCGCCCGGTAACAAGAGACCGTCGAAGTTTTCACTATCGACATCTGCAATCAGGGCATCGACTTTGACGCTTTCGCCCCAGTCCTTGCTGTCCCAACCCTTTATAGTTCCAGCCTCGGGACTGGCGAGCACGGTTTCAATTCCCGCTTCCTCCAACGCCTGCCGCGGCTTCAGTAATTCAGACTGCTCAAAACCATTAGTGGCGAGAATGAGAACCCGTTTTGGCATGATCTGCTCCATGGCGACCAATGCGTCGCCTGGGACTGATAATGATTGGCGGATAAAACTGTTCCTTCGCTTTCCGAATTGTAAGTTCGATTGCTAGGGCGGCCACGCAATGACCACCATCACCACCGAGCCCGATCCCTTCGATGCCATCGTCGATGCGCCATTCGATAGCGCGCTGTCGGAGCGGTATCTTGTCTATGCGCTGTCCACTATCACCGCGCGGTCGTTGCCCGATCTGCGCGATGGGCTGAAGCCGGTCCACCGCCGCCTGTTGTGGGCGATGCGCCAGTTGAAGCTGAACCCGGGCGACGCCTTCAAGAAATCCGCCCGCGTGGTCGGCGATGTGATCGGCAAATATCACCCGCATGGCGATCAATCGGTCTATGATGCGATGGTCCGCCTCGCGCAGGATTTCTCGCTGCGTTATCCGCTGGTCGAGGGGCAGGGCAATTTCGGCAATATCGACGGCGATAATGCCGCTGCCTACCGCTACACCGAAGCGCGGCTGACCAAGACCGCGATCCAGCTGATGTCCGGCCTTGATGAAGGCACGGTCACCTACCACCCGACCTATAATGGCGAAGACGAAGAGCCAGAAATTTTCCCCGGCATATTCCCCAATCTGCTCGCCAATGGTTCCAGCGGTATCGCGGTGGGGATGGCCACCTCTATCCCCAGCCACAATGTCGCCGAGATAATCGACGCGACCTTGCTGCTGATCGACAATCCCTATGTCGAGCACAGCGCGCTGATGGAAGTGTTCAAGGGCCCCGATCTGCCCACCGGCGGCGTGATCGTCGATAGCGCTGCGGCAATTTCGCACGCCTATGAAACCGGGCGCGGGGCTTTCCGGGTGCGCGGGCGGTTCCACGCAGCCGAAGCCAAATCGCAAGAAGACCGCGAAGCCGGGATCGAGCGGCTGAGCAACGGAATGTGGCAGCTGGTGCTGAGCGAAATTCCCTACATGGTCCAGAAGGGCAAGCTGATCGAGCAGATCGCGCAGGCGATTGCCGACAAAAAGCTGCCGATCCTGGAAGACATCCGCGACGAAAGC
>JANOFJ010000209.1:0-12235 GCA_031413595.1 Novosphingobium sp.
CGGGCGGTGCCTGCGGTGCTGGGTAAAGGCGATGTCCAGGCTCTTGTTCGCGATATTGCCGATGATCTGGCCCAGAACGGCGATGCGCTGCTGCTGGGTGAGCGGCTCGATCTGGTGCTGGCGACGATGGCCTGCCATGGCTCGGTCCGGGCCGGGCGGATACTGAGCGTCGCCGAGATGAACGCGTTGCTGCGTGAAATGGAAGTCACGCCGCGATCGGGTCAATGCAACCATGGCCGGCCAACCTGGGTCAAGCTGGCGCATGGCGATATCGAAAAGTTGTTTGGGAGAAAATGATGCGCGCAGCCCTGCTGATGTTGGCCCTGGCCCTGACCGGGTGCGGGAAAAGCGATGAACAACGCAAAAAGGAAGATGCTCGCGATGTCGCCATGGTCAAGGCCGTGCAGAACCGCCTGCCGCCGATCGAGCTTGTCGTCCTGCAATCCCTGCTGCCTGCCGACCGAGGCCGGATAGACGCTGTCGGTGGGCGTTGCAGCTATGCGCTGGCGAAACCCGATGCGACCGATCCGGTCGCGGTGACGGTGGGCAGCTTCGGCTGGATCAAAATCACCGACGAGCTATTGAAACTGGCCGCCGATACCGGAAGCGAGGCCGGTCCGGCACAAACCTGGACCCACTATACCGGCCGCGAGATTTCGCTGCGTTTCTTGCCGGGCGAAGCTTCAGGCGCACCAGCGAATTCTGCAGCCATGCGCCGATCTGTCCGGATGGTCGTGCGCGATAGCTGGGACCGGGTAATCCTGACCGAAAATCTGGTTCAGGCCTGCAGATCCTGATCGCCGCGAACCTGGATCAGTCCAATCGAGCGAAAGCTCATCACCATCACACCATCCTGATTATAGACCTGGATGATTGATCTGAAGCTGCCCATCTCCGGGCGCGAGCGGCTGCGGGTCTTCTCCAGCAGCTCGGTTTCGATCCGCAGCACGTCCCCCGGATAGACCGGCTTCAGCCAGCGCAATTCGTCATGTCCGGGCGAGCCGAGGCCGGCCTGCTGGCGGGTCCCCATATTATCGACCAGCATCCGCATGGTCATCGCGCAGGTGTGCCAGCCGCTCGCGGACAGCCTGCCGAAATGCGTCTTGGCGGCAGCGGCATCGTCGAGGTGGAAGGCTTGCGGATCGTAATTGCTGGCGAATTCGACCACCTCTTCGCGGGTCACCTCATAGCGGCCAAAGCTGGCCTTGGAGCCCACTTCAAGATCTTCAAAATATTGCACCATTCGCCTCCGCTCATTTAACCGTGCGATTAAATGAGCGGAGGCTGGAGGTCAATGTCCGAGCGAAAACCCTAATGTCCGAGCGAAAACCGCGCGAACAACGTATAGCCCATCGGATTCTTGCCATAGGCAGCATCAAGCGCGGCCGGCTTGGCATAAGCCGCGACCGAGCCGCCCAGCGCCAGCTCGACCGGCCCAAGCGCGATCCGCCGCGCGTAGCCCAGCTGGAACTTGCTGACCCGGAAAGTCACCTCGTGGAGTGGGTCGGAATCGTCGGGAAACAGCTCGTCATTGGCGACGTTCTCGACGCGGCCAAACAGCGTGTTGTGCTGATCGATGTTCCAGTTCACCTCACCCAACCAGGCTGTGAGCGTTTCGCCCGGCACACGATCCTTGGCGCTGAAGGCCAGCATGGCAGATAGCCCGCCACCACTGGCATAGTGCGCCGAGGCCGTGAAACGGTGCTCGTCCTCGCCGGGATGGAGCGCCTCGGGCTGCTTTATCTCACCGTAACTCGCCTGAAGCGACCAATCGGGCGAAGGGTTGAACGTGGCGCGGGCCGACCAGCTGTCCAGCTTGGGTGTTTCGATGTTCCAGCGCCGTTCATCCGGTTCGGCGCCGCGAAAGGCCGATGCCTCAAGCTGGAAGTGATCCGTGGCGATCCCGGCAGTGACCACGCCATAGGTGATGTGAGTGGAATCAAACCAGTGATGGGTGATCGGCGGTTCGGGATTATAGCTCGCCGAACCCCGGTGCATAAACGCGCTGGGGCCAAGCGCGGGCTCACCCACCGGGCCGCCATAGACAAACAGCCGGGCACTGTCCGACAGGTTGATGTCCACTCGTGCCGCCAGTTCCATGAACAGATCATGCGGATGCTGGCGATCGACCAGCGGCTGCCCGCCCGATGTTTCTCCGGTCGCGAACAAATTGGGATAGCCGCTGCTATCCATTGCCGGCTCGAGGCTGAACATGCTCTTGAGCTGGACCTTGCCCCAGCCAGTTTCCTTTTCGGCCGTGACCATCCCCATCGAGGTGACATAGAATTTGTCATCCCCGCGCGGACCGGTGGCTTTGGTATATTGCGCCGATGCAGTGCCGTGGATCATCACCATCCAGTCATCGCCGGGCATAAGATGCAGGCCGTGCATTGCGCCTTCGTTGCCAGGTAGGCGCGATGTGCCCGAACCATCGGCGTAAGCAAGCTGCGTGGCAGCCTCGCCAGGCATCGCCTCCGCGCCGCCGCTCATGTCATGTCCGGAATGATCGACCGGTTGGGGTGCGGGAGTTGGGGTTGGCGCAGCCACAGGCGCGGGCATGGGCATCGGCATCGTGTGCCCGCTATGATCCTGCGCCATGGCCGGACACGAAAGTGCTGTGGCGTCAGCGAGCGCCATAAGAAGGGTAAGTTTCATCGAACTGTCCTGAATCTGAGAGCAAATGCACTCCCTTGGCGGGAGTGGTACGATCCAGTCATAACTGCGGAGGAGGTGTCTCGGGTCCAGCAGTGGCATGGGGAGTGCGATAATCGCTGACCGGAAGGCCGCGCGGCTCAACGAAGACAAACGGGCGAGCTGGCGCGGCGATGGCCGCCACTGGGCTGATGCAGCCTATGCATTCGTGTTTGGCCTTTGAAGTTTCGCTGACCGGCGCGGGGTGATGCCCGCCGCCATGGGCAGACACACTCATCGCCATGTGGTTATGCTCGGCAACCGGCAGCGCCAGCGCCGGAGCGGCAAGGCACAGGATCAAAAGGGACATCAGAATTCGGCGGAACATGGGGGTCATTGTAAGCACAAGGCCATGCGGTGTCCAATCAGACGTTGAACTTGAAGTGCATCACATCGCCGTCCTGCACCGCATAGGTCTTGCCTTCCTGACGCAGCTTGCCGGCATCCTTGGCCCCGGTTTCGCCGTCCAGTGCGATATAATCGTCATAAGCAATAGTTTCGGCCCGGATGAAGCCGCGCTGCATATCTGAGTGGATCTCGCCCGCCGCTTCCGGGGCCATCGCGCCCTGATGAACAGTCCAGGCCCGCGCTTCCTTGGGACCGACCGTGAAAAAGGTCAGCAGGTGGAGCAGCTCATAGCCTGAACGGATGATCCGGGCGAGGCCGGTTTCATGAAGGCCCAGTTCTTCCAGAAACACCATCCGTTCGTCAGGATCCATGCCGACCAGCTCGCTTTCGATCGCGGCGGAAACGATCACCGCATTGGCGCCTTCGGCCTTGGCCTTTTCAAACACCCGCGCGGAAAAGGCGTTGCCGTTGGCGGCGGACTCTTCTTCGACATTGCAGACGTAAAGCACCGGCTTTGCAGTGAGCAACTGGGCCTGTTTGAAAACGCGTTCTTCTTCTTCGTCCTTCGGCTTGGTCAGCCGGGCCGGCTTGCCCGCGCGCAGAAGCTCAAGCGCTTGACCCAGCACCGAGGCGATGATCTTGGACTCCTTGTCTCCTTGCGCCGACTTCTTTTGCGCGGCGGGCACCCGCTTTTCCAGACTTTCAAGATCAGACAGCATCAGCTCAGTCTCAACCGTTTCGGCATCCGAAACCGGATCAATCTTGTTCTCGACGTGCTGGATATCGTCATTTTCAAAGCAGCGCAGCACGTGGATGATCGCATCGACCTCGCGGATATTGCCAAGGAACTGATTGCCCAGACCCTCACCCTTCGAAGCACCGCGCACCAGGCCGGCAATATCGACGAAGCCGAGCGGGGTAGGAATGATCTTGGCGCTGCCGGCAATCGCTGCCAGCTTGTCCAGTCGCGGATCGGGTACGCCGACCTGGCCGACATTGGGCTCGATTGTGCAGAACGGATAATTCGCTGCCTGTGCCGCCTGCGTTTCGGTCAGCGCATTGAACAGCGTTGACTTGCCCACGTTTGGAAGCCCGACGATACCGCATTTGAAACCCATTATTCGCTCCTGCGCGCTGGCGTTTGCCGCCATAGCGGGCGCCCATAGCGGGGCGACGCCCGTTTGACCAGTTTCACCGAATTTTCAGTCTTGGCGTGTAGGTCAGCCAACATGAAAAAGACCATCTTCCTCCCCGCATTGCTGCTGTTGGCCGGTTGCGCTGACAGTCCGGCTGAGAATTTTGCCAAGGCGCAGGACGCTTTTGCCCGCCATGATTACCCGGTGGCCCGGGTCACGATCGCCTCGGCGCTGGCAAAACAGCCCGGCGATCGGGCGATGCTGCTGCTCCAGGCCCGGACCCTGCTGGCGCTGGGTGACGGCGAGGGGGCGGGTTCTGCGCTGGAAAAGCTGATCGGCACAAGCCCCGCAAAAGCCGAGTTGGCCGAACTTTCGGCCGAAGCTGCGCTGCTGCGTCAGGCGCCCGATGTAGCGCTGGCCGTGCTAGGGGATGCGAATTCGGTTGAAGCCGATCGTTTGCGGGCGCTCGCCGCAATCCAGAAGCGCGATACGGCAAAAGCCGGCGATTATTTTGCAAAGGCCATGGCGGCGGGCGGAAATGCTCGGGTATTCGCCGATTATTGCCGGTTCCGGTTGACCGCGGGAGACGTTGCCGGGGCGAAAGAACTGGCCGATCGCGCGGCCAAAGCATCTCCCGATGGCATCGACACACTGCTGGTCGGCGGACTGTTGGCGCTGCGCCAAGGCGATCTCAAGAAGTCGTTGGAACTGTATGGCCGCGCCGCGAAACTCTATCCCACCAGCCTTGCGGCTCTGACTGGCCAAGCAGCAGTGCTGGGCGATCTGGGGCGTTTCGATCAGATGGAGGCCGCGCTTGCCCGCGCATCTGCCTTTGCTCCCAAGGATCTGACCGTCGTATATCTGACCGCGCGGGCTGCCGCGGCGCGAAAGGATTGGTCCGCTGTGCGGGCCGCCGTCCAGCCGATCGAGGCCGGGCTGCCGCAGCAGGATCCGACCCGGCTATTGTATGGCGAAGCGCTGTTGCGGTTGGGGCAAAGCGAATTGGCGATGGCTCAGTTCACGCCGATGACCCGCAGCGGGCCGGGCGCAAGGCTCGCGGTGCGGCTGCTGGGCGAGGCGCAACTGGTCAGCGGCGATGCGCAGTCCGCGCTCGACACGCTAAGGCCGCTGGCACTGCTGACTGATGTCCGGCCCGAGGAATTGAGCCTGATCGCCAAGGCCGCCAAGCAGAGCGGCGATCCGCAGGCCGCCAGCTTGGCACCGCTTGCTGTAACGCCCGCTGCCCGGGCGCTGGGGACTGATCTGGCCGATGCCGATGCCGCCATGCGCCGGGGCAGCTGGGCCCGGGCTGCGGCCGCCTATGAACGCATTCTGGCCATGACCGACGGGCGCAATGTCCTGGTGCTCAACAATATGGCCAACGCCCAGCTGATGCTTGGTAACAATGCCAAGGCGCTGGAATTTGCCGAGCGAGCGCTGAAACAGGCGCCGGATAACCCCTCGGTGCTCGATACGCTGGGCTGGGTGCGCTTCAAATCAGGCCGCGATCTGGACGAAGCAAAACGCCTCCTTCGCCTTGCGGCAAAGAAGGCGCCAGCCAATGTCGCGATTGCCGCGCACCTCGCCGAAGCGGAGCGCGCGGGAAGCTGATTTCAGGCGTAAGCCGGGCGGAAAGCCTTTGCCGGGACTACGCGGCGGCGGCGCAGCAGCACTATGGCAGCAATGCCGCCGAGCATCATGCCGAGCACGCCGGGTTCAGGAACCGAAGTTCCGCCGGTGCTGGTCATGGTGCCTTCACCGCTGGCCGAAGTGACGTTGCCCGCACCGGTGATCGACTGATACCGCACGAAGAAGTCGCTCAGCGTGAGCGAGCTGATCGGCGAAGAGAAGTTGAGCGTGAAGCTGCCGGTGCCGCTTTCACTAGTGGTGAGGCCGCCGCTGCCGCCGCCCGCACAGCTACCGGTTGCCGCATCCTTGAAGCAGACATCGACGTTGCCAATCCCGTTCGGATAGTTCGAATTGAGCGTCGTATAGCTGAACGCCCCGGTGGAGGTGGCGCTGGAGATTGTCGGATCGGTATTGAAGGCAAAGCTCGACACCCGCGATGTCAGCGGTGCGCTCGTGGTGTTCGCAACGCTGTAGCTGAAGGTATAGCTGTTCGCGGTGGTGCTGGTCAGGGTGAAGGTAGTGGATGCCGTCAACCCATTGATCGTGGTGCCGTCCGAAAAGCCATTATAGTTGAAGGTGTAGCTCTGTCCGACACTCGAAGGATCGAGCGTGATTGGATCAGCGAGCGCCGGGGTGGCGACGAATGCAAGGCCGGCTGCAGCAACAAGCGGCAGGATCTTAAGAGACAACGACATGGATTCCCCCCATAAAAAAGCGTGGTTTACGCGTCACGACGCAAACCATGTGCCAGTTGAGGGTCTTGGGGCGTTTCAATGGTTAACGGCCAGAGCGCGCGAGCCGAATTGTAAACGGGTCCGACAGACTTCGGCTATTCCGCCTGGCGTAACGCCACATCATTCATGAACCGCGCGTCATCGCCTTTGGCCAGCCATTCCGCTTCAGCCGCGACCGCGCCCAATGTATCCGCAAGGGCATCCAGCTCGGATTTGGCGTAGTTGCCTAGCACATAGTTGGTGACCCGGTCCTTGTGACCCGGGTGGCCGATGCCGATCCGGACCCGCCGGAAATCCGGTCCGATGTGCTGGTCGATCGAGCGCAGCCCGTTATGTCCGGCGGTGCCGCCGCCGTGCTTTACCTTAACCTTGAAGGGGGCGAGATCGAGCTCGTCGTGGAACACCGTCAGCGCAGCGGGTTCAAGCTTGTAGAACCGCAGCGCTTCGCCCACGGCGCGACCGCTTTCGTTCATGTGGGTGGCGGGTTTGAGCAGCAGGATCTTCACCCCGCCGATCCGGCCTTCCTGAACCCAGCCGGAGAATTTCTTGCTGACCGGACCAAAGCCGTAAACGTCAGCCAGCACATCGGCGATCATGAAGCCGATATTGTGCCGGTGCATCGCATAAAGCGGACCGGGATTGCCGAGGCCGACCCAGAGTTGCATGGCGGTAGTTCCCTCTCCCCGCCAGGCAGGGAGAGGGAATTAGCCTCAATCCTCAGCTGGCGCTTCTTCAGCGTCACCGGCTTCGCTCTTCAGCGCCGAAGGTGCAACGATGGTCGCAATCGTGAAGTCGCGGTCGGTGATGGCCGAAACCGAACCTTCGGGCAGAACCACATGGCTGATGTGGATCGATGCGCCAAGATCAAGGCCGGTAACATCGATCTGGATGTCATCAGGGATCTTGTTGGCATCGCAGACCAGTTCCAGGCCGTGGCGCACGACGTTGAGCACACCGCCGCGCTTGAGGCCCGGCGAGGCGTCTTCGTTGATGAACAGAACCGGCACTTCGACGGTAACCTTGGCATCCTTCGAAAGACGCAGGAAATCGACATGGAGCGGACGCTCGTTGACGGGGTGGAATGCCACGTCCTTGGGGAGGGTGCGGATCGACTTGCCGCCAACTTCGACCATCACGATCGAGTTGGTAAAGTGACCGGTGCCAAGCTGGCGACGCAGTTCCTTTTCTTCGACATGGACCGCAAGCGGGGCTTCCTTGCCGCCATAAATAACGGCGGGGACGCGGCCTTCACGACGCAGTGCACGGGAGGCTCCCTTGCCTGCCCGATCACGCGTCTCGGCCGGCAGAGTATGAGTATCGCTCATCTGAACTACCTTTTCAAAACACTGTTTTCACAATTCGCCCGTCACGCCTCCAGGGATGACCATGATCGGGGAAGCGCGCGCCCCTAACGCCATTACCGGCAAAAGGCAAGTTATTGGACGCGGCGAACCGTGTAGCCGCGCGCGGCGAGCTGCGCCGGCAGCCCCTCGGTTCCGGCAAGGTGGAGCGCACCGACCGCGACCAGCGGGCGCGCGCCCTGCTGAAGCATTGCGGCCAGCCGGTTCGCCCAAGCGTTGTTGCGGTCTGCCAGAAGCACCCGGTGGAGCTCTGGATCGGCCATCATGCCAGTTCGGGTTTCGGCATCCAGCCCGGCCATATCGCCGGTGCGCCAGGCTTTGCCGAGCCGGTCATCGCCGCTGTCCTGCGCCGCTTCGATCACTATCGCGGCCAGCAGATCGCGCTGTTCGGCCTCGGGTAAAGCGTCGAACAGGCCAAGCTGGGCAGCGGCGCCTTCCAGTTCCTCGACCGGCTTGCCTTTGGCCGCGCTCAATATCTCGCGGTCGATGCCGAAATCGGCGTTGGCCTCCGCCTGGGCAGCATTGGCGATTGTCAGCGCCGCGGCCCAGGTTTCGGTTTCGCCGAACTGGCCGGGATCGAGTTTGAACTCACGCATCAACGCTAGCAACTGGGACCGGAGCGGGGGCGGCACACGCGTATCGAGCGGCGGCTGGCCCGGGCTTGCGGCCAATCGCGCGTAGATTTGCGCAAGCGCCTGCTGGTTATCGATATCGGCGATTTCCAGCACCAGCCGGTCCGATCCGGCCAGCGCTGCCTCAATTTGCGCCGAGCGCCATTTAACCGGCGCGGGCAGGGCGTGGATCGTGCCCAGCAGCCAGGCCCGTTCGCCATGCGCCCCGGTGACTTCCCACAATGCCGGTGTCACCACTTCGCGCGGGGCCGGTTTGCAAGCGAAGAGGGCCAGCATCAGCAACAGGGCAGCGCGGCGGATCATTGCACCCGTGTGGTCACGATCCCCAGCCCGGTGAGCTGGTCCTGCACACTTCCCGGCCCGCCAAGATGCCCGGCGCCAACCGCGACAAAGCTGGTGCCAGGGCTGGCGAGCCGCGTCTTGATCCAGCTGGCCCATATCCGGTTGCGGTTGGTCAGCAGCACGGCCACCATCTCGGGGTCGTCACCTGCGGCATTCATCAGCTCGGCAAGGCGTGCGGCGTCGCCCTCGCCCCATTCACTGACGATCTCGTCAACGTCGCGGCGCAGGGTCGGCAGTGCATCGATCACTTGGCCCAGGTATCGCCGCTGAACACTCGGCGGCAGCCCATCAAACAGCGCCAGCTGGTAATCGATCGTTTCCAGTGCCAGCCGGGGCCGCCCGCGCGCCTTGGTCCGCTCAGCCAGCGCGCTTTCCACCCCGTTGCCGATCGCAAAGCCCTCGCGCATCAGCGGCACGGTTGCCAGCACGACGGCGGCGTACCACGGCTTGTAGCTGTCAAAGCTGTCGAGCGGCAGGTTGAACCTGGTCAGCGTCGTCTCAAGCTTGGCCCGTTCGGGCGCAGAGAGCAGGCCGCGCAGGCTCGTTCCCTTGGGGAGGATTGCGCGGTTCAGCAGCGAGGCTTGCACCGTGCTGTCCCCCACTTCCGGGATTTCGGTGACCAGCTCGTCCGCGCTTCCCACCGCATCGGCCAGCGAACCGCCCAGCCAGTCGAGCCCCTGGGGCAGCAAATGGATCGTCCCGAACAGATAGATCGTCGTATCGGCATCGGCCACTTTCCAGAGCGCCGGGCGCAGAGTTGGCAACGGTGCGGCGGCAGCTGTGGGGGCAGGGGTGGCCGGGATTTGCTGGGCCGGTGCTGAACTTGCAAGGCAAGCCGCAAGCAGCGCCAGCGCCGCGCGCAGTGGTTGGGGCATAAACTTCATGGCCAGCGCTATAGCCGAACCTTTGCGCATTGCAGCATCGCTTATTGACCCTATCCGGACCATGAGCCAAAGGCCCAAGCATGTCTGAACCGACGCCGCCCACCCGATCCAGCAGCCTGAGCTTTCAGGACATGATCCTGCGCCTCCATGCCTTCTGGAGCGCGCAGGGCTGCCTGATCCTCCAGCCCTATGATATGCGGGTTGGCGCAGGGACGTTTCATCCCGCGACCACCTTGCGCGCGCTGGGGCCGGAACCGTGGAGCGCGGCTTACGTGCAGCCCTCGCGCCGGCCGACCGATGGCCGCTATGGCGAGAACCCCAACCGGCTCCAGCATTATTACCAGTATCAGGTGATCCTCAAGCCCAACCCAGCCAATCTGCAGGAACTTTACCTGGCTAGCCTCGCTGCGATCGGGATCGATCCGCTGGCGCATGACATCCGGTTTGTCGAGGATGACTGGGAAAGCCCCACCTTGGGCGCCTGGGGGCTGGGCTGGGAAGTCTGGTGCGACGGGATGGAAGTCACCCAGTTCACCTATTTCCAGCAGATGGGCGGGTTCGATTGCAAGCCGGTCGCGGGCGAACTGACCTATGGGCTGGAGCGGCTGGCGATGTATATCCAGGGCGTCGACAGCGTTTATGACCTCGCCTTCAACTCAGCAGGCGTCAGCTATGGCAATGTGTTCCTGAAGAACGAGCAGGAATTCTCCAAATACAACTTCGAAGTGGCAGACACGCCCGCGCTGTTCGATGGCTTCACAAAGGCCGAGGCCGAATGCATCCGCTGTATCGAGGCGGATATTCCGCTCGCCGCCTATGATCAGGCGATCGAGGCGAGCCATCTGTTCAACCTGCTGCAGGCGCGCGGCGTGATCAGCGTGCAGGAACGCGCCAGCTACATGGGCCGGGTGAGGGACCTCGCTAAGGGCAGCTGCCAGAAGTGGATCGAGAAGAACACGCCGGAATGGGAAGCGAAGTTTCCGGGGTGGAGCGCATGACTGATTTCCTCCTCGAACTGCGGTCCGAAGAAATTCCCGCTCGGATGCAGGCGGGCGCGCGGGCGTCGCTGGACAAGCTGTTCCGTGAGCAGATGAATGGCGCTGGCGTCAGCTTTGGCGCGCTAACCATCTGGTCCACTCCGCGCCGTTTGGCGCTTATTGCCCGAGACATGCCGCTGGCGACTGCTGCGGTAAGCGAAGAACTCAAAGGCCCCAAGGTCGGCGCACCACCGCAGGCGCTCGAAGGGTTCTTGCGCAAGACCGGCCTCACCGAAGATCAGCTGACCCAGCGGGATGGCATTTTCTTCGCCATTTCCGAAAAACCCGGCCGTGCGACTGCTGACGTGCTGGCCGAAGCAATCCCCGCGATCATCCGCGCCTTCCCTTGGCCCAAGTCGCAGCGCTGGGGCGCAGCCTCGCTCAGCCCCGAAAGTCTGCGCTGGGTGCGGCCATTATCGGGGATCGTCGCACTGCTGGGTGATGATCTGGTGACCTGCGAAGTGGGCGGCGTGACGTCGGGCTATGCCACCATGGGTCACCGGTTTCACCACTCGGGCGAAATCACTATCGGCAACGCCGCCGATTACGCCACCAAGCTGCGCGCCGCCCATGTGATCGTCGATCATGCCGAACGTGAGGCGATCATCCGCACCGGCGCGGCCAAAGCCGCCGCTGATGCCGGGCTGGTGCTGATCGAAGACGAAGGGCTGGTGATCGAAAACGCCGGGCTGACCGAATGGCCGGTGCCACTGCTCGGGCGGTTTGATGAGGCATTTCTTGAGGTTCCACCTGAAGTTATCCAGCTAACCGCACGGATGAACCAGAAATACTTCACCTGCCGCGATGCCTCAGGCAAACTCGCCAACGCCTTCGTCTGCACCGCCAATATCGCGGCCAACGATGGCGGCGCGGGCGTAGTCGACGGCAACCGCAAGGTGCTGGCCGCGCGGCTGAGTGATGCGCGGTTCTTCTGGGAGCAGGACCGGAAGAAGACGCTTGAACAGCACGCGGAGAAGCTGGCGAACATCGTGTTCCATGAGAAGCTTGGGACCGTGGCCGACAAGGTTGAGCGGGTTGCCAAGCTGGCACGGTGGCTGGTTGAGGAGGGCATCGTCAAGCCAACCAGCGCCCCCGCGAAGGCGGGGGCCTCAGGCCTCAGCGCGCAACCTCCCGAGGCCCCCGCCTTCGCGGGGGATCAAGCTGAATTGGCCAACCTCGCCGAACAGGCTGCCCGCCTGTGCAAGGCCGATCTCACCACCGATATGGTCGGCGAGTTCCCCGAACTCCAGGGCCTGATGGGCGGCTACTACGCCCGCGCCGAGGGACTGCCCGACGCCGTCGCCGATGCGATCCGCGATCATTACAAGCCGGTTGGGCAGGGCGATGAAGTCCCCACCTCGCCGGTGACGGTGGCGGTGAGTTTGGCGGACAAGCTGGATACTCTTGCAGCATTTTTCGAGATTGAGGAGTTTCCCACTGG
>JANOFJ010000210.1:0-6515 GCA_031413595.1 Novosphingobium sp.
GCTGTTGCCGCTGTTCCTGACGGCAACGCTCGGCGTAAGCGTCGCTACCGTGGGGCTGATCGATGGCATTGCCGAGGCAACGGCCTCGATCAGCAAGGTGTTTTCCGGCTATATCTCAGACCGTATCGGCCGCCGAAAGCCGCTCATTCTGCTCGGTTATGGGTTAGGCGCGATCACCAAGCCGCTGTTCGCAATGGCCGGATCGGCGCCGGTTGTGCTCGGCGCGCGATTTGCCGACCGGATCGGCAAGGGTCTGCGCGGGGCACCGCGCGACGCGCTGGTTGCCGATGTTACGCCCGAGGCCATTCGCGGGCGCGCTTTCGGCTTGCGGCAGAGCCTTGATACCGTTGGTGCCTTCATCGGGCCGTTGCTGGCGATCGCCTTGATGGCAGCCTTTGCCAACGACATCCGGCTGGTGTTCTGGGTAGCCGTCATTCCCGCAGCGCTTGCGGTCGTCTGCGTGATTGTCGGGGTTGAAGATGCAGGCGAATCCGGACCTGCCAAACCGTCCCGGCCCCCGATCGTGCTGGCTGACATCAAGCTGTTCAAGGGTCCGTTCTGGGCGGTCGTTGCAGTTGGGGTCATATTCACCCTCGCCCGGTTCAGCGAAGCGTTCCTTATCCTCAAGGCATCGGCCGAGGGCTTGCCGCTGACCTTTGCACCAATTGTGCTGGTCGTCATGAATGTCGTCTATGCGCTCGGGGCCTTCCCCGCCGGGATCGTATCCGACCGCCATTCAGCCCGCGTCCTGCTGGGGTGGGGCTTGGTCTGCCTGGTGATGGCTGATCTGATACTTGCCCTGGTCCCGGGACTGGTTGCCGCCTTTGCAGGGATCGCATTGTGGGGCCTCCACATGGCGCTGACCCAGGGCCTGATGGCCAAGCTGGTGGCCGATCATGCACCGGAGAACATGCGCGGGTCGGCCTTTGGCTTGTTCAATCTGGCGACCGGGATTACCATGCTGGCGGCCAGCGTGGTCGCCGGTTTGCTGTGGGATCAATTCGGGATGGGCGCGACCTTTGCTGCCGGAGCGGTCTTTGCGGGCGGTGCGCTGATCATGCTTTTGGTCGCGCCCAGAACCTCGCGAATCAAAGCCTAGAGAGCCGGGGCCTCGCGCCATTCGCCCGGGGCCAGCCCTTCGAGCGTCCATTCCCCAATCGACCACCGCACCAGCCGCAGTGTTGGAAGCCCCACCGCTGCGGTCATCCTGCGCACCTGCCGATTGCGACCTTCGCGGATCGTCAGTTTGAGCCAGCAATCGGGCACGCTCTGGCGGACACGGATTGGCGGATCACGCGGCCATAGGGTGGGGGCAGGGATCTGCGCGACTTCGGCCGGCAAGGTCAGCCCGTCTTTCAGGCGTATGCCCTGACGCAGCCGGATCAGGCTGGCCTCGTCCGGATCGCCTTCAACTTGCACCAGATAGGACTTGGGCAGCTTGAACTTGGGATCAGCGATCCGCGCCTGCAGCTTGCCATCGTCAGTCAACAGCATCAGCCCTTCGCTGTCACGATCAAGCCGTCCGGCGGGATAAACGCCGGGCACAGCGACGTGGTCTGACAGCGTCGCCCGTGCCGTCTCGCTGCCGCCATCGGTAAATTGCGATAGCACGCCATACGGTTTGTTGAACAGAATCAGCCGCGCCATGCCCGCTCTTAGCGCCCTTCCGGGGTGAAAGTCGCGACCAGATCGAACCGGTCGCCGCGAAAGGTCTGGCTGACGGAGGTTACCGGAGCACCTGCGCGCCAGGTCCAGCGTTCGACCAGCAGGCAGGGCGTGCCGCGCGGGATCGCCAGATGGGCGGCGATCTCTGTGCTGGCACCGATCGCGCTGATCTTGTGACGGGCCTGCGTCCACGGCACCGATTCCAGCAGCCATGCGCTGGGCGAACCAATGCGGAAATCGGCATCGCGCGCTTCGGGAACGGCGGAAAGGCTGATCAGGCGGTCTTCGTGTGCGAAGGGTCCATCCGCGCCGTGATGGATGCCGGTCACGCGGCGCAGCACGGTGGCGGGGGCGAAATCGCCGCTGGAGCCATCATCGCTGCGGATTTCGGACGACAGCAGTTCGAAGCGGTAGCTGCCGGTGCGCGTCGCAATCGCCTTGCCGATATCGGGAATGTCGAGCACCGCGGAGTGGACATGCGGATAGGCCACGAATGTCCCGGCCTTGCGCCGCCGTTCGATCAGGCCGGAGCGGACAAGCGCGGTCAGCGCCTTGCCGACAGTACCGCGCGCGCAGCCGTACTGGCTCACCAGCTCATGCTCGAACGGGATACGGAAGCCCGGCTGCCATTCGCCCGAGCCGATCCGCGCCTCGATGTCGGCCCTGATCCGCTCCGCGATGCTCATGCGCCCATGATCCGCGCTATGACTTCGAGGTAGCGGGCGGTGATCGGTTCTGCGTCCCTGTGCCGCCCGCCTGACACGACTTGCTTTCCGCGTTTCCATACTGTGTCGATGCATGATCCCCGTGCCGTGAAGACCCAATTGTCCAGCAGCTGATCGCCCCCCCGGCCATGCAACGCCGGGTGATCGGCGCTCAGCGTCACGAAGTCTGCCGCGTTGCCGTTCGCCAGCCCTTGCTTGATCCCCATCGCCTGCGCACCGCCCCCAAGCGTAGCCTCAAACAGCGCCCGCGCGGTCGAGGGGTGGGCCTTGCTTGCCAGCACATTGCGGGCCTGATGGGCCAGCCGCTGGCTGTATTCCAGCGCGCGGAGTTCCTGCGCCGGGTCGATCAATATGTTGGAATCGGTGCCGGTGGCGATCCGGCCCCCGGCTTGCAGATAGCGGAGCGCCGGGAAGGTACCGTCACCCAGATTGGCCTCGGTGATCGGGCAGAGGCCCGCGACCGCGCCGCTTGTCGCCAGCGCATCGGTTTCCTGGTCGGTCAGATGGGTGGCGTGGATCAGGCACCAGCGTTGATCGAGGTCGGCATGTGCCAGCAGCCATTCGACCGGGCGCTGGCCGGAAAACGCAAAGCTATCCTGCACTTCCTTTTGCTGTTCGGCGGCGTGGATGTGGATCGGGCCGTCGGGGTGCATCGCCATCAGTGCGGCAAGCTCCTCGCCTGTCACCGCGCGGAGGCTGTGGGGAGCGATGCCGAGGCGGTCGCCGTCAGTCAGCAGCGGGCGGCAGGCCTCGAGCAACGCGGCAAAGCTGTCGAGGCTATGGATGAAACGGCGCTGGCCGCGGTTCGGCGCCTGTCCGCCGAAATTGCTGTGCGCGTAAAACACCGGCAGCAGCGTCAGTCCGATCCCGGTTGCGTGGGCGGCATGGGCGACGCTGGCGGCCATTTCTGCCGGATTGCCGTAGCCTCGTCCCTGCGCGTCGTTGTGAAGGTAGTGGAACTCGCCGACGTGGAGATAGCCGCCCTCGAGCATCTCGGCATAGGCCATCGCGGCGATGGCTTCGACGTCATCCGGTGTCAGCCGATCGAGGAAGCGGTACATCACTTCGCGCCAGCTCCAGAAATTGTCGTCGCCCGCGCCTGCCCCGCCGCGATGCTCGGCCAGCCCCGCCATGCCGCGCTGAAAGGCGTGGCTATGGACATTGGCGAGACCGGGGATGGCGATGGTGTGGCGTTCATCGGCGGGGTGAGCGGGCGCATCCGGCTCAACCGCAGTGATCCGGCCATCCTTGACCGAAATCCGCACATCGCTGGCCCAGCCGGACGGCAGCAGGGCGGTGGCAAACCAGAAAGCCGACATCACGTATCCTCATGCGGTGCGATAATATGTCTAGACATAATAAATCCGATCTGCAACTCTTATGACCATGCCCCGCGACTCCTCCATTGCCTGTGACCGGATGTGGCACAATGCCCGGCTCGCCGCGATGTCGGCTCAGGTCGGGTCCGCCGCCGGGATCATCGAGGATGGCGTGATCGCCTGCCGCGACGGGCGGATCGTCTATGCCGGGCCGGGGGCCAATGCCCCGGATTTCGCGGCGCGCGACACGATCGACTGCCAGGGACGCTGGGTCACGCCGGGCCTGATCGATTGCCACACGCATCTGGTTCACGCTGGCAACCGCGCAGCTGAATTCGAGCTGCGGTTGGCCGGCGCCAGCTATGAAGAGATCGCCCGGGCCGGCGGCGGGATCGTCTCGACCATGCAGGCGACCCGCGCCGCGAGCGAGGCCGATCTGGTGGCGAGTGCCTTGCCGCGGCTCGATGCGCTGCTGGCTGAGGGCGTCACCACGATCGAGATCAAATCGGGCTATGGGTTGACGCTGGACGACGAGCTGAAGATGCTCCGCGCCGCGCGAGCCCTTGGAAAGCTGCGATCTGTGACGATCCGCACTACACTGCTGGCGGCCCATGCCTTGCCGCCCGAATATGCCGGCAATGCGGACAGCTATATCGATCACATATGCGAGGTGATCATCCCGGCGGCGGTTGGCCTCGCCGATGCGGTCGACGGGTTTTGCGAGGGGATCGGCTTCACTACCGCGCAGATGACGCGGGTGTTTGCGGCGGCCAAGGCCCACGGTCTGCCGGTCAAGCTCCATGCCGAGCAGCTCTCGAACAGCCACGGTGCGGCTTTGGCGGCCAGCTTTGGTGCGCTTTCGGCGGATCATCTGGAGTATCTCGATGATGCCGGGATTGCGGCGATGGTCCATGCCGGAACGGTCGCGGTGCTGCTGCCGGGGGCCTATTATTTCACCCGTGAGACGCTGCCGCCGCCTGTCGCCAAGCTGCGCGCGGCAGGCGTGCCCATCGCCCTGGCGACAGATTGTAACCCCGGCACCTCGCCGCTGACCTCGCTGCTGCTGGCGATGAATATGGGTGCGACGCTGTTTCGTCTGACGGTCGAGGAATGCCTGGCAGGCGGCACGCGCGAAGCGGCGCGGGCGCTGGGGCTGCTCGATCAAACCGGCACGCTGGAATTGGGCAAAGCCTGTGACCTGGCGATCTGGGACATCGAGCGCCCGGCCGAGCTGGTCTATCGCGTCGGCGCGAATCCGCTTCATGCGCGGGTTCACAAGGGAGAGTGTGTGTGATCATCCACGCAGGAGCCGTGTCGCTGGCCGATTGGCGGGCCATTTACCGGGGCGAAGCGGTGCTGCTCGATCCGGCTTGCCATGCAGATGTCGCGGCCAGCGCAGCGGCGGTGGCGCGAATTCTGGCGAAGAACGAGCCGGTTTACGGGATCAACACCGGCTTCGGGAAACTCGCCAGCGTCCGCATCAGCGATGATGATCTGCTGACCCTTCAGCGCAACATCGTGCTGAGCCATGCCGCCGGGGTGGGTGAGCCCATGCCGGTGCCGATCGCGCGGCTGATGATGGCGCTGAAGCTGGCCAGCCTCGCGCAAGGCGCCTCGGGCATTCAACTGGCGACGGTCACGCTGCTCGGCGCGATGCTCGAACAAGGTCTGACCCCGGTTATCCCGGCGCAGGGCTCGGTCGGTGCTTCGGGAGATCTGGCACCGCTCGCCCATATGGCCGCGGCGATGATCGGGACGGGCGAGATATGGTCGGGCGAGGCGCGGCTGCCCGCAGCGCAGGCTCTGGCACAGGCCGGCCTCATCCCGCTCACGCTTGGGCCGAAGGAAGGGCTGGCGCTGCTCAACGGCACGCAATTCTCCTGCGCCTATGCGCTGGCCGGACTGTTCGAGGCCGAGCTGCTGTTCGGCTCAGCCTTGCTGACCGGCGCGCTTTCCACCGAAGCGGCCAAGGGCTCCGACGCGCCGTTCGATCCGCGTATCCATGCGCTGCGCGGCCACCGGGGGCAGATCGAGACAGCTGCGGCGCTGCGCACCCTGATGGAGGCTTCCGCGATCCGCGCTTCGCATCTGACAGGAGACCACCGTGTGCAGGATCCCTATTGCCTGCGCTGCCAGCCGCAGGTGATGGGCGCGGTGCTCGATCTGCTGCGGCAGGCAGCAACCACGCTGGGGATCGAGGCCAATGGCGTTTCCGACAATCCGCTGATCTTCGCCGATACCGACGAGGCGCTGTCGGGCGGTAATTTCCACGCCGAGCCGGTGGCTTTTGCCGCCGATATGATCGCGCTGGCGCTGTGTGAAATCGGCTCGATTGCCGAGCGGCGGATCGCGATGCTGGTCGATCCGGCGTTGTCCGGCTTGCCCGCGTTCCTCACCCCGCTGCCGGGGCTCAATTCCGGCTTCATGATCCCGCAGGTGACAGCGGCGGCGCTGGTTTCCGAAAACAAGAGCCGCGCCTATCCCGCCAGCGTCGATTCGATCCCGACCTCGGCAAATCAGGAAGATCATGTCTCGATGGCCGCCCATGGCGCGCGGCGATTACTGCCGATGGCGGAAAACCTCGCCAATGTGCTGGGGATCGAATATCTGGCGGCGGTCCAGGGCTGTGATTTCCACGCCCCTCTGAAGTCCAGCACGGTACTGGAATCGGCGCGAAACCTGCTGCGGACGCAAGTGCCGCAGCTGGCCGAGGATCGCTATTTCCATCCGGACATGTCAGCGGCGACTGACCTGATCAGATCGGGCGCATTGACCGAACTGGCTGGCCTCCCGGGTGTAGTGTGAC
>JANOFJ010000211.1:0-3641 GCA_031413595.1 Novosphingobium sp.
TGAGGCTGGAGAGGTTGCGCGAAGTGGCTGATATGGCAAATTCCTCCCCGGAACGGGGAGGGGGACCAGCGAAGCTGGTGGAGGGGCACGCGCCTGAAATCGCGACCTCGCCAGGTTCTGCCGTGCCGCCTGTGCCCCTCCACCATCCTTCGGCCAAGGCCTCGAACGGTCCCCCTCCCCGTTCCGGGGAGGAATTTGCCATATCAGCCACTTCGCGCAACCTCTCCAGCCTCACGAACCGCTTGAGCAAATCGCGCGCGGTAACCGCGCCGATGTGGCGGATGCCGAGGCCGAACAGCAGCCGCGCGGCATCGGGCGCGCGCTTGGCCTCGATCGCTGTCAACAGATTGTCCACAGACTTGTCCTTCCACCCTTCGCGGGTGAGGATCTGCGCGCGGCGGTCCTTCAAGCGATAAATATCCGCCGGGCTTTCGAGCCAGCCGAGACCGAAAAACTCGGCAATCGTCTTTTCCCCGAGCCCCTCGATATCGAGCGCGACCCGGCTGACGAAATGCCGCAGCCGCTCGGTGCGTTGTGCGGGGCAGATCAGCCCGCCGGTGCAGCGGACATCGACCTCGCCCTCCTCGGCCACCGCTTCGCTGCCGCAATCGGGGCAGTGATCGGGGAAGTTAAAAGCAGCTTTAGGCTCGTCGCGGGTCAGATTCTCGACCACTTGCGGGATGACGTCTCCGGCGCGTTGCAGCACGATCCGGTCGCCCAGCCTGAGGCCCAACCGCCCGATCTCATCACGGTTATGCAGCGTGACATTGGTGACGGTGACCCCGCCGACCAGCACCGGAGCGAGCCGGCCGACCGGCGTCAGCTTGCCGGTCCGGCCGACCTGAATGTCGATCGCCTCAAGCACCGTCTCGGCGCGCTCGGCGGGAAACTTGTGCGCCATCGCCCAGCGCGGTGCCTTGGCGACAAAACCGAGCCGCGCCTGCAACTCCAGACTGTCGACCTTGTAGACCACGCCATCAATATCGTAGGGCAAGTCCGCCCGGCGCGCGCCGATGCTGCGGTAATGCTGCAGCAATGCCTCCACCGAATTGCAGCGCTCAAGGTGCGGCGAAACCGGCACGCCCCATGCTGCAATCCGCTGCATCATCGCGAACTGACTGCCCTCCGGAACATCACGCGCCGCGCCCCAGCCATGCGCCCAGAACCGCAAGGGACGGGCGGCAGTGACCCTTGCATCCTTTTGCCGAAGCGACCCCGCCGCAGCATTGCGCGGGTTGGCGAAGATCTTTTCGTCGCGCGTCGCCTGCGCAGCATTAAGTGCGGCAAAATCCTGTTTCGACATGAAAACTTCGCCGCGGACCTCGAATATTTTTGGGATATCCCCCTCCCGCTCGCGGGAGGGGAGAAGCATTTGCGGGATGTCTTTGATATGCGCGACATTCGCGGTCACGTCCTCACCCACTTGCCCGTCGCCGCGAGTGGCAGCGCGAACCAGTCGGCCATTCTCATAGCGCAGCGAGCATGAAAGTCCGTCGATCTTGTCTTCCGCCGTCATCGCAACTTCAGCGTCTGGCGGCAGATTAAGGAACCGCCGCACGCGGGCGACAAACTCGGCCACTTCCTCGTCCGAAAAAGCGTTGTCGAGGCTCATCATCCGGACCTCGTGCTGCACCTTGCCGAGCGGCGAAGCGGCGATCTGGTGACCGACCTTAACGCTGGGACTGTCAGCGCGGATCAGATGCGGAAAGGCCGCCTCAAGCTCGGCATTGCGGCGCACCAGCGCGTCATATTCGGGATCGGAAATTTCCGGCGAATCTTCGGCGTGATACAGTCTGTCGTGATGCGCGATGGCGCGCGCCAGACGCATCAGTTCATTGGCGGCGTCCGCTTCGGAAAGATCGATTCCCATGGCGCTTCCTAGCCTTGGATCAACACGGTTGCCACCATCTCGCGCCGCGCACGGAATCCCAGCGTTTCGTAAAGCCGGATCGCGCTGGCGTTGGCTGCATAGCTGTGCAGAAACGGCACGTCGCCGCGCGCTTGCTGCGCCGCCATCACCCGGCGGATGAGCCGCGCGGCAAGCCCGATCCCGCGAAATTCAGGGTAGGTGCAGACCCCGCTCACCTCGGCCAGACCTGCTGCAGGGAGCATCCGCTCGCCGGCCATCGCAATCAGCCGGTCGCCTGCGCGCAGGCCAAAGAACTGCCCGTAACGATGAGTCAGCGGCCCCCATGGCCCCGGCTCGGTGGCACCGGCCAGCGCAGCCATTTCGGGCGCATCGACCTCCCCCAGCGTTACGAACTCACCGTCAGCGGGCTGCGGCGGCATGGGATGTTCAGCGACCATCTGCAGCAGCGTGGCGGTCCGCACTACGCGGGTGCCCGGCGGGGTTGGCCATGGCTCAGCCTCAACCAGCCACACCGCATCACCGGGTCCAGTCAGCAGCGCCGCCAGTGCCGCCTGCGCCTCGTCCGAAGTATCGCGCGCCGCCGCAAACGGGCCGTAGCGCGGATCGATCCGCACCGCCGTGCCGCGCGCGACCGCCAGTCGGGATTGGCGGCCATTGAGGCAATTCCAGACCGGGCGGAGCAATGGATCGCCGCTCAATGCCGGCCCCCAACGGGGATAATCTCCGCCGATGTGCCGAACCCGGCGATGATCGGCCGCGCCTTGGCGATCGCGGCCTGGACCTGCGGCAACCCAAGGCTGGCCGTGTGTGCGGCCGCATCCTGCCACACTTCGGTAATCCAGATTGCATCGCCGTCGGCGGCATCCTTGGCGACGATATAGGCGAGGTTCCCGGCCATCGCCTCTGAACCGGCCAGCAGATAGCCAAGCAGCTCGTCCCGCTTGCCCGGTGCGGCCTTGATCTGCCCGATCCGGCCATAGAGCTCCTCGGTGGTGGCCAGTGCGTCCATATGGCGGCATCCCTGCAAGGTGAGCAACGCGGCGGCAGCACCGCCGAAAAATTCACGGCGCGAGGGGATCACGCCTGTTCGAGCAGGCGGTCTGCCTGCGCCCGCGCTTCGCTGGTAATCTCTGCGCCTGACAGCATCCGGGCAATCTCTTCCTGCCGCCCGGCGCTGTCGAGCAGCTCCACCGAGGTGCGCGTCACCGTGCCCTCGGAGGATTTGGCGATCACGTAATGCGTTCCCCCGCGCGCCGCGACTTGGGGGGAATGGGTGACCGCCAGCAGCTGCCCACCACTCGCTAATCGCGCCAGACGCTCGCCGATAGCGCTGGCCACCGCGCCGCCAACGCCCCGGTCGATCTCGTCAAAAATCACCGTGGCCGCCCCGCCCTGTTCGGCCAGCGCGACCTTCAGCGCGAGAATGAAGCGCGACAGCTCACCGCCCGAGGCAATCTTGTTGAGCGGCGCAAAATCCGCTCCGGGGTTGGTACTGATCAGGAATTCGACCGTGTCGATCCCGCTTGGCCCCCAGCGATCTTCGCCCAGCCGGGTAACGGCGGTGCGAAATCGCGCGGCATCGAGCCTCAGCGGCGCGAGTTCGCCCGCCACCGCACCGTCCAGCCTTTGTGCCGCTTCGACACGGGCGATCGAGAGGCTTTCGGCGCGGGCGCGATAGTTGAGGCCAGCCTCACGCGCGGCTCGTTCCAGCGCGCCCAATTCCGCCTCGCCGCCTTCGATGGCGTCGAGCGCACTGCGCATCGCCAGCATT
>JANOFJ010000212.1:0-33032 GCA_031413595.1 Novosphingobium sp.
GCCGCTTGATCGGTCCGCTATTTTGGGTAAGGGGGAAGCTGCGCGGGCTTGCCCTGCCGCTCTATTCCAAGGGGATTATCACATGGCCGGTGCCAAGAACCGTCCGCTTGCTCCGCATCTGTCAGTCTGGAAACCGGGACCGGCAATGATCGTCTCGATCCTCCACCGCATTTCGGGCGATGGGCTGGCCTTGCTCGGGTTGCCGCTGCTGCTGTGGTGGCTGGCGGCGCTCGCCAGTGGCCCGGAGGCCTACGCAACGCTGGTCAGCTGGGTCTGGGCGGGCGATCCGGCCAGCACCGCCAAGGCGATCACCAGCGTGCTGGGCAAGATCGCGCTGGTCGGGCTGACCTGGGCCTTTTTTGAACATCTCCTCTCGGGCCTGCGCCACTTCGTGCTCGATATCGGCGCGGGGTATGAGCTGCGGATCAATGCCATCTGGTCGTGGATCGTGATGATCGGATCAATCCTGCTGACTGCCGCCTTCTGGGCGGCGGTGCTGAACTGAGGGACACGGACGATGGGTGAAGGAACCTCAATCGGCAAGGTGCGCGGGCTTGGCTCGGCGCATTCGGGATCGCATCACTGGCTGCTCCAGCGGTTTACCGCGATCGCCAATCTGGGACTGGTCGGCTGGCTGGTGGTGTCGTTCGCGCTGCTGCCCAATTTCAATTTTCCAATCGTGCACGAATGGATCGTCCGTCCGCTCTCGGGCATCGCCATTGCACTGCTGATCGTCAGCACCTTCTGGCATGCCAAGCTGGGTTTGCAGGTGCTGATCGAGGATTACGTCCACGAGGCGGCCAACAAATTCGCCTGCATCGCCGCGCTCAATCTCGCGACCATCGGCGGGGCCGGTTTCGGTCTGCTTTCGATAATCCGCCTCGCGCTGGGAGGCGCCTGAGATGACCTCTGCCTACAAGATCATCGACCACACCTATGATACCGTGGTTGTCGGCGCGGGCGGTTCGGGCCTGCGCGCGACCATGGGCAGCGCTGAGGCCGGCCTCAAAACCGCCTGCATCACCAAGGTCTTCCCGACCCGCAGCCACACGGTCGCAGCGCAAGGCGGGATCGCGGCGTCCTTGCAGAACAACTCGCCCGATCACTGGACCTGGCACATGTATGACACCGTCAAGGGGTCTGACTGGCTTGGGGACCAAGACGCGATCGAATATATGGTGCGCGAGGCGCCAGCCGCGGTTTACGAGCTGGAACACGCCGGCGTCCCGTTCAGCCGCAACGCCGATGGCACGATCTATCAGCGCCCGTTCGGCGGCCACATGCAGAACATGGGCGAGGGCCCGCCGGTCCAGCGCACTTGTGCCGCCGCAGACCGCACCGGCCACGCCATGCTCCACGCGCTTTATCAGCAAAGCCTGAAATACGCCGCGGACTTCTTCATCGAATATTTCGCGATCGACCTGATCATGGATGGCGGCGCATGCGTTGGCGTGATCGCGCTGTGCATGGATGATGGCTCGGTCCACCGGTTCCGCGCCAAGGCAGTGGTGCTGGCAACTGGCGGTTATGGCCGCAGCTATTACACCGCCACATCGGCCCACACCTGCACCGGCGACGGCGGCGGGATGGCCCTGCGCGCAGGCCTGCCGTTGCAGGACATGGAATTCGTCCAGTTCCACCCGACCGGGATTTATGGCGCGGGCGTGCTGATCACTGAGGGTGCCCGCGGCGAGGGCGGCTACCTCACCAATTCGGAGGGCGAGCGGTTCATGGAACGCTATGCCCCCTCGGCCAAGGATCTGGCATCGCGCGACGTTGTCTCCCGCTCAATGGCGCTGGAAATGCGCGAAGGGCGGGGCGTTGGCCCGCACGGGGCTTATCTGAACCTCCACCTCGATCACATCGATCCCAAGGTGCTGGCCGAACGTCTGCCCGGCATCACCGAAAGCGGCAAGATCTTCGCCGGCGTCGATCTCACCCGCCAGCCGCTGCCGGTCTGCCCGACGGTGCACTACAATATGGGCGGCATCCCGACCAACTACCACGGCGAGGTGATGACCATCGGCGCCGATGGCAATCCCGAAACCACGGTCCCCGGGCTGTTCGCGGTGGGCGAGGCGGCCTGCGTTTCGGTCCACGGCGCCAACCGGCTTGGCTCCAACTCGCTGATCGATCTGGTCGTGTTCGGCCGCGCGGCTGGGCTCCGGCTCAAGGAACTGATCACGCCGGGCACCGCTTACGCGCCGCTGCCCAAGGATAGCGCCGATCTGGCGCTGACCCGGCTCGATCATTTCCGGAATGCCGATGGCGGCTCGCCAACAGCGGAAGTCCGGCTCGAAATGCAGCGCACCATGACCAAGGGCTGCGCCGTGTTTCGCGATGAGACGCTGATGGCTGAGGGTAAGGCAGATCTGGCCAAAACCTATGCGAAGATGCAGGATATCAAGGTCAGCGACCGCTCACTGATCTGGAACACCGATCTGATCGAAACGCTGGAGCTGGATAATCTGATCGCCCAGGCCAGCGTCACCATCCACAGCGCCCACAACCGCAAGGAAAGCCGCGGGGCGCATGCCCATGAAGATTTCCCCGAGCGGGATGACAAGCAGTGGATGAAACACACCGCGGCGTGGTTCGAAGGCTGGGGCGGCAAAGGCGGCGCGGTCAAGATTGATTACCGCCCGGTCCATGAATATACGCTCACCGATGATGTCGAGTATATCAAGCCGAAGAAGCGGGTTTATTGAGGGGGAGCGACCTCGGTGTTGGCAATGTGGAGGCCGGGGCGTAAGCTCCGGCTTCTTTCGTATGTGGGAAGGGATCTAGTATGCTGTCCCCGAAATTGCTGCGGAAGTTGTCGGCTCTTCTTTCTTTGGTTCTTGTTTGTGGATGTTCAACTAAGGACAGAAACGGTGACTGTAGCTACAAAGATTTAGCATTGTCGGAAGCAAAAAGAACTCCAGAAAGGTTGGACGCTGATTTTAAAATTTTCAATATTGATGAGTTAAGAGGGGTAATGTTTGTAAATATTGTGTTTGATGAAAGTAGTGAATACACCGGTGTATTGATTGCGGTGGATATAGAAAATTGTAAAATTATTGAAAAAGAGCTGCAGCAAGATTTGAGACTATGGGGACTTAAACCCAACTTAGTTCCTAGAAAATTACCAGATTAAGTAAGGGAGCGGCTGGGGGTGGCGATGGGAGTTCCAACAATTCCGAGCAATTCCGGGGACACGAGCAATTCCGAGCAATTCCGGGGACACGCAATTCCTGCACCAATTCCGGGGACACAATACTAAACTCAAAGCCCCTCCTCTTCAGGGGAGGGGTTGGGGTGGGGCCTCTCCGCCGGGTCAAACGTCGCGCGCGAGGATAGACCCCACCCCGCTGCGGCCAAGCGCGGTTACGGTGACACCGGTTACGGTGACAGCTTACTTAACCCCTAAACCCTCCAGCATTCGGCCTAGCCGCACATTTGTTCGGTGCATGAATATACGCTCACCGATGATGTCGAGTACATCAAGCCGAAGAAGCGGGTTTATTGAGGTGGGTGTGCAGTCGCGGCTGTGGTTTGCGAACTAATTCCGCAACTACAGCAATCGGATGAATCAGGGGGAAGCGGCATGGCCGCTCCCCCCTGAATTGGTTGTTTGCCTAGCAGCAAGGTAGCCCGCAGCAGACTGCGAGTGCGCAGCAGGCTTCGGCAAATGTCGCCGAAGTTGCAGCAACCGCTGTTGCTGTGGCAGCAAAGGCGGTGGTCGCTGACAGGGTTGCAGAAACGGCGGCAAGGATTGCAATTATTTTCATGGTACTTCTCCAAATACGAAATGTCTGATTATCGGATGGTCTGCCGCCTTCGCGGTGGGCGGGTCTCAGGTTTGAAGGACAGTGCCACCAAGGCGGCAGTGATGGATGAATAAGGCATTGTGGTACCGCGCGGCGCTGGCGGATCAATAGGATCTGCTAGAATCGATCCGAAACAGAACTGTTTGCAGGTCATTGTAACTGCATCACAAGCGGTGCTCGGTTCATCGCAGCAGGCCGAGCTAGCGGTCCCCTGAGGGCAGTGCGCAGCAAACGAGGCTGTCGGCGCCATTGACCCGGCGAGTAAGGCAACAAGCAAGATGTATAACAGCTTCATCCGTCAATAATTCGTCGGGTTAGGTAGAACGGTTACAAAGGTTGGGATTAGATTGTGGTTATAGAGATTATGGTGAAAATGCATCCGATTCCAAAGGCCTCCGCTTCACCGAACGAGGCCTGAATGTTGCACCTAACCGACCTAATCCATTGCTCCGGCACAAATTTTAGCTCTTCAAACTGGCGCAGCCATTGTCTAAGCCTGCTTGATCAACCCGACAAAGGTTTCCCCGATGATTTCTCGCAAGCTTGCCGCCGCCGCCGCCTTCGGGCTTTTCACCACTGCGCTAACCACCCCGGCCCACGCCGAATGGCTTGAGGCGAAATCGGCGCATTTCACCCTTGTTGGCGATGTTGCCGAGCCGATGCTGCGCCGCCGGGTGGAGCGGCTCGAGCGGTTTGATGCGATGATGCGGCTGATCGTGCCGGCTTCGATGCAGGGCAATCTGCCGGTCTTGATCGTCGATGGACCCGATGATGTGCAACGCCTGATGGGCAATCCAAACAACAACATCCTGGCCTTTTTCAGCCCCTCTCCGTTCGGGGTTTTCGCGGTCTCTCCGGTCCAGACCGGAACCGGCGGGCTGATCAGCGCTGAAACCGTGATGTTCCATGAATATGTCCACCACATGCTGCTCGGCAATCTCGATGACGCCATGCCGGGCTGGATGAGCGAAGGCATGGCCGAGGTGTTCATGAATACGAAGCTTGAGAGTGATGGCAGCGTGATGATCGGGGTGGGCAACAGCCTGCGCGGCTATTCACTCAACCGGATGGGGCGCTGGGATGCCAAGCGACTGTTTGAAAGCAGCACTAAACCGCCGGCCAAGGCCGATATCGATCAGCTTTATGCCAAGGGCTGGTTGGTCATGCATTACCTGCTGTTCAGCGGGAAACGACCGGGCGAGTTTGCAAAATTCACGGCGGGTCTGAAGCGCGGTTTGCCGCAGCTGCAGGCTGCGCAAGAGGCCTTTGGCGATCTCGGCAAGTTTGAAACCGAGCTGGAATTCTACCGTCGCCGGCCAGCGTTGCCCGTCATCCGCATTAAGCCTGAGCAGCTCAAGGTTGAGAGCGGAATGAGCCTGCGCAAACTCAGCACGGCTGAGGCTGAGATCATGCCGATGCGGATGCAATCGATGGTGGGTGTTACTGCACGCACCGCCGCGCCACTTGCTTTGAAAGCGCGGCCGATCGGCGCGCGTTATCCTGAAAATGCCTTCGTCCAGCGCGCGGTGGCCGAGATGGAGTTCGACGCAAGGAACTTTGACCTGGCCGACGCGGCGATCAATCGCGCGCTTGCGGCGGATCCAAACTATATTGATGCGTTGTGCATGAAAGGTTTGTTGATCGGTAACCGGGCGCGGCGCGAAGGCAAGCCGGAATTGTGGCGCGAGGCGCGGGCGGTAATCCTGAAGGCCAATAAACTCTCGCCGGATATGGCCCTGCCGTTCATTCTCTATTTCGATACTTTCGAGGCATCGGGCGGGGTGCCGAACAAAGGAACGGTTGACGGCCTGATGCGGGCCATTGTGATCCAGCCGACCTATCAGGATCTGCGCGTTAAGGTGGGCCTTCATCTGATCGCGACCGGTGATCCGGCAAGGGCACGGCAGGTTTTGGCGCCGGTCGCCTTTTCACCGCACACCAAGCCGGACAATCCGCTGGCCAAACTCCTCGCCGAGATAGACCAAGGCACCCGCGGTGAAGCGCTGGCTGCAAAGGTTCGCGAATTGAAGGTCAAGTCGCTCAATCTGTTCGACCTGTCCACTCTTCCCAAGCAAGACGACACAGCGGGGAAGGACGACAAGGCAAAATAGGGCTTCCGTTCATCTGGGCTTCATGTTTACAGCCGTAGTCGGTTACACGTGTAGTCAGGGAGTCGGACATGACAGTTGAGCCGCAAACGGGTGAGCGTATTTCCGAAGCCGAACACGCGGTGATGGAGGCGCTGTGGGCGGCCTCGCCACTCTCGGCCACCGATGTCGCCGAAGCGGTCCACGCCCGCGACTGGAGCCTCGCCACGGTCAAGACGCTGCTGTCGCGGCTGGTTGCCAAGCAGGCGGTGGCGACCCAGCCCGATGGCAAGCGTTTCCTCTACACGCCGCTGCTGGCGCGGACCGATTACCTCGGCGGGGAATCGCGGCGGCTGGTGGACCGGCTGTTCGGCGGCCGCGCCGCGCCGCTGTTTGCCCAGCTGGCCGAGGCTGAGGCGCTGACCGAGGCCGACCTTGCCGAGATCGAGGCGCTGCTGAGGGAGCTCCGCAAATGAGCTGGCTGATTGACACCTTCCTCGTCACCGCCGCGCTGATCGCGCTGGTTCTCGTCATCCGCCGCCCAGTCGCCCGGGCGTTCGGCCCGGGCATGGCCTATGCGCTGTGGGCGCTGCCGCTGCTGCGGTTGCTATTGCCGCCGTTGGTATTACCCGCCCGGCCCGAGCCGATGACGCTGACGCTGACGGCCGATACGCTCAATTTTGCCGGCCCGCTGCCCGTTGCTCCATCTCCTGCCGATGGCGCAGCGGCGCTAAGTCTGCCCGATGCGCTGATCGCAGCCTGGCTGGCAGGTGCGGTGGTGTTCCTGATCTGGCGCGCCTGGGGCTATGCCGCGATGCGCCGCCAGCTGCTGGAGGACGCCCGTCCGGTGGGAGAAGTGGGTGCAGTCCGCCTGATCGAGACGCCCGCGACAGCCTCGCCAGTGGCTTTCGGCGTGCGTGACAAGGTGGTGGCGCTGCCGCTCGGCTTCATGAACCTGCCCGACCGCGCCGGCCGCGATCTGGCCATCGCGCACGAGTTGGAACACCACGCGGGCCGCGATCTGGCGGTCAACATCGCGGTGCAGCCGCTGCTGGCGCTGCACTGGTTCAACCCGCTGGCGTGGATCGGCTGGCGCGCGCTGCGCCGCGATCAAGAGGCAGCCTGCGATGCCCGCGTGCTGGTGGGCCGCGATGGCCAGACCCGTGCCGCATACGCTGGATTGATCGCCAGCTTTGCGCGCGGGCCGCACCTCGGTCTTGCTGCGCCGATGGCCTGCGCCATGGTGCGCGAAAAGTCGATAATCCACCGTCTAAGGAGCCTGACCATGAACGAACCTACTCCGCGCCGCCGCATGGCTGGCCGCGCGCTGATTGGCATTGGCGCACTGGCATTGCCGCTGACAGCGTCGATTTCCTATGCCGCGAACGATGCACCGGCAGCGCCGGTGCCGCCGACCGCCGCTGCGGCTCCTCATAAGGAAAGCCGCATTACTATCATCGAACATCGCGGTGACAGCCCGGCCGACGAGAGCAAGCTCCAGACCCGCGTGATCACGCGCGATGGCAAGACGATCATGTTCAAAACCGACAAGCCGTTGACCGATGCCGAGATCGAACAGCATCTGGCCAGAGCCGAAGCGCAAATGCCGATGCCGCCGGTCCCGCCGGTTGATCCCATAGCGCCAGGCCACAGGATCAACACCCGCAAAATCATCGTCATGAACCATGGTGGACAGGGTGATCAGGGCGCCGGGCATCCAGACGGTCATGCGATGGCCTTTGCCTCTGCCGATGGCGGCCCGGCCTGCGCCGATGGAGATGAGGCGAGCAACATCGATGTTAGCGAAGACAAGGCTGGCAAAGCCCAGGTGATCAAGCTGCGCTTTTGCGGCGAGGGCGGAGCCAAGGCTCAGGCTTTGAACGCGATCCGCGAAGCGCGTGCGGAGATCTCTCGCGATAAGGATATTTCATCGGACGTACGCGCCAAGGTGCTCAAGCAGCTCGACGCGGAAATCGAACGGCTTTCCAAGGAAGGTTAAGAGTTAGTCCCTCTGGCCCCGAACCTGGAAGGGCGGCGAGTGCGGAGAGATCCGCACTCGCCGTTTCGCGTTATCGGGCCTAGCCTGTTGGCTCAAATCGATTCGTGGGGGAATGGGAATGAGCGACAACGAACCGCGCAAGGAACGCAGCCCCGGCATGAAGCTGCTGTTCGTCGCGCTGATCGGCGCGGTGCTGACCATTCCGCTGCTGCTGATCTATGCGCTGGTTTATGACCGGCAGGATCAATCGCAAACCGCACAAACCGCGATCAACGCGGGGTGGGGCGGGCCGCAGGTGGTCGCCGGGCCGGTGATTGTTGTGCCGTTTCGGACCACCCAGACGCAGACCGAGGAAGTGAACGGAAAGCAGATCACCCGCGCGGTGGAGGTTGAGAAGCTGCTTTATATTTCGCCGGTTGAAAACCGGGTGACCACCACCATCGATCCGCAAGAGCGCTATAAATCGATTTATCGCAGCGTGCTCTACGAAGCGAAAGTTGGCGGCGTAGCCAAGTTCAAACTGCCCGACGATCTGCCGCGGTTCGGCGTAACACGCGAGCGACTGCTGTGGGACCGGGCCGAGCTGCGTATGGGAATTTCGGATTCGCGAGGACTGACTACCGGCGGGACGTTCAAGGCAGGCGGCACCGATCTTCCACTTCAGCCGGGCAAGGGTCCTGCTGCCACCAGCGGCAATGGATTTTTTGCATTCTTGACCTGGGATGGGACCGGAGAACTGGCGGTTGATTACGGCTTTGGGCTGCGCGGCAGTCGGTCACTCAGCCTGATCCCTCGCGGCGGGCAGACCAAGTGGGATGTCAGCTCCAAGTGGGCTAGCCCAAGCTTCAGCGGATCATTCCTGCCCGAAACCAGCAGCGTGACCAGCGCCGGGTTCAAGGCCAGCTACACCGTCGACAAGCTCGCGCTTGGCCAGGCTCCAGTGGCATTGGCCGATCCTGGCGAGCCGATGTTTGAGGATACCGACTGGGAGAATGCCGGCATCAAACGGTCCATGAGCATACAGGTCGCTGAAGCAGGACCCTCTGCCAACGATCCCGCGTCAGGTGGTGCGATGGAAGTTGTGAGTGGCAACAGTCTTGCCGTCAACGTCGGCCTTGTCGAGCCGGTCAACCTCTACTCCAAAGTCACCCGCGCGGTGAAATATGGTTTCCTGTTCATCGGCTTCACGTTCCTCGCCTTCCTGCTGTTCGACATTGTCGGCGGGGCGCGGGTGGCGTCGGCCGAATATCTGCTGACCGGGGCGGGGCTGATCCTGTTCTTCGTGCTGCTGCTCGCCTTTGCCGAGGTGATCGGCTTTACGCCGGCCTATCTGCTGGCCAGCGCCGCGATCATCGGGCTGCTGGCGTCCTATAGCGCAGCGGTGTTGAAAAGCTGGGTGAGAGGGCGGTTTATCGGCGCGCTGCTGGTCGGGCTCTATGCGCTGCTGTTCGTGCTGCTCAACCTTGAGGCATGGTCGCTGCTGATCGGCTCGGTGCTGCTGTTCGCGGCGCTGGCCGGGGTGATGTATGCGACGCGCAATGTGGATTGGGGCGCGGTCGGGCGGCGGGAGGTTGGCGAGACTTGATCTGATCCTCCCCATTTGGCTCCGCAAAATGGAGAGGATCTCAGGTTAACGCCAGCGGAGCCTGTCGCTCGTCAGCTGGGCCACGCTGGTTACCCCCATCAGCTTCATGCCGCGCTCGATCTCGTCCTTGAGGATGGCGATGGCGCGTTCGACGCCGTCCTGTCCGGCGGCGGCCAGCGCATACAAATAGAGCCGCCCGCCCGAGGCGGCGGTCGCTCCGGCGCAAAGGCTTTTCAGTACATGGGTGCCGCGCCGCACGCCGCCGTCGCAGATGATCTCGATCTTTCCGCCCACGGCATCGACAATCTCGCGCAGCTGATCGAACGGGGCGCGGGAGCCATCAAGTTGGCGGCCACCGTGATTGGAAATCATGATCGCATCGGCGCCGATTTCCACCGCGCGGCCCGCATCGCCGGCGCTCATGATACCCTTGAGGCAGAAGGTGCCGCCCCAGTCATTGCGGATCTGCTCGGCCACTTTCCAGTCCATCGACTGATCGAGCATGGTGTTGAAATAGTTCGCGATCGAAACCGCCTCGCCGGTGCCTTCCAGAACGTGAGTATCGAGGTTGGGCAGGCTGAACTTCTCGCGCAGCAGATAATCCAGCGCCCAGCGCGGTTTCATCGCGTATGACAGCGCCGATGAGGGCGTGAGTTTGGGCGGCGAGGTGAAGCCGCTGCGGGCGCAGCGTTCGCGCTTGCCAGATACGATCGTATCCACCGTCAGCGCGATCGCGTCGAACTTCGCCGCCTGGCAGCGCTCGATCATGGAGCGGTTGAGGCCCTTGTCCTTGTGGACATAGAGCTGGAACAGCTTGGGGCCCGCAGTCATCGCGCCGACTTCCTCGATGCTGACCGTGGCGAGGCTGGAAATCCCGAACCACAGCCCGAACTTCTCCGCCGCACGGGCGACAGCACGCTCGCCCTGCCAGTGGAACACCCGCTGCAGCGCGGTCGGCGAGAGCAGCAGCGGCAGCGCGGATTTCCGGCCCATGATCGTCACCGAAGTGTCGATTTCTGCGACCCCGGCCAGCACATCGGGAACCAGATCGGCCTGCGCAAACGAAGCGGTATTGCGCGCTTTGGTCAGCTCGTCATCGGCCGCGCCGTCGATATAATCGAACACCGGCCACGGCAGTCGTCGTTTGGCGAGCAGGCGGAAATCGTCGATATTGTGGCAATCGGAAAGGTGCATCCCCAAGGCCTAGCGCATCAACGCGTCGCAGGTTTCGTCGCTGCCGCTTTCCAGCCCCTTGCGCAGCCATTCCATCCGCTGGGCGCTGGTGCCGTGGGTGAACGAGGCTTCGACCGGACGGCGGCCCGCGCTTTTCATCAGCGTATCATCGCCGATCGAATGCGCGGCATTGAGGCCTTCTTCCATGTCGCCCGCTTCAATCTTGTCGCGGTTCTTGGCGGCCCAGACCCCGGCATAGCAATCGGCCTGCAGCTCCATTCGCACCTGCAGCTGGTTAGCGCGCTGCGGGCTTTGTGATTGGGCACTGCGGATCTGGTCGGCAATCCCGGTCAATGTCTGGATATGGTGGCCATATTCATGCGCGATCACATAGGCCCGCGCGAAATCGCCGCTGGCGCCCAGTTTCTGCTCCATTTCCCGGTAGAAATCGGTGTCGATGTAGATGCCACTGTCGCTGGGGCAATAGAACGGCCCCATCGCGCTCTGCGCCGCGCCGCAGCCCGAATTGCCGGCTTGCGAATAGAACACCAGCTTGGGCGGGGTGAACTGGACATTCGAGGCCGCGAAAACCGGGGCCCACGTCTTGTTGAGCGACGACAGCGCATTGCAGGTCTCGCGGCTGAGCGGATCGATCGTGCAGCTTTCGCTCGCGGTCGTTCCGCCCTGGGTCTGGACCGGGCCCTGCGTTTGGGCCTGTTCCAGCCCGCCCAGCATCTGGCTGGGATCGACCCCGAACACTACCGCGGCGATCAGCGCGATCACCAGCGTGCCGCAACCAATCTTGCCGCCCGCCATGCCGATCGAGCGGCCGCTGCCGCGCTGATCCTCGACGTTGACGGCATTGGGATCGAAATCATCGAGACGCATGGGCTTTTACTCCAGGATTATGGCCAAGACTGCTGGACACACGCGCAGTCCGCAGCGATTGCCGCAATGCATAACCATCAAGCCACTGGAGTCGAGAATGTTTCTGCAAGGCAAACGCGCATTGATAACCGGCTCCACCTCGGGGATCGGCCTTGCCATCGCCCGGGCCATGGCCGCAGAAGGCGCCGAAGTGGTGCTGTCGGGCTTTGCCAGCGATGATGAAATCGCCGCGCTTTGTGCTGAACTGGGTGCGCGCCATGTCGCGGCCGATCTGATGACTGCGGCCGGGGTCGAGACGCTGATCGCCGGGGCAGGCCCGGTCGATATCCTCGTCAACAATGCCGGCATGCAGCATGTCGCGGCAGTAGAGGATTTCCCGGCCGACAAGTGGGACCAGATCATCGCGCTCAATCTTTCGGCGGTGTTCCATGCCTGCCGTCTCGCGATCCCGGCGATGAAGGCCAAGGGCTGGGGGCGGATCATCTCGACCGCATCGGCGCATTCGCTCGTCGCTTCGCCGTTCAAGGCGCCTTATGTGGCTTCCAAACACGCGGTGGCCGGCTTCACCAAGTCTGTAGCGCTCGAGCTGGCGACCAGCGGGGTCACCGCAAATTGCATCAGTCCGGGGTATGTGTGGACCTCGCTGATCGAGAACCAGATCCCCGACACGATGGCGACGCGCGGGTTAAGCCGTGAGGCAGTGATCAACGATGTGCTGCTCGCCAAGCAGCCGACCAAGCGGTTCGTCCAGCCTTCAGAAGTCGCCGCGCTGGCGGTATTCCTGTGCCGGGACGAGGCGGGCAATATGACGGGCGCGAATATCAGCATGGATGGCGGCTGGACGGCGGAATGATCCTCCGTGCCCACACGGTGTAACTTTCCTGCCACCGCCGTAACTTATTGCTTCGGCTCGGCGCAGAGGCGCTTGTCGCAGCTTGCACTTGGTGTAGGAAAGGCGCGATGAAACGAGGCAGGTCAGCGATGAAGCGATTTATGCTGCCAGTGCTGGCGGCTGGGCTGCTGGCTGTGCCTGTTTTCGGGCCCGCATCCGCCGCGCCGCGCCGCGACCGGGCGCTTGAGGCGCAGCTCCTCGCCCATATCACCGAACTGGCGAGCGATGCCTATCAGGGCCGCGAGCCGGGCACCGATGGTGAGGCCAAGACGCTGCGCTATCTGGGCAAGCAGTGGTTCGATATCGGCCTTGTTTCAGGCACCAACGATCCCGGTCATGCCTGGTTCGCGCCGATCACGCTGGTCGCCCGCGAACCTGATGGCAGCGCGGCGCAGTTCAGCCGCAAGGGACGGCGCGTCTATCTGCCCGCAGGTTCCGTGCTGATGCTGACTTCGGGCAAGCGCAGCCTGGTGGAAAACGCGCCGGTGCTGTTTGTTGGCAAGGGGCAGGCGGCACCCGCGCGGGCGGAACTTGCCGGCCGGGTGGCGCTGTTGCTCGATGCCGGCGAAGAGGATTCAGAGCGGCAGAATGCGCTGCTCAAAGCCGGGGCCTCGGCCGTGCTGACCGCACTCGACAGCGACCGCAGCCTCGAGAATGTTGCGGCCCGGCGGCAACGCTCGGGCTATGCGCTGTCAAGCGATGAGGTCGGCGGCGATCTGGAGGGGTTCATCACTGCCGAGGGTTTGAACCGGGCGCTGGCCGCAACCGGGCAGACGGTGACTACACTGGAAAAGGCGGCAAACGACGCTGCTTTCGTCCCGCGCGTGCTGGATCTGGTCGCAACGCTGGAGGCAACCACCCGCGAAACCCGGATCCGCACCCATAATCTGATCGGCAAACTGCCCGGACGGCGGCCCGGTGCAGGCGCGGTGCTGCTGGTCGCGCATTGGGATCATTTCGGGGTCTGTGCCTCTCCGCCCGCCGAGGATCTGGTCTGCAACGGGGCGATCGACAACGCCAGCGGGGTCGCCTCGCTGACCGAGATCGCGCGCCGGTTGGCCAAAGGCCCAGCCCTTGATCGGGACGTCTATTTCCTCGCCACCACCGGCGAAGAGCTGGGCCTGCTGGGCGCGCTGGCCTTTGCGGAAAACCCGCCGTTGCCGCTAAGCAAGATCGTCGCCGCCTTCAATATCGATAGCAACGCGCTGGCGCCCGCCGGCACGCCGCTGGGGATTGTCGGCAAGGGCATGACCCAGCTCGACGCCCAGATCGCCAAAGTGGCCAAAGCGCAGAAGCGCAAGATTGTGGAGGGCGATGCCGCCAACGCCTATGTCCGCCGCCAGGACGGCTGGGCCTTGCTCCAGCATGATGTCCCCGCCGTGCTGGTCAGCAGTGCCTACGGCGATATCACCCGGATGGAACGCTTCTTCGACGGCGACTACCACCGCCCCAGCGACGGAGTGAGGCCGACGCTCGAACTGGGCGGCGCGGCCGAGGATGTGGCGTTTCACGTGGCGCTGGTGCGGTGGTTTGGAGATGTGAAGAAGCTGCCGGTGGTGGTGAAATAGCGGGGAGGGCAACGTTTTGCATTTTTGGTTTCGATCAAATTACCGCAGTTTCCATACGCCAAGTAAAACGCTGAAAGCTGTCGGGATGCTATGTACTTGCTGCTCTTACGAACGTAGCCTCATCCGATGAGTTCAACGACAGCACCCAGTTACAACTTGGTCGATCCGCGACCGATCGCGGCTGAATCGCGCTATACCTTCTTTCTACCCACCCCAGACGAAATTGCCGCAGTCAAGGCATTAGACGTGGTCAAACTGATGTTTGACTACCCGCATCAGACTGAGAAATGGGGGGTGGAGCGCATGTGGGTGATCGTGAACTGGGCGGATGGTGATATGTTAGGTGGCGTGCTTGATAACCAACCTTCTGAGCCGACTTCACCACTCAGTTTGGGTGATTCTTTGGTATTTGAGCGTCATCATATTCTTGCAATTCTATGGCATTGTCCTGAAGCGGCCCCACCCACGTCATCGCAAAGGGAATATTGGGATAGGTGTTTTGTCGACGATTGTGTTCTCGATGGCCACGAACCGGTCGAGTTCATCTATCGCGAAGAGCCGGAAATGCGGCAGCCTGACGATAAGTACCCAGACAGCGGTTGGCGTATTCGAGGCCGCCAAGGGCCAGCAACGGATTCTGAGATGGAGGCTCGAGGACTTTCATATGTTGCCTTGGGTTCTGTGCTCAATCGAGACGATAGCTGGGTCGGCTGGATTGACGCCCCAATTGGAACCGCAATGATGAGGAACTTTGAGACAAACGATTACGTCGACCAAACATAGGGCGGAAACAAGCAGCCACCCCACAAACTTGCCTGGCCGGACATCTACCAAAAGCAGAAAATCCAGCAGCACCACCCCCAAACAACCCCCGCCTTGTGCGCCGCGGCGGGTGCGGTTACATGGGCCGCCACGAATCTCCCTCCCAAAGCAAAAAGTGGCGCATATGGATATCCCCCTCGGCCTTACCTTTGATGACGTTCTGCTGCGTCCGGCCGAGTCCGATATCCTCCCGACCCAGGCCGATACCCGCACGTTTCTGACGCGCAGCATTACGCTCAACATTCCGGTGATTTCATCGGCGATGGATACCGTGACCGAGGCGGACATGGCGATTGTCATGGCGCAGATGGGCGGGATCGGCGTGCTGCACCGCAATCTTACCGTTGAAGAACAATGCGCTGCGGTGCGAACAGTGAAGCGGTTTGAAAGCGGGATGGTGGTCAATCCGATCACCATTGCGCCCGATGCCACTTTGGGCGAGGCGCAGGCGATCATGCTGGCCAACAAGATCAGCGGTATTCCGGTGGTTGAGGCCAGCGGCAAGCTGGTCGGTATCCTTACCAACCGTGATGTGCGTTTTGCCGCCAACCCGGCGCAGCCGGTGCGCGAGTTGATGACGCATGAGGATCTGGCGACGGTCAAACTGGGCTCGAGCGGTGATGAAGCACGCCGCCTGCTTCACCAGCGCCGGATCGAAAAACTGCTGGTGGTTGATGATGCGTTTCACTGCATCGGGCTGATCACCGTCAAAGACATTGAAAAGGCCGTCAATTTTCCCAATGCCACCAAGGATGAAACCGGCCGCCTGCGCGTTGCTGCGGCAACCACCGTGGGTGACAAGGGGTTTGAGCGGACCGAGGCGCTGCTCGCGGCAGAATGCGATGTGGTGATTATCGATACCGCGCATGGCCACAACAAGGACGTTGCAAGGGCGGTGGAACGGGTCAAGAAGCTGTCCAACAATGCCCAGGTCATCGCCGGTAACGTCGCCACCTATGAAGCGACCCGCGCGTTGATCGACGCCGGGGCCGATGCGGTGAAAGTCGGGATCGGGCCGGGCTCGATCTGCACCACACGGATCGTGGCAGGCGTCGGCGTGCCGCAGCTGACCGCGATCATGGATGCGGCGCGCGCCGCAGCGGATGCCGGCATTCCGATCATCGCCGATGGGGGTCTTCGCACCTCAGGGGACGCCGCCAAGGCGATTGCTGCTGGCGCCTCGACCATCATGATCGGCTCGATGCTGGCCGGCACCGAGGAAGCACCGGGCGAGACGTTCCTCTATCAGGGCCGGGCCTACAAGAGCTACCGCGGCATGGGCTCGGTCGGCGCGATGGCGCGCGGCAGTGCGGACCGCTATTTCCAGCAGGAAATCAAGGACAGCCTCAAGCTGGTTCCCGAAGGGATCGAGGGCCAGGTCGCCTACAAGGGCGCGGCCAAGGATGTGGTCCACCAGCTGGTCGGCGGTATCAAGGCAGCGATGGGCTATACCGGCTCGGCGACTATCGAAGATTTGCGCAGCAACGCGCAATTCGTGCGGATCACCGGCGCGGGCCTGCGCGAGAGCCATGTCCACGATGTGACGATCACCCGTGAGGCACCGAATTATCCCTCGCGCTGATCAGGCGCGTATGTCTCGACTTCGCTCGAGATGAACGGATGTTTTTGATTTGTTTCCTAACTATTTCCGTTCGTGTCGAGCGAAGTCGAGACACGCAGCGCAACCCGAGCACCAGCAATGACCCCTTCCGCCCGCGTTCAGGCCGCTATTGAGATCCTTGACCTGGTGATTGCGGCAGCGCGTTCGCAGGGTGCTCCGGCGGACCGGATTATCGCCGATTGGTTCCGGACGCGGCGGTTTGCCGGCAGCGGCGACCGGCGCGCGGTGCGCGAGCTGGTCTATGGCGCGATCAGGGCTTGCAGCGAAGTGCCTGCCAGTGGCCGCGCCGCGATGCTGCGGCTGGCGGCCGATGATCCACAACTTGCCGCGCTGTTCGATGGATCGAACCACGCGCCTGCGCCGATTGCTGCCGATGAGACGCCCGCGACTACCGGGATCGCCCCGCGCTGGCTTCAAGCCGCGCTCGATCGCTCAGGCATCGCGGGTGATGAAGCCGCCGCGCTGCTGGGCCGCGCGCCGCTCGATATCCGGGTCAACACGCTCAAAGCCACGCGTGAGACGTTGGAGCTGCCGATTGCGGGCGAAGAAACAATTGCGCCCAATGGTTTGCGCTTCCCTTCTGGCACACAGGTTGAGGCTTGGCCGGCCTATGCCGAGGGCCAGATCGAGGTGCAGGACAGCGGCTCGCAGCTGGCTTGCCTCGCGTTGGCGGCCCGGCCCGGCGAAGCGGTGGTCGATCTGTGCGCCGGGGCCGGGGGCAAGACCCTCGCGCTGGCGGCGATGATGGACAATCGCGGCGCGCTGCTGGCCTGCGACACCGATCGCGGCCGGTTGGCGCGACTTGATCCGCGCGCGACCCGCGCCGGAGTGGCGATCATCGAGACGCTGCTGCTCGATCCGGGCCGCGAGAATGTGGCGCTGGCCCGCTGGCAGTCCGGGGCCGATGCGGTGCTGATCGATGCACCCTGTTCGGGCACCGGCACCTGGCGACGGAATCCTGAGGGGCGCTGGCGGCTCAATGAGAAGGAGCTCGCCCGGCTGGTCGCGCTGCAGGTCCGGCTGCTCGATATTGCCGCCGCGCTGGTCCGTCCGGGCGGCAGGCTGGTCTATGTGGTCTGCTCGCTGCTCGACGGCGAGGGCGCAGGCCAGATCGATGCATTCCTCGCCCGCCATCCCGGTTGGCGCGCGGTGCCATTGGAACTTCCGGCCGGAACGGCGCGTTGTGCAGGAATGCGTCTCACCCCGTATCGCGACGGGACGGACGGATTTTTCTTCGCGCGGCTCGAAAAGCCGTGATATCACAGCTGCGATGCCGACCCTCAAGGAGCAGATAATGCGTTATGCCCCCGCCGCCCTCGCGCTGTCATTGTTGGCGGCGGTTACGGCCAGTGTCGGCTATGGCGCGCCTGCGCCTGCCCCGCTTGATGCCCGCGCCACGGTTCTTGTGGCACAGGGCCGCGCGGCACTGGCTGCCGGCCAGATCGATGCCGCGATCGACGCCTATGAGGCGGCGCTGGCGGTCCAGCCCGGCCAGGTTGCGATTTACCTCGATCTTGCCGAAGCAACCCGCCGGCAAGGTCTGCAAGGCAAGGCGCTGCATTATTACCGCGAAGTGCTGGAGCGGGATCCGGCCAATTCCTGGGCTATTGCCGGTGAGGGTAGAGCGCTGGTCGAAAAGGGCGCAGTCGAAAAAGCCCGCCGCAATCTCACCCGGCTGCAGCAGATCTGTGGCGGCGATTGCGAGGCGAGCAAGGAGCTCGCGGCCGCCATCGCCAAGGGCCCCGCGCCCCGGATTGTTACTGCCGAGGCAGTGCAGGCCAAGCCGGTGGTGACGCCGAATTGAGAACGCCGTCGTCCCGGACTTGATCCGGGACCGCTGGCCTCATCATTCCGCCTTCGCATCGACGAGGCCAGCGGTCCCCGGTCGAGCCGGGGACGACGGGAAGATCAAATCAGCTCCCGAAACTCTTCCAGAACAGAGCGATATACCCGCTTCTTGAACGGAACTATCAAGTCTGGCAGCAATGCCGGCGCGATCCATTTCCATTCGCAAAACTCAGCCGGATCGTGGGCGTCGATCCGGATATGTTCGTCGCTGCCGGAAAAGCGGGCGAGTAGCCAGTGCTGCCGCTGGCCGCGATAGCGGCCCTTCCATAGCTTGCCGACCAATTCCTCGGGCAGATCATAGAACAGCTCTTCGCGGGTCTGGGCGAGCAGGGTGACGTGTTCGGCCTCGACCCCGGTTTCCTCCCACAGCTCGCGCAGGGCGGCGTCGTACAACGCCTCGCCGTCGTCGATCCCGCCTTGCGGCATCTGCCAGAAATCGCCTTCTCGATTGTCGATCCGCTTGCCGACAAAGGCATGGCCATCGCCGTTGACAAGCATGACGCCAACGCAGGGGCGGTAGGGCAGGTGGTCAAAATCCTTGGTCATGTCATGCCTTTAGAGAAAATTTCGATCCGGCGAACTCTTAAGCCCCTCCTCTTCAGGGGAGGGGTTGGGGTGGGGTTTCTCCTTGCACGCAATGCCGCGTGGAAGGAGAGACCCCACCCCGCTGCGACTAGGCAGCAGAGCTGCCAAGTCGCGCTGCCCCTCCCCTAAAGGAGACGGGGTGAAGTTGGGTGCAGCGATTTTGGCCCTTAGCTGCTCACCCGCTCCAACATCAACTTCATCGCCGCAAATATCGCGTGAGTATCCACCTGCGCACTGGGGACCGCTTTGCGGATGGTGGTGAAGCCGTGGATGCTGCCCTTCATTTCCATGAACACCACATCCACCCCGGCCTGGATCAGATGAGCGCTATACAGTCGCCCGCCGTCGCGAATCGGATCGAGACTGGCGGTAACCAGCACGGTTGGCGGGGCGACGGCGTGATTGCCATGGATCGGATAGGCGCGCGGATTGCCGGCCTCTGCGGCATAGCTGTCCATGAACCAGTCCATCGTGTCTTTGGTCAGCAGATAGCCTTCACCGAATGACAGCATCGAAACATGATCGGGCCGCTCGTCGGTGGCCGGGTAGATCGGTACCTGGATCACCACTGGCACATCGGCGGGCCGATCCGCCAGCGACTGGGCCACGACGATTGCCAGATTGCCGCCCGCGCTGTCCCCCATTGGAATCAGGCCCGTGATCTTGCGCCCCAACGCAGCCGGGCTGCCCGCCACCCAGCGCGATGCTGCTTCGCTATCGTCGGGCGCGGCGGGGAAGGGGTGCTCGGGCGCGCAGCGATAATCCACCGCCACCACCGGCAAGTCCATTTCCGCGGCGATCTCGGTGCAAAAATTGTGATGGGTCTCCAGATCCCCGATCACAAAACCGCCGCCGTGGAAAAACATGATCGCCGGGCCTGGTTCGCGGGCTTCGCGCGCATCATACAACCTGAGCCGGATATCGCCGCCCGGACCGCGGCAAGTGAGATCACGGATGACGGCAAGGTCGCGCGCTGGCGCATCGGCCAGATTGTGCAGCGCGCCATAGGCTGCCCGGGCTTCGGCCAGCGGCATGCTGCTGGAGCTTGGGCGACCCGGCGCATTGAGGAACGAGAGGAACGCGGCAACGTCGTCGCGCACGAAATGTTCGGTTTGGGGAGCGTTCATCTTTTCGGGGTTATCCTCTATCTTGATAGGTCGGTGCAGAGGTTAAGTCGCCTATTGCCACTTGACTAGTCGCCTCCTCGCTCCTTTGCTGGGGAGGTAATTGGCCGGGCAACAGATTTTCTTGATTGCACGGTATTAATGGAGAGGCCTAGGGCCAGCCGCACAATGGCGCGGTAACGCCCTACTGCCTGACAAGGACATTACATGGCCACGCAATTCGCGGAACCCGAAGCAAGCAATTCCAGCCCAGAAACCGTCGTGGTCCGTTTTGCCGGGGATTCGGGTGACGGGATGCAGCTGACCGGCGGGCAGTTCACTCTGTCTGCCGCGCTTTCGGGCAATGACTTTGCCACCTTCCCCGATTTTCCCGCTGAAATCCGCGCGCCGCAGGGCACGTTGTTCGGCGTATCGGCGTTCCAGATCAACTTCGGCTCGACCGCGATCGATACCGCGGGCGACGCCCCCGATGTGCTGGTGGCGATGAACCCGGCGGCGCTGAAAACCAATGTCGGCGCGCTCAAGCCAGGCGGACTGATCATTGTCGACACCGGCGAGTTCAACAAACGCAATCTTGAAAAGGCCAAGTATGAGGGTAGCCCGATCGACGATGGCAGCCTCGCCAAGTGGGATGTGCTGGCGTTTGACATCAGCGAGCTGACGCTCGAATCGGTCAAACCATTCGGGCTTGGCAACAAGGAGGCGCTGCGCTGCAAGAATATGTGGACGCTGGGGCTGGCGCTGTGGATGTTCGATCGCGACCGGCAGCCGCTGATCGATTGGCTCAATGCCAAATTCGCCAAAAGCCCGGTGCTGGCAGAGGCCAATATCGCGGCGCTTAACGCGGGCCATGCTTACGGCGAAACGGCTGAGCTGGGCGGGCATATCAAGCAGGTTCACGTCAATCCGGTCGAATCCAAGCCCGGGCTTTATCGCACGGTCACCGGCGCGGAAGCGGTCAGCCTTGGGCTGGTCGCGGGTGCGCAGCTGGCGGGGCTGAAGATGTTCTTCGGCGGCTATCCGATCACGCCTGCCTCGGCGATCCTGCATCATCTGGTGCGGCTCAAGGAATTTGGCGTCACGACCTTTCAGGCCGAGGATGAAATCGCCGCGATCGCCTCTGCCATCGGTGCGTCTTATGCGGGCCAACTGGGTGTCACTTCCTCGTCTGGCCCGGGCATCGCGCTGAAGGGTGAGGCGATGGGCCTTGCGATCATTACCGAACTGCCGCTGGTGATCGTCAATTCGCAGCGCGGCGGGCCGTCGACTGGCCTGCCGACCAAGACCGAGCAATCGGACCTCTATCAGGCAGTCTATGGCCGCAATGGCGATGCGCCGCTGCCGGTGATCTCGGCCAGCAGCCCGGCCGATGCGTTTGAAGCGGCGATCGAGGCCTGCCGGATCGCGGTGCAATATATGACCCCGGTGATCCTGTTGACCGACGGCTATATCGCCAATGCGGCCGAGCCGTGGCTGGTCCCCGATCCGGCCAGCTTCACCCCGTTTCCGGTGACTTTCCTCACCGAAAAGAACGATGGTGACAATCTGCTGCCGTTCAAGCGTGACGCCAACGGGAAACGCCCATGGATCAAGCCCGGTACGCCCGGCCTGATGCACCGGATCGGCGGGATCGAGAAGCAGGTCGATACCGGCCACATCGATTACTCGCCCGAGAATCATCAGATCCAGACCGATGCCCGCAAAGCCAAGATTGACGGGATCGCCAACAGCATCCCGGCGCAGGAAGTGAGCCTTGGCAATACTTCAGGCAAGCTCGCGATCGTTGGCTGGGGTTCCACCTATGGCCCGATCCATCAGGCAGTGCGCCGTGCCCGTGCCAAGGGGCAGGATGTGTCTCACATCCACGTCCGCCACATCTGGCCGCTGCCCGCCAATCTGGGCGATCTGCTGCGCGGCTTTGACAAGATCCTCGTTCCCGAAATGAACACCGGCCAGTTCAAAACCGTGCTGCGCGATCAGTATCTGGTCGATGCCAAGCCATTGACCAAGACCAGCGGCCAGCCGTTTACGATTGCCGAGATTGAGCACGCCATTGTCGATGCGCTGGCCGGCCATGTCGGCGGCGAAGTGCCTGCCGATGATACCCAACTTCCCTCGATCGATGCGGTGACACCATGAACGAGATGACCAAAATCGCCGTCCAGACCACGCTCAAGGATTGGGAAACCGATCAGGAGGTCCGCTGGTGCCCGGGTTGCGGGGATTATGCGATCCTGAAAGCAGTGCAGCGGACCATGCCGGAGATTGGCGCTGATCCGGCCAACACCGTGTTCGTTTCGGGCATCGGCTGCTCCAGCCGGTTCCCCTATTACATGGAAAGCTATGGCTTCCACACCATCCACGGCCGTGCGCCGGCGTTTGCGACCGGGATCAAGCTCGCCAACCCAGACCTTGATGTGTGGATCATCACCGGTGATGGCGATGCGCTGTCGATCGGCGGCAACCACACGATGCATATTCTGCGCCGCAATCTCGATTGCCAGATCATGCTGTTTAACAACGAGATCTATGGGCTGACCAAGGGGCAGTATTCGCCCACCAGCCGGGTCGGCACTACCTCGCCTTCAACCCCGCTCGGCTCGGTCGATCGCCCGGCCTCGCCATGCGCCTATGCGCTGGGCAGTGGCGCGCGGTTTGTGGCGCGCGGGATCGATGTCTCGAAGAACCTGCCCGAAGTGCTCAAAGCCGCTCATGCGCATCGCGGTGCGGCCTTCATCGAGATTTTCCAGAACTGCATCGTTTATAACAAGGACGTGTTCGGCGCCTTCACCGAAAAGGCAGGCGCGGCCACCGGTCAGCTCTGGCTGAAGCAGGGTGAGCCGATGCTGTTCAACAACGGCACGCAAGGGATTGCTCTGGATGCCGCGGCATTGACGCTGACGGTGGTCGATGTGGTGGACGGTGATTGGAAGGCGGCGGGCGTTATCGTCCACGAGGTTACCAACCGCTCGGTCGCGCATATGCTGGTCGAGCTGCCGTTCGGACCCTTTCCGATGGCGCTGGGCGTGATCTACGACGATCCGCGCCCGACCTACGAGGCTGGCGTAATCGAAGAGCGCGCCAAGGCCAGCGCCGGCAAGGAGCCTAATCTGGCCAAGCTGCTCGCCAAGGGGCAAACCTGGACCGTTACCGAGCATGGGCCTGAGCTTTAGGGCGCGCTTCAGTTCGGCGAAGCTGCGCCCCGCATCACGAGGAAATGCATGCCCAGCACCCAGCCGATCGCGGCCAGCCATCCGGCCAGCACGTCGCTGGGGTAATGCACGCCCAGCCAGACGCGGCTGAAGCTGATCAGCGCGCCGATGATGAGCGCGGCCGCGATTACCAGGCGGTGGCGAGCCGGCGCGAGCAGCGGCAGGAAGGCCAGCGCCAGCGCGAAATAGACTGCCGTTCCGCTGAAAGCGTGTCCGCTGGGGAAGCTGAGGCCACCCGCGTCGACCAGATGATCGACCACACTGGGCCGGTCGCGGCCGAACAGGCCCTTCATCTCGCGGTTGATCAATCCGACCGGGAACACCGCCAGCAACACAAACAGCGCGCTGCGGCTTTGTCGCAGCAGCAACAGGGTGACGCTGCCAACGATCATAAGGGCAATGCGCAGCGGGCTTCCGCCCAGCCGGGTTATCGCGGCGAACAGGCCATCCAGCGCTGAAGGCGCACCGCGCAAGCCGATCAGGATCGCCTCGTCCAGCTGCTGGGTCCAGCCTTGTGCAACCGGCACCGCTATCGCGGCGAAACCAAGCCAGCACAGTCCCGCAATACTGGCGCTCCGGTTCGGGGCAGAGCTGGGGAGTGGGGCAAGTTCGGCCATAGCGCGCGTGTGTTTTGCATGCCGCGCGCAGCCAGGCAACCGGCTTGCGTCTGGCAGGTTTTCTTGCCAATTCACCGCCGATGGATAATCTCACCCATTCGCTGATCGGGGCCGCGCTTGGGCAGGCCGGGCTCAAGCGCAAGACCGGGCTGGCCATGCCGGCGCTGATCATCGCGGCCAATTTGCCCGATATCGACGCCGGATGCGCGATTTACGGGATCGAATCGCTCAGCATGCGGCGCGGGATCACCCACGGCCCGATTGCGCTGCTGGTGCTGCCGCTGCTGCTGGCGGCCGGCCTGTGGTGGTTTGATCGCTGGCAGGAAAAGCGCGGCAAGCGGCCTGCAGGGCGACTGCCGGTGCGCTTCGGCTGGCTCCTGACGCTGTGCTACATCGGCGCGCTTTCCCACCCTCTGTTCGACTGGCTCAACAATTACGGCATCCGCTTGCTCGAGCCTTTCTCGAGCCAGTGGTTCTATGGCGACACGCTGTTCATCATCGATATCTGGATCCTGCTAATGTTGGGCGCGGGCATCTGGCTGTCGCTGCGGCGGGAACGGATGCCTTCGGTCAACTGGAGCCGACCGGCGCGAGTCGCGCTACTGGGCGTGTTGGGCTATGTTGCGCTAAACTTGGGGATCAGCGCACGGGCGGCAAGCTGGGTCCGCAGTGACGAGCCTTACCCCCGGATTGCGGTGGCCAATGCGGTGCCATTTGCGTTCTGGCGGCGAGAGGTGCTGTGGCGCGGCGAAGATGGCTATGGCAGCATCAACTATTCGTTGTTCGGCGCGCTGCGCCGGGTCGATCTGCCCAAGAAAATCGGCATGGACGACCCGCGGATTGCCGGTTTGGCCGCAGTTGACGCACCAGCTCGGGCGTTCCTGTTCTGGTCCCGCATGCCGGTGGCCGAACTGCACGCGGATCGCATCATTCTGCGCGACCAGCGTTTCATGAACCCGCTGACCGCGGATCAATTCTCGGTCACGCTCAAACCAAAAAAATAGGACGATAGCGCGCTCGGCCGGATTGCCCCGGCTTGGCGCAGGGTCCATATATCATCCCATGAACGCGCAGGCACCGGCGAGGGGAGCTCAGCTCGTCACACAAGGTCAGTGGATCGGCACTGGCCCGCAATGGCTCTCGCATATCTTTTCGGGGGGCTTCCACCGCATTCTCGACCGGCTTGAGCGCGGGCTGGAAAGCGGCTCGATCACCGCGACATTGCCCGATGGAACCACCCGGATGCTGGGCGGACGCGCGGCTGGCTTCGATGCTCTGCTCCATGTCCATAACTGGCGCGGTCTATTGCGGCTCGCGACCAGCGGTTCGATCGGCGGCTATCAGGGCTGGGAGCAAGGCGAATGGTCCAGTCCCGATCCGGTTTCGATGTTCGCGGTACTGATGGCCAATGCCAGCGCACTGGGTAATACTGGCCGCTCCCATGGGCCATGGCGCTGGCTGGCGCGGCGGTTTCACCGCTGGCACCGCAACACCCGTGCCGGCGCGCGGCGCAATGTCCATGCCCATTACGACCTCGGCAACGATTTCTACGCCGCCTGGCTGGATCCCGGAATGAACTATTCGAGCGCGCGCTTCGATAGCGCGGCGCAAACCCTGGAGACGGCGCAGCAGCGCAAGATCGATTCGATCGCCCAGCGCGTAGCCAGAGCTTCGGCTGTGCTGGAAATCGGCTGTGGTTGGGGCAGCCTTTCCGGTCACCTGGCAGCGCAAGGCATGGCGGTAACCGCGATTAGCCTGTCGGACGAGCAACTGGCCTGGGCGCGCGAACGCCAGCCCGCCTGCATCGACTTTCGCAAGCAGGACTACCGCGATGTTGCCGGGCAGTATGACGCGGTCGTCAGTGTCGAGATGGTCGAAGCGGTGGGCGAGGAATATTGGCCGGACTTCTTCGATTGCATCGCCCGCAATCTGGCCCCGGGTGGGCGCGCGGCGATCCAGTATATCGCAATCCGCGAAGATCTGTTCCCGGCCTATGCCGCCAGCCCGGATTTCATCCAGGCCTATGTTTTTCCGGGCGGGATGCTGGTCAGCGAGGAGAAATTCCGCAAGCTGGCTGCGGCCCGCGGGCTCGAATGGACCGACCCGGCCAGTTTCGGCCTCGATTATGCCGAAACGCTCAAAGCCTGGCGCGAAAACTTCGATCACGCGGTGGACGAAGGACGGCTCCCCGCCGGCTTCGATCGGCGCTTTGTGGCGCTCTGGCGGTTTTACCTGATGTATTGCGAAGGCGGCTTCCGCGGCGGCGGAATCGATGTCGCCCAGGTCACGCTTATTAAGCGCTGAGACGGGGATCAAGCGCTGAACCGGGTTTCGATTCAGCGCTTTCTCGCATCACATTTCAGGATATTGGCCGGTAAACCGTGTTGCCATGCCAGCGGGTCAGGATCGTTTCGTGCACGATCGGGCTGAGCAGATTGTCAAAGGCGCAGCCAACCAGGCTGTTGTCCCACCAGATGACTTCGGCCTGCAGGGCTTCAAGCCCGGGAAGCGTCAGCCAGCAGACCGTGCCGGGATGCACCCGGTTGACCGCAGCCGAGCAGAAGCCGCTCAGCGAAAGATCGTGCACCACTGTCTGGAAGCCGCGTCCGCCCGAAACCCGCATGGTTCCGGGAATGGCGAGACGCGTGCGGGGCGCACTGCGATCTTCTTGGGCGGCAAGAAGATATGGATCACGCGTGCCGACCATCAAAGCGTTCATGACTTGAGTCCCTCCTGATTGCCAAATTCAACTTGCCCCCAAGCTTTGCAGAGTATGGACCGACTGGGTTGAGCAGGGCTTATGAAGAAAGGTTAACAGATTCGCGGTACGGGCTGGCGAACTGTTCACCAAGAATGGCAACTATCCGCGCCGCGACCACCTCTGGCGGCTTGACCGAGGCTGGATCTTCGCCCGGATAGGCCCGCGCCCGCATCGCCGTGCGGGTCGCGCCGGGATCGACAATCGCAACGCGCAACTTGGCGATATTGCGCACTTCCTGGGCGTAGCAATCAACCAGCACCTCGGCCGCCGCCTTGCTCGCGGCATAGGCGCCCCAGAAGGCGCGCGGCTGGGATGCGACGCTGGTGGTCAGCATGATGAAACGCGCATCGGGACTCTTGCGCAGCAACGGATCGAAATTGGCGATCAGCGCCTGGGTGGCCAAAACGTTAATAGTCAGCGCCTTGCCGAGGCTGGCGGAATCGATGTCGCCGACAGACGACAGTTGCGGCAGGACTGCGGCGCAATGGACCAGGATATCGAGCTGGTTCCAGCGCCCCGCGATTGCGCTGGCAAGCCGCGCGATCCCATCGGGTTCGGCCAGCTCGACCGGGGCGATCGTTGCATGGCCGCCGCTCGCGAAAATCCGCTCCTCGACCGCTTCCAGCGCCCTGCTGTCACGGCCGGTCAGCACAACATGCGCGCCGGCTGCGGCCAGCGCCTCGGCAGTGGCCGCACCGATCCCGCGGCTCGCCCCGGTGACGAGCGCGACCTGGCCGTCAAAGCGCATCAGGCGACCTTGTTTACCGCTAGCGACAGCTGCGGCGCTTCTTCGTCGCGATCAAGCATATCGGTCAGTTTTGTAGGATATTCACCGGTGAAGCAGGCATCGCAGTGCTGCGGGCAGGCATTGTTGCGGCTGCTTTCGCCGACGGCGCGATAGAGTCCGTCGATCGACAGGAACGCAAGGCTGTCCGCCTCGATGAATTTGGCCATCGCCGCAACGTCCATCTGCGCGGCGAGCAGCTTGCTGCGTTCGGGCGTGTCGACCCCGTAGAAGCAGCTATACTCGTAAGGCGGGCTGGCGATCCGCATATGCACCTCAGCCGCGCCGGCATCGCGCATCATTTGCACGATCTGGAGACTGGTGGTGCCGCGTACGATCGAATCGTCGATCAGGATAACGCGCTTGCCCTCGACAATTGCGCGGTTGGCATTGTGCTTGCGCTTTACGCTGGAATGGCGCGCGCCGTCCGACGGCTGAATGAAGGTGCGTCCGACATAGTGCGAGCGGATGATACCCAGTTCGAACGGAATGCCCGATTGCTGGGCATAACCGATTGCAGCAGGCACGCCGCTATCGGGCACCGGCACGATCAGATCGGCCTCGATCCCGGCTTCCTTGGCCAGTTCGATCCCGATTTGCTTGCGCACCGCGTAAACCGATTTGCCGCCCATCACCGAATCCGGCCGGCTGAAATAGACATGTTCGAAAATGCAGGGACGCGGGCTGGGTGAGCCAAACGGGCGGTGGCTGGTAATCCGGCCGTCCTGGCGCACCTCGACCAGCTCGCCCGGCTCGATCTCGCGAATGAAGGTCGCGCCGACCACATCAAGCGCCACCGTTTCACTGGCAAAGACGATGGCATCGCCGATCTGACCCATCACCAGTGGCCGGATCCCCAGCGGGTCGCGGCAGGCTATCATCCGCTTGGGCGTGGTGCAGATCAGCGAATAGGCTCCCTCGACCATCCGCAGCGCATCGACGAACCGGTCAAGCAGCGTGGGATAGCGGCTGGTGGCGATCAGGTGGATGATCACCTCGGTGTCAGAGGTCGACTGGAAGATCGCGCCCTTGTTCACCAGCTCGTGCTTGAGGTGGAGCGCGTTGGAAATATTGCCATTATGGGCAATTGCAAAGCCGCCGCGGGCAAGATCAGCGAACAGCGGCTGGACATTGCGCAGTCCCGCGCCCCCGGTGGTCGAATAGCGAACATGGCCAACTGCCATTTCGCCCGGCAATTCGGCCAGCGCCGCGCTGCTCGAAAAATTCTCGGCAACATGGCCAAGCCCGCGGCGCGAATAGAACTCGGTCCCGTCATAGCTGGTGATGCCGACCGCTTCCTGGCCGCGGTGTTGCAGGGCATGGAGGCCCAGCGCGACCGTCACGGCTGCATTGGGCATGCCGATCACGCCAAACACACCGCACTCTTCGCGCAGCTTGTCACCATCGGGATCAAAGAACGGATGGGTAAGGTTCATAGAAGGATGCGCCCGGCCAGTGGTAAGCCCTGTCGCAGCGCCTTTGGAGCGTGTCGGCTGCGAAAGCAAGGGGATCGCACCCCCATTGCCAGCAAGCCCGCCGGACCCTACATCCGGCGCGACCACCACGCTGCCGGGAACACCGCTTGATCCTCTCCCCTTTCGAATGGACTATCGCCAAGCGCTATATGATGCCTGGGCGCAGTGAGGGATTCATTGCGCTGGTCGCCGGGATCAGTCTGGCTGCGGTGATGCTGGGCGTTGCGGCGCTGGTGATCGTGATGAGCGTGATGAACGGTTTCCGTGCCGAACTGCTCGACAAGATCGTCGGGCTGAACGGTCATGCGATCATCCAGGCCTATGGCGGGCGGCTCGAGAACTGGCAGTCCGTGTTGCAAGAGGTGAAGGCCACGCCCGGCGTCGTCAGTGCCTCGCCGCTGATCGAGCAGCCGCTGCTGACCAGCTTCAACGGCAGGGTCGAAGCGATCCTGGTGCGCGGCAATCTGGCCGAAGACATCAAGAAGTTGGAAGGCAAGAAAAAGGCCGGCAATCTCGCCGAACTCCAACCCGGCGCCGGCAATGTCGCGATTGGCGCACGGCTGGCGGAAAACCTGGGCGCGCGGGTCGGCGATTCGATCACCATCATCAATCCGCAGGGCCGGGCGACGCCGTTCGGCACGGTCCCGCGCCAGATTGCCTACCACGTCTCGGCGATCTTCGAGGTTGGCATCTACGATTATGACGAATCCTTCGTCGTCATGCCAATGGCCGATGCGCAGACCCTGATGCTGACCGGGGATTCGGTCGGCATGATCGAGGTCAAGACCACCGATCCCGATACCGTCTCCGAAACGCTCGCCCCGCTGGCGCAGAAGCTGGCAGGACAAGCGGTGGTGACCGATTGGAAGACGATCAACGCCAGCCTGTTCGAGGCCTTGGCGGTGGAGCGTGTGGCGATGTTCGTGGTGCTGTCGATCATCGTGCTGGTGGCAGTGTTCAACATTCTCTCGTCATTGATCATGCTGGTCCGCGCCAAGACCCGGGACATTGCGATCCTGCGGACCATGGGCGCGACGCGCAAAAGCCTGCTCAAGATATTCGTTACCACCGGCTTCATTATCGGCATGCTGGGGACTGTGGCGGGGCTGGCACTGGGCTTCATCTTTCTGTTCTTCCGCCAGTCGATCGTACGCGGCGTAGAAATCATCACCGGCCAGAACCTGTGGGATCCCTCGATCCGCTTTCTGGCTGAGCTGCCCAGCCGCAGCGATCCGGCAGAGATCGTGGTGATCAGCGTGATGGCGCTGGTCTTCAGTTTCCTGGCAACGCTCTATCCGGCCATGAAAGCGGCGAGCACCGATCCGGTTCAGGTGCTGCGCTATGAATGATGTCGTCAGACTGACTGGCCTGACCCGCAGTTTCGAGCAGGGCGGCGTGCGGATCGACGTGCTGCGCGGCTGCAATCTGACGGTGCGTCCGGGCGAGATCGTCGCCTTGCTCGGCCCTTCCGGTTCGGGCAAATCGACCATGCTGCAAGCCATCGGCCTGCTTGAGGGCGGGTTCGGCGGCAAGATCGAAATTGCCGGCAAAGACGCCTCGACGCTTTCGGGCGATGAGCGAACCACGCTGCGCCGCGATCACATCGGGTTCGTCTATCAGTTCCACCATCTGCTGCCTGATTTCACCGCGATCGAAAATGTCATCCTGCCCCAGCTGGTGGCCGGGATTACCCATGCGGCAGGAGACGTGCGCGCGCGCGAATTGCTCGATGCGCTGGGGCTTGGTGAGCGTCTCAGTCACCGTCCCAGTCAGCTGTCCGGCGGCGAGCAGCAGCGCGTCGCGGTGGCCCGGGCGCTCGCCAACAAGCCTGAGCTGGTGCTGGCCGACGAGCCGACCGGCAACCTCGATGAAGCCACCGCCGACAAGGTGCTGGGCGAGTTCATCAAGCTGGTCCGCGGCGAAGGCAGCGCGGCGCTGGTCGCAACCCACAATGAACGTCTGGCAAAATCGATGGACCGCGTGGTCCGCTTGCATGAAGGAGTGCTGGAATGAACACTATCGCCGATTTCACCGCCAAGCTGCCGAACGGCGAAGAAATATCCCTTGCCGACAAGGCGGGGAAAGTCCTGCTGATCGTCAACACCGCCAGCAAATGCGGTTTCACCCCCCAGTATGAGGGGTTGGAGGCGCTGTTCAAGCAATATGGCGACCAGGGATTTGAGGTGCTGGCCTTCCCCTGCAACCAGTTCGGCGCGCAGGAGCCCGGCAATGCCGAGGAAATCGCCAATTTCTGCAGCCTGAAATATGACGTCTCGTTCCCGCTGATGGACAAGATCGACGTCAATGGCGCGGGTACGCCGCCGCTGTATGACTGGCTCAAGAAGGAAGCGCCCGGCCTGCTCGGCTCGCGCGCGGTCAAGTGGAACTTCACCAAATTCCTGGTCGGCCGCGATGGCAAGGTGGTCCGCCGCTATGCCCCCACCGACAAGCCGGCCGATATGGCCAAGGATATTGAAAAACTGCTTTGACCCGGTGGAAAAAGCGGCATTTCGGACTGCCCGAATCGCCGCCTAGCAGTTAGCCTGCCGGGATGGCTTTTGCTCCCTTTGTCCCCTTGCGCGTTTTTTCGAGCTATACGATGCTCGACGGAGCGATTGATCCCAAGGCGATCGCCAAGCTCGCCAAGGAACGCGGTTTTCCTGCCATCGCCATCACCGACCGCAACGGGCTGTATGGCTCGATACCCTTCACTGCGTCGGCGCGCGAGATGGGTATCCAGCCGATCATCGGCACGATGCTGGCGGTGCAGCGGGCGCCAGGCGAGCCGATCGACTGGCTGGGGCTTTATGCGCAGAATGAGGCCGGCTGGCAGAACCTGTGCCATCTGGTCAGCGCGGCTCATCTGGACCGGCCGCTTGAGCTTGATCCCCACGTCACGCTTGATTGCCTGACCGGCCATTCGGATGGGCTGATCGCGCTGACGGCGGCCGGGGAGGGCGCCTTGGCGCGGCTGCTGGCAGACGGCAAGATCGATGCCGCCGACGTCTATTGCGAAAAGCTGGAAGCATTGTTCCCTGGCCGGCTGTATATCGAGCTTGCCCGGCGAGGCGATGCGGTGGAGGAAGCAGCGGAAGAGCTGCTGTTGACGCTGGCCTATCTGCGCGATCTGCCGCTGGTCGCCACCAATCCGGCCAACTTTGCCGATCCGCATTTCTTCGCCGCGCATGATGCGATCATGTGCATCGCCAATTCGACTCATATCGACGCCGCCGATCGCCCGCGATCGAGCCGCGAGGCCTTCGTCAAATCCGCCCCGATGATGCTCGAGATCTTCGCCGATCTGCCCGAGGCCACCGCCAATACGCTGGTGATCGCGCAGCGCTGTGCGTTCTCGCCGCCTAAGCGCCAGCCGATCCTGCCAAGCTTGGCAGGTGATCAAGAAGGCGAAGCGCGGATGATGGCCGAAGATGCCCGCGCCGGGCTTGAAGCGCGGCTTGCCCCTTATGCAGAGCTGACCACCGAGGAACGGCAGGTCTATATCGACCGGCTCGAGTTTGAGATCGACGTCATCAACGGCATGGGCTTCGGCGGCTATTTCTTGATCGTCGCCGATTTCATCAAATGGGCCAAGGATAACGACATCCCGGTCGGGCCGGGGCGCGGCTCGGGGGCGGGCAGCGTGGTTGCCTGGGCGCTGACCATCACCGATCTCGATCCGCTCAAACTGGGGCTGCTGTTCGAACGTTTCCTCAATCCAGAACGCGTTTCGATGCCGGATTTCGATATCGATTTCTGCGAAACCCGTCGCGGCGAGGAGATCCGCTATGTCCAGGCCAAATATGGTCACGATCACGTCGCCCAGATCATCACCTTCGGCAAACTTAAGGCGCGCGCAGTGCTGCGCGATACCGGCCGGATCCTGCAGATGAGCTATGGCCAGGTCGACCGGTTGTGCAAGATGGTGCCCAACCACCCGACCGACCAGTGGGACCTGCCGCGCACGCTGAACGGCGTAGCCGAATTCCGCCGTGAATATGACAATGACGACGAGGTGAAGCGGCTGGTCGATCTGGCGATGCAGCTTGAAGGACTGCCGCGCAACAGTTCCACTCATGCCGCCGGCGTCGTGATCGGTGATCGCCCGCTGGCGCAGCTGGTGCCGCTCTACCGCGATCCGCGCTCGGACATGCCAGTCACCCAGTTCGACATGAAATATGTCGA